>JAQWKP010000323.1 GCA_029247785.1 Novosphingobium sp.
CATTGCACGGCATCGTGGACCGTTAATTCAAAATCCGTTTCGTGCAAGGTCACTTCCACTGCAATGAGGTTGATGGCGCCACCCGGGTAATCATAGATTGATTGCGTGATGATTTCTCCTGCCGAGGCGCGCGCACCAAGCTCCTCTGCCAACTCTCTGACGATGCATTCCTGAGGGGTTTCTCCGGGCTCCAGCTTACCGCCGGGGAACTCCCAGCAACCCTCGAGATTTTCCCCGGGGCCGCGTCGAGTGACTAGAACTAGCCCATCTCTAATAGCAATTGCGGCTGCGACCTGCTTCAATTGAACCTCGTTCTCACTAGCTTCAATGTAGCCTCCCGGATTTGTAATCCCAAATTGGCTGACGAAGCATTAGGGCAATGAACTCTCGGTGATCGGCGGCTAGGATCGCTAGACCGGTATCAAGGAAGAATGGTCTATGACGGATCGTTACCCCAACATAGTCACCTCGGGCCTTTCCCGCACCGTCACCATCGATGGCGTGACTGTCGAGGTGAAAATCTATCGCCTTACCTCAACGCAGGATAGTTGGCGGCTTTGTGCTCATGGAGATAGTCAGCCATGAGCAGCGCAGCAGCACCTTCATAGCTCGACTTCCCATCAAGTGATCCGCTCTTGGCATTCTCAAGTGCTGTCCGGACTCTAAGCTGGGTCATGCGCTCCGGCTTGAGCGTTCGGCGTCCTATCGTCAACGTCGAGACCGTCGCCCTCTTCGGCTTCCACTGGCGAGCAAGCACTAAGACCGGGTGACCTGCCTATGGCGGTGGCACGCGGCTCCAATTGACCCAAATTCTACACCATGAATTACAGGAATTTCATAGGATAGAGCTTCGATGCTTATCTAAGTCATTGAAAAAATGGCGCACCCGAGAGGATTCGAACCTCTGGCCTCTGCCTTCGGAGGGCAGCGCTCTATCCAGCTGAGCTACGGGTGCGCGCGAGGGCGAGCGGTTAGCAGGTCGCACCTGCCCTTACCAGAGGATTTGGGCACTTTGCGTTTACGTTGGATTCCCGCTGCCGGGTGTCGCAGCCATCGGTATGCCGGTCTCAGGATCCAGGTGCCGATAATTGCCTAGCGCAAGGAACAGGATGGCGGTGAGCACGAACAGGGGAAACAACGCATAGAGCACAAGATCATAGCTGCGGGTGACATCATAAACGGCATTCGCACTGAGCGGCGCCAGGCCAGCGCCAAACAAAAGCATGCCATTGATCGAACCGAACAGCGTTCCGAAATGGCGCGTGCCGAAGTGGCGCGCTGCAAGATAGGCGCAGCAATCGAGTTCGGTCCCGACCGAAAGTCCCATGATCAGGCAGGCGAGGGCCGCCCAGGCCTGCGACTGGTCGGTCATGAGCAGGATCGTGGTCGGGATGATCGGCAGCAATACGCTGACGGCGGCGACCTTGTTGCCATCGAGGCGGTCAAGCAGGAAGCCGCCGACAATTCGCCCGGTGATCGAGCCGATTCCCAATAACCCCGCGGTGGCTGCAGCGGTCCCCGGAGTGAGACCTTCCCCAATCAGCACCGGCACCATGTTGTTGGTCAATGCGCAGCTGGCGATCGCAAAAACGATCGAAGCGCCGGCGAGCTTGTAGAAACGTCGGCTGGCCATCTGCTCACGCACGGTCGGCCCTGGAGTCTCGCTCGCGGCGGGCCGAGCCTCTGACAAGTCAACCGGCTGCGCTGCACGGCGCCAGGGGCGATCGGTGCCAGCTTCACGAAACAGCAGCCAAGTGATCGGGAAACAGATAGCAGCGCTGATCATGGCCAATGCGACATAGGCCATGCGCCATCCAAACTCCTCGACCAGAGTGTTGGTCAGAAAGGGCCAGATCGCCGCTCCCAAGCCCGTTCCGGACAGGGCGATCGCCATGGCAAGCCCCCGGCTCAGGAAGAAATAGCCATTGAGCACCGAGATCCAGACAACCGGCAGGATCGTCATGCTGCCGATGGCGACCAATATCCACAGGCCCCACCACGAGTAGATATTGTCATTGGCAAGCGACAGGCATGCCAGCATCGAACAATAAAACGGGATACCGAGCATGCCGATGCGGCGCGCGCCAAGCCTGTCTACGGCCCCGCCAATCAGCGGGCCGAGCACCAGTGCCATCACCGAGATGAACAGGAAACCTGCAGAAATCTGCGCTCGCGGCCAGCCGAATTCCTGCTCCAGTGGGCGGATCATGACGCCCAAAGCATGGCCATGGGCTGAAATCAGCATGATGCCGAGGAAACAGGGAACGACGACAGTCCAGTGCTTGCGCCATTCCTCCAGCGCGCCCAGTTGCGCGGTATGCGCCATCCTGTCCTCCCGCTTCTCCGGGCCACTCGTCGCCCTGGCGTGGCGATGCCGACCCGAGCGGAACCTCCTAGCGCTGATTGACCCCAAGACCAGTGAAATTAGCGATTTGGCAACGGCGATTGCGCTATGGCGGAAGCTATGAGCGCCACAACCAATATCCAAGACGGGGCCAAGCGGCAGGGCAGCCACCTTTCGCGGTCAGGTCGGGCTGAATTCGGCCAGGGCTCGGCAAGTGCCCTGAGCATGAAGTGGTCGGCGCTTCACAACGCCGCCAGCGCGGTCGCCTTGCTGGCCGGCGAGGAGGCGAGGGGAATGACTCCCGAGATCCGAAATTTTCCCGCCGTCATTCGCGATGTCGGGGGCTGGCAACGAGAATTGGCCGATCAAGGGATCGCCGACCTCGCCGCAGTGATGGAGCCAGGATTGTGCGCCTTGCTGGCAGTCCATGCACGCGGCAGACACCCTCACGGTGCCGCACAGGCGCTCTGGCAGGAGTTTCTCACTGCTCGCGACACCATTCTAGCCCTGATACCGCCCGGCGGCAGTCACGGTCCCAAGCGAATTAGCTGAACCGGTTAGAGGCTTGAAAGTTCCTGATATGTTCCTATGAGGGGGCATGGCCGAGCCTGATTCTCTCCCGATCACTTCACCGGACCAGCCAGTCGCCGCCGATGTCGTGCGGGGAATCGGTCGGCTATTCGCTCGCAACGACGTCTGGTGCCTGGCCGAGATGCCGCTGCGTTCAGGCAGGCGGGCCGATCTGATGGGCCTGGATTCCAAGGGCCGCATCGTCATCGTCGAGATCAAGGTCAGCCGTGCCGACCTGCTGGGCGACTCCAAATGGCCGGACTATCTTGAATTCTGCGACCGCTTCTATTGGGGCCTGCCGCCAGGCCTTGACCGCGGCTGCCTCGACGGCGAAGCCTTCCTGCCCGAATTGTGCGGCGTCATTGTCGCCGATGGCTATGATGCTGAAATCCTGCGACCGGCCCCGATGCGACCGCTTGCCGCTGCCCGGCGCAAGGTCGAGATTGAACGGCTGGCCCGAACATCGCTGCGCAGGCATGTGCATTCCGCCGATTCCCGCACAGTGCAATGGGGCTCAAAGACCTGAAAAGGAAACTGCAATGCCGTCGCGCAGAGAAACAATCCAGATGAACCCCGAGGAAGTCCGAGGCTATCTTTCAACCAACTCGCGCATCATTCTCGTCACCAACGGGCCCGATGGCCTGCCACATCCCGTGCCGATGAATTACGGCCTCGACGAGGAGGGCCGCATCCTCATTTCATCCTTCCGCAAGAGCCAGAAGGTCCGCAATCTTGAGCGTGATCCGCGTGCTACCCTGCTGGTCGAAAGCGGCGAGACCTATGACGATCTCAAATCGGTGATCGCCTATGCCGATGCCGAAATCATCGGCGATCCGGAGGATGTCGCTCGCCTGATGACAAACATCCGGGCGGAGGGGGCACTCACGACCAGCATGACAGAAGGCATGAGCGAGCAGGTTCGCGCCTCGATCGCCAAGCGCGTCCTGTTGCGCTTCACGTCTTACCGCCATGTTAGCTGGGATCACACCAAGCTGGACGGCTATTACTGAAGCTTGTCGGCGGCAAGACTGGCGAGAATATTGCGCTTGGCCTCCGCCGAAAGAGTGGACCAGGCTGCGATCTGCGCCAGGGTTCGGCTGCACCCGGCGCATCGCCCGGATGCCTCCTCAATCCCGCAAATACCGGTACAAGGCGATGGCGGATCGTCCATGGGTTCACGCCAGACCATGGAGTGCGGTACGATGCAACCATTCAACACCTTGGCGTAATTATCTTGCTTTTTGCGGTAATCAAGTCTAAGTGGCCGCCAAGCTATCGGTGCCGGGACATATCCCGTCGCAATCCGGGGCAGCGTGAGGTTATGCGGTTTTTCGCAAGACCTGCCCCGATTTACGATCGCGAGCACGAACCAAAGCTTCCTTATTCACGCAGGGTCGCAATTTTGACGAACCCTTGCCTCGCGCGGCTGGCACGACTGCCGCCGCGCCACGCATATTATTGAAAGAATTCAAATGTCCTATTTTTCCGAGCTCGGCCTTGCCGAGCCCATTCTTCGCGCGCTTAGCGACAAAGGCTACGCCGATCCCACTCCAATCCAGCGCCAGTCAATTCCCGCACTATTGCAAGGCCGAGACCTGCTCGGCATCGCCCAGACGGGTACCGGTAAGACAGCAGCCTTCGCGCTGCCATCGCTGCACCGGCTGGCAAATGACCCGCAGGGTCGCCGCAGCGCTGCCTGCCGCATGCTGGTGCTCTCGCCCACCCGCGAGCTCGCCGCACAGATTGCCGACAATATGCGCGGCTATGCCAAATTCCTGAACCTGTCCGTGCAATGCATCTTCGGCGGAGTACCATCGCGCAAACACGCCCGCGCGCTGGAGCGCGGTTGCGACGTGCTTGTCGCAACGCCGGGCCGCCTGCTTGACCTGATCGACAGCCGCGCGCTGACACTGCGCCATGTCGAGATATTCGTTCTCGACGAGGCCGACCAGATGATGGACCTTGGCTTCATCCACCCGCTCAAGCGGGTCGCCGGAATGTTGCCGAAAGAGCGCCAGAGCCTGTTCTTTTCCGCGACCATGCCCAAGGCGATTGCCGAGCTTGGCAAGCAGTTCATCCATGATCCGGTGCGCGTGGAGGTAACACCCCAGGCGACCACAGTGGAGCGGGTCGAACAGTTCGTGACTTTCGTGAACCAGGCCGAAAAACAGGCACTGCTGACGCTGAGCCTGCGCGCCGGGCTGGCCGACGGGTCGGTCGAACGTGCGCTTGTATTCAGCCGCACCAAGCATGGTGCAGACCGCATCGTGCGCCATCTCAGTTCAGCAGGTGTCCCAGCAGCCGCAATCCATGGCAACAAGAGCCAGGCTCAGCGCACGGCCGCCCTTGGAGCGTTCCGGCAAGGCTCAGCCCCAGTGCTTATTGCCACCGACATCGCCGCCCGGGGCATCGACGTTTCGGGCGTCAGCCATGTGTTCAATTTCGACTTGCCGCATGTCCCCGAGCAATATGTCCACCGCATCGGCCGTACCGCGCGCGCTGGCGCTGACGGCATCGCGGTCAGCTTTGTCGCTCCCGACGAAAAGCCCCTGCTGCGCGACATTGAAAAGCTCACGCGCAGCCGGCCTGCGCCACTGGCCTTGCCCGAAGACTTCACCAAGGAGGCAAGCCGGCTTCCTGCGCCGAGCCGCAAGTCTGCAGGGCCCGGTCGAAACGCGCGCCCGCATGGCAAGAATGATTCGCGTCGCGACAGGCATGGCGAGCGCGGCGCGGAAGGCGATACCGAACGGCGCTTTCGTCCTCGCCGCAAGAAGGGTGTTGGCGCTCACCGGCAGAAAGTTCGCAAAGCCGTCTAAACGACACGAAGCTCACGGACACTCGATTCTGGTGCTTGCGACACAATCGCGAGCGCCTTAACGGGTGGCCGTGGCCGATGCGAAACCTGACGATCTGGACAACCCAGCCGAACTGACCGAGCGGATCGGGGCATTCTCTCCGTTTCGCATACCGATATTCCGTGCGATCTGGATCGCCAACCTGTTCTCCAATCTGGGCGCGACGATCCAGGCAGTCGGCGCTGCCTGGATGATGACGTCGCTGACCGATTCGCACCAGCTGATCGGTCTTGTCCAGGCATCGGCGACCGTGCCGATCATGTTATTCGGCATGATTGCCGGCGCGATCGCCGACAATTTCGACCGGCGGCGCGTCATGCTGTCCGCCCAGGTCGGCATGCTGGCGACATCGGCGGTGCTGGCGACGATGACCTACGCCGGGCTCATCACGCCGATCCTTCTGCTGGCGTTCACGCTAACTGTCGGTATTGGCACCGCGCTTAACTCGCCGGCTTGGCAGGCCTCGGTGCGGCAACAGGTCGACCGCCGTGAGCTGCCGCAGGCGATCGCGCTTAATTCCATCGCGTTCAATATCGCGCGCAGCGTCGGGCCGGCGCTGGGCGGGCTGCTGATTTCAATCTGGGACGTCTCCCTGGCATTCGCCATCAACGCCATCAGCTATTGCGCCCTGATATTCGTGCTGCTGCGGTGGCGGCCTGAGGCGCGCAAAGTTTCGCGCAGGCCTATTTTCCCCGCGATAGCGATAGGGCTGCGCTATTGCGCAGGCTCGCTTGCGTTGCGCCGTATTCTCCTGCGCGGCCTCGTCGTCGGCTTCGGCCTTGCTGGCTACCAGTCGATGCTGCCCGTCGTGGTTCGGGAGCGGTTGCACGGCAGCGAGATCGAATTCGGATTGATGCTCGGCATGTTTGGTGTCGGCTCGATAGTGGCCGCGCCATTCATCGGCCAGATTCGTCGCCGGTTGCGACTGGAGGGTATCGTCACGCTGGGCGCACTGATTTTCGTCATCGTCATGTCTGCTCTGGCCGAACTGCGATCTGTCACCCTTGCTCTACCCTTTGCCTTTATTGCGGGCACTGCCTGGGTGGCATTGCTGACTAGCATCAACACAGCCGTGCAGATGCGGTCGCCTGACGAGATCCTGGGGCGGTGCCTGTCAATCTACCAGGCGATTACCTTCGGCGGCATGGCAATAGGTTCATGGGCATGGGGCGCAATCGCCGACGTCCGCGACTTGCCATTCGCGCTTCACTCGGCCTCCGTCTTCTTGATCGTGTCATTCGTAATATTACGGATCGTCGCGCCGCTGCCGAAGCCGGGAGAAGGCGTGGTTCAGGATTGGCAAGACGCAAGATAGGCGACTGAAGGGCGAGGCGGCTTCGATGGCCGGTGCGGTACCGCCAAGTGGGCCGCATGCTCCTGTGCGACCCCAGAAGCCCGGTGCGACTTAATCATAAGGGCACCTCGAAGAATGTCGATTTTGGCCTGAAGCAGGCGGCCTGACGGGGTGATGGCGATCGCAGCCCTGGATTTTGTGGCATGTCGGCCGTCCGGCACCTGATTTTAATGCTGTTTGTGGGCTGATCCGGCCTGCCT
>JAQWKP010000005.1 GCA_029247785.1 Novosphingobium sp.
GGCCAGGTGCCATCGCGCTCCATCTGCTCATAGATGCGTTTGCAGATTTCGAAATATTCCTGGAGGTAGGCATCGTCGTGGCAGATGCGCTCTGGGTCCTTTTGCGGTGACAGATTCATTGCTCCATTCTATGCCGCTCTCAAATCCAGACTAGTTGCCGCGATATCGCTGCCGCCGATAATGGCCGGTCTCGTTGTCGCTGAAAATGCGCGCGTCTTGCGGCCATCGACCATGAGCTGGACCAGGGCGTGATGATTGGCGAGCATGGTAAGAGCATCGGGAGCGATGTCGCCTAGCTGGCGTGCAAGGACTGCTGCATCGGTTACGCCGAGACGGAAAGCGACAATCGTTCCGACATTGCCAAGGATTGCCTCGGTCACCACCGGCTCGAGCTGGGCAATGTGCTGGTGGCTGAGCGTAAGCGAGAGGCCGTATTTGCGGGCCTCGGGCAACAGATCGGCAAATGCTTCCGTGGTGAAGCTGTGGAATTCGTCGACAGCGAGAAAAAATGGCCGCCGCATGGTTTCAGGCTGATCGTGCCGCGAGAAACCAGCATGCATGATGCTCGAGACGATTAGACCGCCCAGGACATTGGCGCTGTCGGCACCGATGCGTCCCTTGGCGAGATTGACTATGAGAATTTCGCCATCATCCATGATCCGCCGGAACCGCAGAGGCTCGGCCGGTTCACACACCGCCTTTCGGACAATTGGATTGGCAAGGATTGCTCCGATTTTGTTGGCAATTGGCGCAACACCATCAAAGGCAGTTCGGTAATTCATCTTGGGAAATTCGCTCGTCCAGAATTCGCGCACCTGCGGATCGGTGACATTGGGAAGCACCGCGCGCCTGAAGTCGCTTTCGACATAGATGCGGACGACATCGCGCAGATCGGCGCGGGGTAACTCTAGCAGGGCCAGCAAGGCGTAACGCAGGAGATGTTCCATGCGCGCACCCCAGGCATCGGCCCATTGCTTCTTCAAAGCATCGATCAGGCCCGAAGCCACGAGCGGGCGGTTCAGTTCCGAAGTCCGCGTGATCGGGTTGTAGCCATAGGGCGTATTCGGGTCAGCCATGTTCCAGTAGATGTGGGGCCGATCCAGCGATTGGCTGAGCGATGCGGCCAGGTCGCCATGCGGGTCGATAAGGCAAAAGCCATGTCCAGCCCTGGCATCCTGCATAGCCAGGTTGAACAGCAGAGTCGATTTGCCGGTTCCGGTCTGGCCGATCAGGTACATCGAATGCATCCGGTCTGCCTGACGGATACCGAAAGCGCGCGGGAAATAGCGATGATATGCATCTCCGATGGTGGCGATGTGAGGTAAGGTTTGCATGGGCGAAGGCCGTAGTCCCGCGTTTCAGGCGGGACCGGGTGTAACCAGCATGCGCTTTGACCGTCATCGCTGATAGTTGCCGCGATATCGTGCCCACCGATTTTGCGGCGACTAGCATTCAGGGCAGGATTTTCGATATCCTGAACATCTGACAGGCTGGCGCAATCACGCAGGGGGTAAAGCAACCACACAGCGCGCTGTGGCTGGTTCGGAAAGGCATCAAGCCTTTCCGGCATCACCAACTGCCACAGCGCGCTTGGGGCAAAGCTCAAAATAGACCCCTCGCGCGAATATCGGCTGCACTGATTTTGCGGCAACTAGCGCGGCGAGACATCGGAACCTAAACTGGACGTGGATTACCAGATAAGTTCATATTCAACATGTCCACACAATTTGCCCTCGACTTGCGCTTGGCGCGTCGAAAATCGGGCCTCACGCAAAGCGATGTCGCCCTGCTGATCGGCACTCAGCAATCCGCGATTGTAGAACTGGAAAAGGGCAGGCAGCGGCCCACGGTAGAGCAGGTCTGCATGCTCTCGCTCGTCTTCTCGCGATCGTTTGAAAGCCTGTTCGCCGACGGGCTCGAGGAGGGACGGGTGCGTCTGCGCGCGAACATGCCTGCGCTACCTGCGAACCGAACACTCACAGCCGAGACATTCAACCGCGAGGCCAGCCTCAAACGCCTGGAGCGCCAATTGGCCGGTAATGGCGCCAACATATGATGCCGCTCAAGGTGCTGGCCTTTGCAGCCATTTCCGACCGCATCGGCATGGTAGTGCTGCATGGCGAGAAGCTGAAGGATTGGCAGACAACCGAGAAGGTTGCCAAATCATCGGTCGATGCAGCTGCCTATGCCCAGGAGATAATCAATTCCTATCGTCCCCATGTGGTGGTGACCGAACGGCTCGGCATTGATAACCGCAAGGGCGCAGCGACGCAGAAGTTGATTGCAGCGATGGAAATGGTCGCCGAGCACAATAGCGTCATCCATGTTGCGACCGAGCATCACCATTCTTTTCCCAGCAAGTACGAGGAGGCAGCTGCGTTGGTAGCAATCTATCCGGCGCTTCAGCCATGGCTGCCGAAGAAGCGACGCATTTTCGATCATCAGCCGCGCAGCATGGTCTTGTTCGAGGCCTTGTCGCTTGCCAATTGCGTCGCGCATGGCGGAGCGGGGCCGCTCGCGGCAGCGATGTAAGACCAAGAGTTCCTCTCAAGTTCCTTGCAGTTCCCAGGGGCGCCGCAACGGGCCGCCCCCCTGTTGAGAGATTGTCCGGTTATCTGAGCGCCATGATATACTGAAAATTGTTTCGCCTGATCGCTTCCGGCCGCGTGCTGTGTTGCCGGATTGATCAGGAGAGATACCGATGAACGAAGACCAAACCGAGCGCATTCGCTCGCTCAATGATCGCTTCCGAAAAACCGGGTTTTCCGGTCAGATCCTCATCACACAAGGCATACAGGCACTCGGCGAGAGCCAGGTCGGGGAGGTGATGCGCGCAGTGATGGAATTCGACGATTTTACCGAAGGCAACGATCCGCATGGCGAACATGATTTCGGGTCCTTCGAATCGGCAGGCCAGACCGTCTTCTGGAAAATCGACTATTACAATTGCGATCTTGATGGCGGGTCTCCGGACCCGGCGGACGAAGCGGTCACACGCCGTGTCCTGACCGTGATGCTTGCCAGCGAGTATTAAATCCGGTCGCTGCCGCCGACAGTCGTGCCGTAAAACCTTTGAGCCAAGCTATGTCTTGGCTCATTTTTTTGAGCGCGTTGGCAAGCACGAAACGCGGCAGGGACAACATGGTTGCTGCCCTGCCGCATTCATATTCTCATTCGGCAGCTTCGTGCAGTTGCTCTGGCTGGACCGGTTCCTCGCTGCCAGATAATCCAAGCCGCTGGTGGGCTGTGACAGTCCCGACCCCGCCGCGCTCGGTATAGGCCGAAGGCGGAAAGCCAAGCCAACGCGGCACCCAGTTTTCACATTTCTCGCGGTCACCGGTTCCTTCAAGGCAATCGGCAATCAGACGTTTGAGGGTCGCAGTCTTCTCATGTGAGTGGGCCTCGGCCACTGCCTGACCGGCGACTTCGGACAGGATCGCGACAAGGACTTCGCGGTCGCGGATCAGATCAATAAACGCCTGATCAGCGCTCCACCAAGCTGACATGTCAGTCGCCAGTTCCAGTCCCAGCGCCTCGACCAGTTCGGTGCCCGGCGTTAGTGTTTCAGCCATCACCAAAGCGAGTATGGCAAGCACATCGTCATCGGAAAGGCACAGCAGTTTGCGCACTACGCCGGTGATCCCGTCCATATGGTCATGTGCTTGAACCACGCAGGCATTCTCGCATTCGAAACCGAGCAATGCTTGCACCCCGCGGCGACGATCCGCCAGCGCCGTTTCGGCGCGACTTCTGGCAATGCTTTCGACAACCGCTTGTCGCTGCAAACGCGGCTCGAAGGGCCTTACCTGCCATAGGGGGGAACCACAGATCATATGGGCAGTAGCAACGCGAAGCGCCAAGTCTGGACGTGTCGCCATGCCGGCGCGAACTGCGCCATGACGATGCAGGTCGAGATATTCGTTCATCGGGTTGGTGACCTCCGGACGAGCGCTGGTCGTGGGCGCTTCGTCTGAACCACCGTTTGCGGCCTGCCTTTGCACCTCCTTGCGGGTGAGATAGCCCTCGTGGAAGGCAACCTCACCGCGCCCATTCACATCGACATAGACGCGCCCGCCATTACGCTTGGACACATGGACATATTCCCAAGTCTGGAAATAGCGCTCGGGCGGCACGATTTCGACCGCACTCCATCCATCCTCTAAGTACACAGCCCGTCTGCGCTCGATCTCGGCATTCTGCGCAATCCAAAATTGGTCGGCATCGGCAAAATAGCCATCATCCTCGAACAGGTCGGTAATCACATGTCCTTGATAGGTGGATATGTCGAACAGCGCTGCCTCGGTTGGAATGGATGCACCGCCAAACAGCCACGCCTTGAGCTGATGGCCGCGCGGGGCGTATGCCTCTTCGTCCTTGAACAGTTCCAACCATGACTTCTGCTGCGCCTTGGTGGCGAGTGTCAGGTGGCGGATTGTAACAACGTCGATGTCATCAGCGCGGTATGCCGCGCGGATCGCTGGTAGCAGATTGCCGAGTGCAAGAATGCGCTTCACCTTGATTGCCGACAAGCCGAATGTCTCGGCAATGTCATCGCTCGAGCGTCCTTCTTTCACAAGCCGTTTGAAAGTTCCCCATTTGGTAACCTCATCGGGGTCTTGCCGTGCGACATTCTCGATCAGCGAAGCTTCGAGCGCGGCGGCATCATCACCTGCTTCTAGAATGGCGCAGGGCAGAGGTGGCGGCGTTTCGTCCCCCTCGGCGGAGGCTAGCGCCGCGTGATAGCGGCGGCGGCCCGCTACAATTTCAAATTGGCCGTCTTCACCGGCAGGCCGGACCAAAAGCGGGACCAGAACACCGCGCGCCTTGACCGAAGGCAGGATGTCCGAAATGTCGGGCTGTTTTCTGCAATGGCGCATATTGGCCTTTGACACCGACAGGCAGGCGATTTCGATATTGCATAACTCCATGATCGTTCTCCAGTTTGGGCAGAACCGGCTTGGGTGCATTCCCTCACCCTTCTGCTTACCTCCTCCCACCATGGCCCCCGGAAGGGCGGGGTGGGCGGCAACTTGCGACCAGAGAGGCCAATCAGGCAGCGATGCACCTGTAGGGCTGTAACCAATGTGGAAGACCCCGCAGGGGTTGCCTCGCTGCCTGATTGGCCTAGGCGGGAGCGCCGCCCATCCCGTCCTTTCGGGGGCCGAACACACAACCCCGCCGCGCATGCGCGGCGACAATCCTGAATATCTTTGAAATGTCAGGGCCAGAACGGACCCAGTTCAGTGAAATAGCTGATCCGTTTGCCACTGCCTTGTTACGGCAGCAGAACCGTCAAGGCTTGAAAATGTCGAACGGCTCAAGGCCGCTACGTGCCCAGCCTTCTTCGATGAAACGACGGTTCGGCTCGGGAGGACGAAAGCTCGGCGCGAAATCTCTCCAAACCTGGAACAGCTGGTAGCTGTTCCCATCAGGATATTGCTCAGCCGTGGCCTGCAGCATTCGCTGCATTCGCGCGAGATTGGTCGTTACGTTGAGCACTAACATAGGTGCCGTCAGGTTAAGATGCTCGCGGTAGCCACCGTACTCGATGTAATCTTCGTACTGCAGCAGATGACGAACATACGATTTGCGGTGAAAGCTGCCGGAAGTAAGCGGTTCTGTAGCGCGGTCCGCCTCGAGCGCGAAGAAGCGAAACCGACTGCCCTGCTCGGCCACATATTCCAGTCCGAACACGGCATCGGGCAGCAAGTCCTTGGTGTAATAGGCACCGGTATCCGGATCACAGACATCCGCCGGCCAGCGCAGATTTGCGTCTGCACGAGCGAGGATAGCGCTTTGGGGTAAGTAGCGCAGACTATCCCGCTCAAGGCCTGCTAGCTCGACAGAAGCGGTAATGCAGCTGACCATGAAGCTATGCAGCCAGGGACCCGATCGTGATGGGTGGACGTCGAAGCCCGCCTTCTTGAGCGCAGCAAGGCCTGCTGGTGCCAGGTCATAAACCAACTGATTGTAGCGGCTGTCGATGGTCCGGAATTGCTGGTGTGGACGCGTCAGGTACGCGCCGCCGTGAGGCGTATTGTCCTCATTGAACAAGTCGGTGAGACGCTCTCTGGCGCGCTTTTGCGACTTGTGAGTGTGCCTGGAAAATTCCAGGAGAAAGGAAGTCGGCAACGGGCCGTGTTCTGCCAGCTTTTCGAACCAGAGCAAATCTCGCGGCTGCGGCGTGACGCGTTTGCCCGTCGAGATCGGTTTGAGGCGGCTGCGACGGCCAAGAGCGTCGCGGATCGGTTTGGCCGGCATGGCGCTGTCCTTCCAAGTGGTCGAAGGACAGATCTCCTATGCATGAATTGGCAGGCTGTAACCGTTCGCTATGGTCAGGCGGAGGCACACATGGTGCGCAGCGGCGCGCTATGGCTGGGAGAGATTTTTCAAAACTGATCGCCGGGATCGGTATCGATATGACCGGGTATGCGTTCGCTGGGTTCGGCTCCGCCTTTATCTGAACTATCGTCGCTCGAATCGTTGCCCGATTTCTTTTTTTGCTCAGGCGCTGACGACGCGCCGCCTCCTCCACCTTTTGGACCTCTAGGCTTGGGGCCTTCCTCTGTGGGCGACTTTCCCTCGGGGTCGTCTCCACCATGCCCGTCATCACCCTCGCCGTCTTCGGTTTGTCCGATCTGCGAGTGATGCATCGCATACCGCTCGCGCATGCCGTCTTGGAGCACGCGGCGACCTTCGGCTGACATTCTCGGCAGGTCTTCCAGATATCCGAACGGGAATGTCAGCGGCACGGCATTCTTGGTTACACCCCGGATGTGCGATGCGAAGCTGCCTTTGCCTTGCGCTTCGATAAAGTCAGGCTGGGTATAGAGCATAGGCGCAAGCGACCGGGCGTCCTTGGCGGAGACGCCGCCCGCAAATTTGATTGCTGTATTGGCAGCAAATGCTTCCTGGAGCTTGGGCTCAAGCTGGCCGAGGTATTGGTGCGCCAGCACCATGCCGACATTGTATTTGCGCGCCTGAGCCAGGATCAGGCCGATATTGCGGTCAAAGTAGTCCTGGGCCTCATCGATATAGACGAAGGTGCTCACGCGGTCCTTCTCGGGCAGTGTCGCGCGCTCCTGTGCGGCTTGCGCGATCATGGCGATAAAAAAGCGCCCGAAGATTTCTGTGCCTTGCTCTTTGAGCAAGTCCTTGGCGGTGTTGATCAGAATTACTTTACCCGCATTCATTTCCTTGAACAGGTCGAGCTTGGACTCGGGATGGGAGAACATGCGCTCAAAAGTCAGGTTTTCCAGAATGCCCCAGAGGCGGCGCAGCACTTGCTTCTTGGTCTGCTCGAACTCGCGGGAGGCAAATTCGGTCTCGAAGAAGTGTTTGGCCGTGCCGGTCAGCTTGGCGATGTGCTCGGCAAATTTCACCTCGCTGCCCGGTTCCATCAGCTCGCGCAGCGTATGGATCGTGGCATCGGGGATATGCAGCATCAGCCGCGTGACGTAGCGGAAGATGACGTTTTGCTTTTGCGTCATTTGCGCATCGAGCAGCGTGCCGAGCACAAAGTCGTAGAGCTCCAGAATGGAATTGGTGAGCCGCTCGCGTTCCAGCGGCGCATAGCCAGCCAAGCGCTCCTGCCCGACATCGAACAGGTTGAGCGAGACTGGGTATTCCACGTCACTCGGATCGATGATGACGATCCGGTCATGCAGCGGTCCGCCGGGCGCGAATTGCTCCAGCTGGGCGATGTTGCGAATAAGGTCGCCCTGGCTGTCGAGAACGACAATGGAGCGCTTTTCGCGCTCCATTGCCGACAAATCCTGCGCAATCAGATATTGCAGCGTCTGCGTCTTGCCGTGGCCAGAGCCAGCGACAATGTGATGATGCTCAAACCGAGCCTTAGTCGGAATCGTGAATGTCAGCGACTGGTCAAACAGCTCCAAAAGCGGTGTGCCGCCAAGATATGCCGATACCAGTTGCTCCGGCGATTTGGCATCGAACTGCTCGGGCATTTTCGGCGCACGTTTGAAGCTCGCCGGATCGGCCGGATTGCCACCCGACGCAGCAATCAGATTGCGTTCAAGGCAACTGGACAGGCGCGTCAGCAGGCCTGCCTCTTCAAGCTCACCGGCAAAGCCAACCCCCAGCATGGCCTGCGTCACTTCGGCAATGTCACCCACGCTTCGCAGCAAGTCAGTTGGAATCGAAATGCCTTCTGCGCTGTCATCGCCTTCTAATAGCGTTGGGCAAGCCGCATAAATCGGTTCGATAAAGGCCGTAGTGGCAAGCGCAAACAACTCACATACATCGTCAAAGTGATCGACAAGGCCGCGCTGGCGGGTCAGCTCTTCGCGGATTTCCCATAGCTCGGCGATGGTACGCTTAGGCTCCCAATCGACCTCAGGGTGCAGAAATAAGCCCTCATAGTCGAACAGCCGCGCAACAAGGCCTTGGATGACACCAGCCTGTTCATGGAAGTCCGATAGAGATAATTTTTGTCGTACATGGTCGGCAAGCGATGCGATCAGCTGCTCGCGCGCTCCTGGTGCGCCGACACCCGCAGCTTGAAACGCACCATGCAATTCGTTCCATTGACCGCGCACCAGATCCGCTTCGCTGGGACGGATTAGGCCATGCAAAAAGGAATGCAGCGGTGCGCCAATGCGCCATGACATGTCAGAATGCTCGCACGATCAGCGCCTTGGCTTCATCCTTTGCCAATACCGGAACGGGGCAGGTCTCCACTCCGTCCCAATGTTTGGCGGTCTCCACCACCTGCCGCAGAAAAATGCAGGCATTTTCGAGCATAGCCTCCTTTTTGGCCAGATCGATCACGCTGCGGCACTTGAAGCGGCGGCCATGTAGCATGTCGCGCATGACAATCGTCTCGCGCTTCTCGTTGATCCACCAATAGCCGACAGCGACACCGGCAATCAGGGCGACAACGAAGCCTGGTTCTGGTGCATCCAATGTGACCATAATTCCCCCAGTGACGAAAAAGGTGACAAGACCCAGAATGACCGCCCATTTGAGATGCAAAAAATCATCAGAAACCAGCAGATAGGATTCGGCGATATCATATCTATCGATGAGGGCTCGTTCGTCCTCTCCCATTTCAGTCTTTGCCCAAAGTCTGAAAACTATCCTGCCGGTCAGATTTCGTGTCTGTTCTCTCTTCAACAACAAATCCATGGAATTCCCCTGTCCCCCAAATTGCAGGCAAGAGGATTGAGAATCGCAAGTCGCGGGTCAAGGGTTATCCTGCCCGGGAACTTCATCTTGTTCCGTCAGGGTCTCCCGCGCATTCAAGATTATGAGCGGGAGAAAGAATCTTGAAGTCATTCTGTATCCCCATCCAAGCTGGTATCTTCATGGCCAGCTATGAGCAGCTATGGATGGGGATCGGAAATCGATGGCGATGGGGATACAGGGAATCCCATCCGTATCCCCGTCGCTAGTCTCCCGTATCAAGGAGCAGACTGCACCCTTGCCGTGGGGCGAACAGGGTAAGTGGCGGATCTTCCTCGCTATCGACGTGGACAACACTGATTGAGAGATTATCGGGTGTGGTGTTCAAGGCGTATATGGCTGTCCACAGTTCGCCTTCGCCTGACAACGTAACGTGATACTGCGGTACGCCGTGACGATTATATGTGATCGCATTCAAGCGCCCGCTGCTTTCGAAGAATGAAATCTCCTGCTCTTCAATTGAGACGATCAGATCCATATCCTTGCCGAAACATGTGTCCATCGATGACCATTTGCCTCAGAGGTTTGCCGGGAACAACGGTCCGCCTCCAGTCGGTATTTCGTCGTAGCGATCGATGTTGCCGCCCCAGATGTATCCGCCATCGGAAAGCTTGTACCAGGCCGATTCGGGATCGAATGCCTGCACCTCGCGGGCAGTGATGGTCTCTCCTTCCTGCAAGGTACGGACGACCTCCGTTCCTTCGCTCGTAGGATAATCGCGGACATTGGCTTTGCCGGTAACGATGAACCCGGTATCCTCGCCAAGGAAGTTGTCCTCGTAACTGGCGAAGTCGGGGAGACCGTCTTCGGTGAATTGGGGAGTGGCGGGATTGTCCCGGATTAGCCCGGATATGCCATTCGAGATTGGGTTGTCGGTCAATCCGACGAGGAGCAAAAGCGCCGCGAAGGCGCCGATTATGACCTGCCTGCGGTTGGCTTCATCGCGGACGTAAGCGGCGACCAGCTCGGTTATCTTGCCCAGCTCCCTGCCTGCATCTCCAACAGCATTACCAAGCTGCACTGCGAACGGTAAGCCAACGTTCGTGAACTCACCGCAGGTAGAACAGAACTTGTCTCGGAAATGTATCTCTGCGCCGCATGATGCACATTCAGTCATTGCTTCCCCCAAAAGCAAATGGGTGACCGGACTTGCAACCCCGGCCACCCGCTCCTTTAGCAGGAGTGTCGGATTGGCTCCTCGCGGCCATCCAGGCGTGTCTGGAGCCAGTCCAGCACCTCATCCTCAACCCATCCCACTCTGCAAGGGCCAAGCTGTACCCGCTGGGGGAATTGGCCGGCCTTTTCCAGACGTGCGATATGCTGAGGTGAATACAGGACTAACTCCTTGACCTGGCGCTTCGATAGAATCCTCATCACGATGTCTCCTTGAAAGTGAGCATCGCGATGCCCCGGTTACAACAATCCCCGAGGAAGGGTGATCCTAGCAGGAGCGTAGAACAGCGCAATCACCTGCGCATTTGTGCACATAACCTGCCAACGCAGCGCAAACTTTGAGGTGGGCCAAAAGGTGGGCCAATTTCCCAATTCCGGAAATTACCCTTACTTTTAAATGACTTAAAAATATAAATGGTGCCCAGAAGAGGACTCGAACCTCCACGCCCTTGCGAGCGCCGCCACCTGAAGACGGTGCGTCTACCAATTCCGCCATCTGGGCACATGGACACCGCACAATATTTTGCAGCGTCAGGCAGGTGGGCGCGGATAGAAGCTGGCCGCGTGCTTGTCAACGCCGGGACGAAGCGCCAATACTGCATTGGCCAGTTGCGCGAAGCAAGACGAATGTGCCAATGGCGAAGTTGTGGGTGGAGCGCTTCCCGTTCCCGCTAGGAACTGAATCAACCGATGAGCACGAGCGAAAACACGAGTCGGGCTGGCCAAGTCGTTACAGTCTTGGGCGGCAGCGGCTTTTTCGGCAAACACCTGGCACAAGAGTTGCTATCGCGCGGCTACCGGCTGCGCATCGCCAGCCGCCATCCAGAGCGCGCCTACAGGCTCAAGACTCTTGGAAATCTTGGGCAAGTTCAATTTGCACGCTGCGATGTGACCAAGCCCGAAACGCTGGCGGCAGTGCTCACCGGCTCCGACGCGGTGGTCAATCTCGTCGGCGGTTTCAATGGTGACCTCGACGCGCTCCAGGGCAAAGGTGCCGGCCTCATCGCCGAGGCTGCGCGCACCGCGGGTGCCGGATCCTTCTTGCATATCTCAGCCATCGGAGCCGACGAAGAATCGCGCGTCGACTATGCCCGCACCAAGGCGGAAGGCGAAGAAGCGGTCCGCGCCGCATTCCCGGGAGCAACGGTGTTGCGGGCGCCAATATTATTCGGGC
The DNA here is from genome assembly GCA_029247785.1 of Novosphingobium sp. GTDB lineage: Bacteria > Pseudomonadota > Alphaproteobacteria > Sphingomonadales > Sphingomonadaceae > Novosphingobium. The sequence goes on from JAQWKP010000005.1 coordinate 11,552, forward strand.
CGGACGACCATTTCGTAGCGATGTTCGCAAGTCTTGTCCAAACTTTCCCGGTGCTCCCTGTATTCGGTCCCCAGGCGAAGCTCCAGCCGGCCTTTATCGACGATGTCGCCGAGGGCGCTGCCGTGATGTTAACCGGTCCGGACATGCATGGCCGGAAGATTTATGAACTCGCTGGCCCCGAAATAATGACCATGCTCGAATTCAATCAACGGATTGCCAACGCACAAGGCCGCAATCGCTTGTTCGTCGAACTGCCCGATGCGATTTCGGGTGCTATCGCAATGCTGACGGGCTGGTTGCCGGGCGCGTCGCTGACCAACGACAGCTGGAATTTGCTCAAACTTGGCAATGTCGCTTCAGGCAACCACCCGGGCTTCAAGGCGCTCGGCATCGCGCCGCGCCCACTTGGCCTGTTTCTCGATCGATGGATGGTCCGCTACCGAAGTCACGGCCGCTTCGGCAGGGACCCGCGCACAACCTAGAGAAAGTCATTGGTAGGCGTGCCAATTGCGGGCATCTTTGATCGCACCTAACACAAGCTCTAACCGTCGACCTCGGCATAGTGCTCAGGCGGCCGGATCACGTCCATCCGTTCCGAGAGTAGAGGTCGGAAGCTGGGCCTGCTTTTGAGCACAAGATACCAGCTACGCGCCTGCTCATGCGCCGTCCAGTCGATCCCGCCGAGATAATCCGCAACCGAAATCTGAGCGGCGGCGGCAAGGTCAGCAAGAGTCATTGTCGGTCCGGCAATCCAAGGTCGATGATCAATCAGATAATCGACATAGTATAGATGCTCATGTGCGAGCCGCATTGCATCACGAAGGTAACGCGCGTCGGGCGACTGTCCGGTGACCAACCGCTTCCTCATTCGTTCGCGCAGTAACGGCTCAGTGACATCGCCGTAGAAATTCTCATCGAACAGTGCGATCAGCCGACGGATTTCCGCGCGCTGTATCGCGCTGCCGTTTATCAATGGGTATTTGTCGACAGTTTCCTCAAAATATTCACAGATCGCCTGACTGTCCGAGAGCGTCTGGCCGCGATCCGGATCGTGCAACACAGGCGTGCGCCCTGCCGGGTTCATCGCGAAGAATTCGTCCCGCCCTTCCCACGGGTGCTCAGGCTGCAATTCATAGCCTACACCCTTTTCGCTGAGCAACAGGCGAATTTTGCGGCTGAATGGACACAGGGGAAATTGATAAAGCTGCCACATGGAAGTTCCATCTGCCAAAGGCACCAACACCCGTCCACCCGGCAAGGCTCCCGCGCAGCACCAAATGGAGTGGATAAGTCTTGCCGGTTTGCACCAGGCCCGTTTCGGCGGTTCATATTAATGACTGGGTACGGCATCCTTCAGGCGTTTCGCCATGCCTTCGAGTTCGGGCAACATGTCCCCGTAGGCGCTTGCCATACCCGCAAGAGAATCCATCAACTTCGGAACGCGCTGCATGATTTGCTTGGGCAAGCGCTCGACCTTGAGGCCGGCGAGATCACCTACAGTCGTCTCTGGCACCACTTGGGGAACCGCTACGCCAACACCGGCCGATTCGATCGCGCGCACGAAAGGTTCAACTCGCGCCTCCAACACCTGTTTGGTCACCGCCGCCAGCACACCAGCGACCACATATTGCGTGAGGGGATCATCGAGTTTCCGCGCGATGTCAGCAGCCTTGTTGTCTTCGGCCTGGGCAAGCGCCGGAAAGCAGGCCGAAAACGCCAAGCCAACCAGCAGGAATTTTGCAGGCTTTGACATCCGAGCATTCTCCGTGAGGGCCAGAGCATGACCATACGCGATTCTGTACTATGCCAGCTTTCGCATGACTGAATGAATTATGCCATGACGATCATTACGGCAATTGACCCCCTGAGTGACAGGGATATGAACCAGTCTTCACTAATCCAAAGGGAGATAAGAATGTTCACGCATGTCATGGTCGGCAGCAACGATCTTGCGGCTTCGAAAAAGTTCTACGATGCAATCTTTACAGCCATCGGTGGCAATCCGGGCTTTGAGGATCCGGCCGGTCGCATCATCTATTCGCATGGTGGCAGCAATTTCATGGTGACCAAGCCGATCGACGGCCAACCGGCGACCCATGCCAATGGCAGCACTATCGGCATGGCCATGGAAAGCGGCGAGCAGGCCAAGGCCTGGCATGACGCAGGATGCGCCAATGGCGGCACCTCCTGCGAAGACCCGCCAGGCGTACGCGAATTGGCATTCGGAAATGTGTATCTCGCCTATCTGCGCGATCCAGCCGGCAACAAGCTGGGCGGCATGCATGTGATGGGCCAGTAGGAAAGGCCAGACCATGAACCTCAAGAGCATCCGCCTCGGGACCGACGACAAGGCGAAGGCCAAGGCATTCTACGATGCCACCTTCGCCGCGCTCGGCGTCGATGCCTCCGCTACGCCAGAGGAATATCCGATCCTGATGTACAAGCTGCCGAGCGGACAGGCCTTCATCGTTGGCCCCGCACGCGACGGCAATGCTGCCACTTTCGCCAATGGTGGAACAGTGCTGTTCGCTGCGGATAATGATAAACAGGTGAGCGCCTGGCACGCAGCGGGCCTTGCTAATGGTGGAGCCTGCGAGGGACCGCCTGAGCCCAAGCCGCAGACAGGCGGCAAGGTGGGTGCCTATCTGCGCGATCCCGACGGTAACAAGCTGGGCGTCTATCACGGCCTCAGCTTCGGGTGATATGCCGGTGAGCAAGGCGGTTTCTGTCTTTCCAGACGGGAAGCGCCTTGCCACGGCTCGCGAATGGGTTCCCGAAGCGCCAATCGCACTCGAATATAACGGTCTATCCTATGCGGTGATGATGGCAACGCCGAGCGACCTTGCAGATTTCGCTGTGGGCTTCGCACTGAGTGAAGGTCTGGCCGAATCAGTTGGAGAAGTAACTGACATCGCCATTGCCGAGGTGGAGCTGGGCTGGATATTGCGTTCCACACTGACCGGCGCAGGCGCGACAGCGGTGACCGACAGAGCGCGGACGCGCGTTTCCGAATCAAGCTGTGGCCTCTGCGGGATCGAGAATCTCGAAGCTCTCGCCAAGCCGCTTCCCGACGTTCCTGCGCACGAGGCACTGGCCGAAGAAGCACTCTTTGCCGCCTTCAATGCGATGTCTGGCAAGCAGACGCTTGGCGAAGCCACTGGCGCGGCCCATGCCGCAGCATGGGCCGATGTGGAAGGCACAATTCATTGCCTGCGCGAAGATGTCGGGCGGCACAACGCAGTAGACAAGCTGGTCGGCGCAATGGCGCGCGATGGCAGAGCGCTCGCACCAGGCTTCGTGCTTTCGAGTGCGCGCTGCTCCTACGAAATCGTCGAAAAGGCGGTCCGCGCCGGCGCAACTAGTCTCGTCACCGTGTCGCTGCCTACCAGCCTCGCTGTTGATCGCGCCACAGCTGCAGGGCTGAGTCT
>JAQWKP010000015.1 GCA_029247785.1 Novosphingobium sp.
GGGTGGTTTGGCAGGGTGAGCGGGCCGGTGTTGCAAGCAGGTCACGGATGTGACCAGCGTACCCGACAAGGACTCTGGGCCGGCGCCGCAAGCTCGTGACGGATGTCATGGCCGCACAAAACAAAAGACTCCGCTGCACCCCACAAAGAACTCTTCCGCATCTGTTTCATTTCAACTGAAGCAAACTCTGCGCTATGAAGCGCAAGACCGGGAGAGGACGCGACATGACCACAGGCTTTGTGCTGGACCCCACCGCCAATCGCGATGACGACAATCGCAGTCCTGGCCCGGATGCCGGCCTGCTTGCCGGCAAGCGTATTGGCTTCAGGCTCGACCGCATGTGGCGTGCCTGGGACTGGATCAGCGAGCAATGGGCAGAGAAGTTTCGTGAAGCCGGTGCCGAGGTGAGCTTCTGGCGTTCTGCGGGCCGCTCAGGCGATGAGGGCGACCGCTGTGAGCGCGAATACAAGGCATTCCTCGCCTCAATCGATGTTGCAGTGGTCGGTCTCGCCAATTGCGGCTCCTGCACCGGCTGGACCGTGCGCGACGCGATCACCGCAGCCAATACCGGATTGCCGACAACCGCTGTTGCCACTGCCAACTTCGAAACATTCGCCCATGAGATCGCCACGCGTGGTGGCCGCTCGGGCCTGCGCGTGCATGTTCTGCCCTATCCGCTCAACGAACACCGCCGCGAGGATGTGCTGCCGGTGGGCGAAGCGCATTTCGACGGAATGCTGGAGACGATGGGCGCGAGCCTGGCGGTGGCGGAGGCCGCCGAATGAGCATCGATTTGATCCGGCCGAGCGCCGACAAGGCAGCGCCTGCGCCACAAGCCCTGATCAGCCGTGATTGCGGGCCGGAAGGCTGCGAAGTCGACTGGCTCGCAAGCAAGCGCCACGAAGCCGATCTCGAAATCGAGGCGTTTAACAAGCAGGCCATGGAACAAGGCTGGGGCGACGGTCTGCCGCTGATCCCGCCGACCGAGAACCGGGTGCGCGCTTTCCTTGCGGCCAATGACCGCTACCCCGACGAAGTTATCGCCCATCTTCCGCCGACCGATGTCGAATGCACCGTCGAAAAGATTGTCATCAATGCGGTGATGGCTGGTGCACCGGCGGATTCGCTGGAACTGCTGATTGCGGCGCTGTGTTCTATCGCCGATCCCGATTTCGAACTATACGGAGTCAATGCCACCACTGCGCCGGTCTTTCCGTTGTTCGTTGTCAACGGGCCGGTGCGCCATGATCTGGATATCCCTTTCTCCTATGGTTGCTTTGGCGGTGAAGCGAGTAGCGCAGCGGCGATGGGCCGGACGATCCGACTGATCATGCGCAATATTGCCGGGCAGGTGCCGGGGCTTACCTCGCAGACCACTTTCGGCAATCCGGGCAGGATCGCCGGGATCGTCTGCGGCGAATGGGAGGAGAAGTCACCCTGGGCGCCGCTGGGCGAAAGGCTGGGGGTCAAGGGCAATGCGGTGACGTCCTTCGGCACGATGGGAACCATCAATGTCATCGATTCAACCTCGCACAGCGCCGAGGACTTCCTCGAAATGACAGCCAAGTCGATGGCCTATCCCGGTTGCAATGCCTTTTCCGGCCTGGTGCCGTTTGCCGAGATGATGATCGCGATCAACCCGATATGGGCCGAGCTGATTGGCGAACAGATGCCGGATATTGCAGATGTGCAGGAATGCTTGTGGAAGCACGCCAGCCTCGATGCCGATCACTTCCAGCTCCTCCACCGCGAAGAACTGGAAAAGCAGGAGCGCATCCGCGCCGACGGCCGCGTCTATCTCACGCCCGAGCCCAAGGACATGCTGGTGTTCGTCGCCGGCGGCCTCGGCGGGCTGCACGCGACCGGCTTCCACACCTTCGGCACCTCGTTGTCGCAGACCAAGCCCATCGCCTCAGTGGAAGGATAGGGAAATGGACCGCAACGCAAGGCTCGAATGGGCCGCCGATGTCATCGAGATCCAACAACTTGCCTATCGTTATTCGATTAGCGCAGATTCCAAGGACCCAGAGACGATGGCCTCGCTGTTCATCGCCCATGCCGAGCTTGGCGACTACACTCTGGACTATGATCAGAGGGTGGAACGCTTCGCCAATGCCTTCAAGTCGAGCCCGGTGTGCATCCTCAATGTCGGCAATCATCTGATCGACATCGACCCGGACAATTCCGACCGCGCGACCGGCACCGTCTACAGCCGCTGCGAAGCGGAATGGAACGAAAAGTGGTTGATCCAGCAGATCGTCTATTTCGATGAATATCACCGCGAGAATGGCAAATGGCTATTCGCCAAGCGCCGCCACCTGTTGTTCTACGGCGCCGAGCTAGGCCAGAACCCGATGGACCTGCCGCGGTCCGATGCCATGGAGCTGACCGACGGCAAAGGCTCAATGCCGCAGATCTGGCCGACCTACAGCAAATTTTTCAAGAGGTTTCCCGAGGCGAAGCATTTTTGAGGGCGGGCCGGTGTCGGAAATGCAAACGCGTGCGGCATCGGGTGTTCATAGTCAGATCAGTCGGCTTCTGTATCTTGCTACAGCTGCGCAGACTTGAGAGGAATTGTCATGAGCCGCTTGATTAGTCTTGGTGTGACCGCATGTCTGTTCGGAGCGGGCGTAGTGGCACTGCCCGCAGTCGCGAGCGCGCAAACGGGCATCAGCGACGTCGACTATCAGATAGCGGTGAATCAGGCGCAGCGCGACCTCGACCGAATTTGCGAAGAGCTGGACGTGCGACAGAAGTCCTATGACGATTGGCAGACCCAAGACGACAAAAACGCAAGCTCGATCGCAAGATCAATGACGATTTCTCCACGCTAAAGGAAAATGCTTCAAAACGCCGTAGCGAGGCTTTCTATGCAAGCACAGACGCAGCCGATCTGCAGGCGCGCTTGGACAGGATTAATCGGATCGAGGCGCTGATAAAAGAGCGTCTTGAGAACGAGAGGCTTGAGAATGCTCGAGAAAGCTGGGCGATAAGCGCTGCTGAGAGCGACATCAAGGGGCGGCTGGACATCCAGAAAATTGTCAAGGCCAGAGCCAAGGCCAAGCTTGAACGACTGAAGAATAGCCGCCCCGGGCAATCGGACATTCTCACGACTCAGCCAGGAAAAAATCTGGGCCCAAGGCGCCATTTGTCCCCGAAACAGCGTTGGTGAATGTGCAAGAATTCATTCGCCAGTACGATTTTGATCAGACGCCGGAATCGCCCAATTTCATCGATTGGGACGAGGTCAATGCGACATTGTCGGAAGCTCAGAACTGGGCGACTACCTCAAGGAAACCGACGCGACGCAAGGTTGTGTCAATTTCATCCTGTCGAGCATGGGCGAGGGTGATGAACCTCTCGATTTGTCAGGTGGTGCGAAGGTCTACGACAGCTATGTCTCTGCTGACGGGGCCAGATGCGAGAGCATTTTCAATGATCTTGGTCTCGACAGCGATGTGATCGAGGCCGCCGACTATGATAGTGATTAGAGAAGCGACCAGTCGATCTACCGATCCGGGAAGGGCTCAACCACTCCGGGAGAGATCGATGCTTCTGCAATCATGAAGCCTGACGGAACCATTGATCTCGATGCGTTCAAGCGCATTCTTGAGAATGCGACAGCCGGCCTTCCGGCCCAGACTCCCGGCCGGGGGCGAGTGAATTCTACGAACTCTGATCCTGAAGCCGTATCAGCATCATCACGATCCGGATCGAGCACAACTTCGGGCTCTACCGACCCGGCTGCACTGCCGGATGATGCAGCGGCCGGCTCCAACTGAATTCGCAACCATTGGCAGCGGATTGAAAACCGACACCTGGCTTTCCTATATCGCCGGGCCCTGTCACACCCCCACCCATGCCCTCAGATCAATCTGGCTGATACCGTTAGGCCGCCGACCATCCGACGTT
>JAQWKP010000024.1 GCA_029247785.1 Novosphingobium sp.
CATACGGACAGCACGTCCGGCTGCATATCAAACCGTTCCTCGGGGGCAAGCGCCTGAACCAGCTTACGACCCCGATGGTCGAAAAATATCGCGACCAGCTCCTCGACACGGGGCGGTCCCGAGCAATGGCGAAGAAAATCCTTCGCTCCCTATCGTCACTAATTCGGGAAGCCCAGCGTATCGGGCAGGTCGGCCAGAACGTCGCCCAAGGCGTGACAGTAAAGCGTTCTGGGCGCGAGAAAGACAAGGTCGTCCCACCGCCCAAGGAGCACATGCGGGCCCTTCTCGCTGCCGCCAGTGAGACAAGGCCAATGGACCTTCCTCTTCTTCTTGTCCTGCTGTTTGCCGGACTGCGAGCGTCCGAAGTGCGTGCCCTGCCCTGGTCAAACGTCGATTTGAAACGAGGGGCTATCAAGATCGACCGCCGCGCTGATTTTCGCAATGTTATCGGATCTCCTAAGTCGGCGGCTGGCTTCCGCACGATCCCTGTGCCCTCATCTGTCGTAACCGAGTTGAAGAAATGGAAGCTACGCTGCCCCAAGTCGAATCAGGACCTCGTGTTCCCCAGCGAGGCAGGAACGCCGATCTTCCATAACAACCTCGCCCTTGGCTTTCAGGGGCCGGTCCAGTTGGCGGCCGGAATCTGCAAGCCAAAAGTCAGAAATGGCCATCTCGTCACGGATGAAGCCGGAGAGCCGATGTTTGAGGGGCTCTACAGCCTGCACGATTTCAGGCACGCCGCAGCATCACTGTGGATCGAGCAACGCGTCGCCCCCAAGCGGGTGCAAACCTGGATGGGCCATCAGTCGATCTCTATGACCTACGATGTCTATGGCCACCTGTTCGCCGCCCAGGAGGACGATGCGGAAGTGATGGCCGCTCTTGAGGCTGGTGTCTTGGGCTCAAATGGGTTGCCAAAGAATTAGGCCACGCGGACAATTTGCAGAACTGATGCAAACGAACAGCCAGCGAAGATGAATGGATGCCCGGTTTCAGCCGGCTCAACCAGCGGTCAGAACGTCTGACATGGGGGGCGCCATTTCTCTTGGCGCGACGAAACGTCCGTTATTGGCCGTGTCTGGACAGGCTGTTTTTGAGCGCGCAGATGGAAAAGCGGACGTTCACAGGGTGCCCACTACGCAGAATTGGGATCGCCCGCGGTTGTATCCTAGAGACGGCGGAAGGTTTCGATCAGTTCGGCCGGGCGCTCCTTGTCTAGCCTCCTGAGCCTGAAAACGGGCGTCGATCCTTTCCCCCCACGATCGGGTGTTGTCGGCGACTATTCAGCGTATTTGTCATCTTTGGTTCCAGTATTCTTGACAGGCTAGTCGCGCGAGATTTTCACGGGACAGCGGCTTGCCTTGCGAGCTTTACGTAACCTCAACCACAGGAAAAGCGCTTCCCAGTGGATCCCCGCGATCACTTTCAGCGTCATGGCAGGATGCCTGAGCCACTGCTTGAGTAGCGTCCAAGACGTAAAGGGCGCCCGCTTTCCGGTGAACCAGGCTACAAGGACTTGGCCATCTTCATCATGCACCGCAATGCAAACTGCCGTTTGATCTGTGGGTGGGGTAATCGTGAAATTATATTTCAAGTTCAACGGCAGGAACGGCGATACGCGGAACTGCTTGTCGCAACGCTGGATGATTCGACCATGCTGAGCAGCTCCGACAGGAAGAGCATAGAAATGGCGTTCACCAAAGGTGTTGTTCACCTCGTGGACGATGGCGCGTAAGTCGCCCTCTGGATCGTAGCAGAAAAAAGCGCTGAGCGGGTTGAACACATAGCCCATCAGACGCGGCATGCACAGAATTCGGATCGGCCCGCCTGGCGCTGAAATCCCGGCATCAGCGAGCGCCCGTTCGACTTGCGGGCGCAAGTCGCCCCCGCTGCCGTCACCGTGGTCGCGATCATTAAAACTGAGCAAACCGGCGCGGTTATAGCCAAACAAACGGTTGCGGCGCGCAAGCGATGCCAGCTCGTCCAGATCGAACAGACCCATGAACACCTTGTAGGACAGGCGGTGCCGCGTCGGCTGGCGGCGGATATGGACGACCTCGCCGACGTACAGGCAGGATGCGGTCATGCCACTCTTGCCAAATCGCCTAGGGTAGACGTTGGCGGACCCACCGGAAGGTGCAACCGTCCGGATTCGTTGGGAACACTCCAAGGTCGCCGCACATTTCCCATGTTTTCAGCCGCTGCCAGCCCGGACTGGATACCATCTTCATGAAAGCCCGCGCCCAGCCATGCCCCCGCAAACCAGATATTGCCGCGTCCCTGCAGCGCCCATAGCCGGCGTTGCGCTGCGAGCCCTGCAGGCGTGAATGCCGGATGGTCATATGCGCTTTCCCATAGCACGCTGTCAGGGCACGGTTCGCGATCGGGGTTGAGTGTGACGAACAATGGCTTGGGCGTCTCCAGATCCTGCAAGCGGTTCATCCAGTAGGTGACTGCGCAATTCTCGCTCGCCGCGCCGTGCCCGACATAGTTCCAGCTGGCCCAAGTCCTGCGGCGGCGCGGCATCAATGCGCTATCACTATGTAGTACTACGCGATTGCTACGATAGTCGATCGCCGAAAGAACATTGCGCTGTTCGTCGTCGGGGTTCTCAAGCATCGCCAGCGCTTGATTGGAATGGGCGGCGATCAGCACCTTGTCGAAGCGCCGGGTCACACCGCCGGCATCGAAAATTTCCGCCCCGTCGGCCAGTGCCCGCACAGACTTTACCGAGCTGCCACACTGGATTTCGCTCTCCATGGCGCTTTGCAGCGCCCTGACATAGCTCTGGCTGCCGCCCGCTACCGTGCGCCAACGCGGCCTGTCACGCAACTTGAGCAGCCCGTGATTGTCGAAGAAGCGCACGAAGGCGCAGGCCGGATAGTCGCGCATGTGTTGCACAGAGCTGGACCATATGGCGGCTGCTTCGGGCAAGAGGTGATCGAACTGAAAGGCATGGCTGTAGCCATTGTTGTCGAGATAATCGCCCAGTGTCAGGTGCTCGGCATCTTTGAGCCACTCCACCTCGCGTTCTGCCTGACGGTAGAAGCGAACCAAATCCAAGGTCATTTGCCAAAAGCGACGGCTCAGGAGATTGCGACCATTGCCCAGGAACGACAGCAGGTCGTTGGAAGAATATTCCAGCTGACCTTCGCCCAGTGATACCGCAAAGGACATGTCCGATTGCTGGGTTTCGACGCCAAGATGGGCGAACAGGGCAGTGAGATTGGGATAATTCTGCTCATTATAAACCATGAAACCGGTATCGACATCGATCGCGCTTCCATCCATATCGACTGTGACCGTATTGGCATGGCCACCAAGCCGCGCGTCGCCTTCATATAGCGTCACATCATGTTGCCGGCCCAGCAACCATGCGGCCGACAGGCCGCTGATGCCAGCGCCCACGACTGCGATAGACAAGCGTTTGTTTCCATCGCAATTCTGCGCCTTGCTGCGCGAGTTGATTATCGTCATGACATTCATACGCTCACTCAGCGCAATTGGATCACTCAAAAAATATTTGTGATCCAATTGCGCTGAGTGAGCGTATATCGGTTATGCAACTGGCAATTGCCCAACCACCGATGGAGCGTCCGGCCGTACACCGGAGCCTTCGTATTGTATCAGGAGCCGCGATGAGCGGTGATGACGCCGCAGGATCGGCCAAGCGCGACCCGGCCGAGTTGATTCGTCAGGTCGCCAGCGGTGATCGCGTTGCTTTTGCCGAGCTGTTTGTTCTGCTGGCTCCACGGATCAAGGCCTACCTTGTCCGACTAGGCAGCGATCCTGCGTCTGCCGAGGATCTTGCGCAGGATGTCATGATATCGGTCTGGCGCAAGGCGCCGCAGTTCGATCCATCACGGGCCTCGGCAATGACATGGGCCTTTGTGATTGCCCGCAATCGCAGGATAGACAGCTTGCGGCGAGAGGATAGCGCCGTAACATATGGCCATGTCCCACCAGATGTCGAAGCTGAAACGCTGCTCGCGGACGATATCGTCGCTGGACTGCAAGGCGATGCAAGGATGCGCGAAGCGATAGATGAGCTACCTGCCGATCAGCAGGAGGTCATTCGCCGCTCCTTCTTCGAGGACGAGCCCCATTCTGCAATTGCTGTAGCACTCAACCTGCCGCTTGGCACGGTCAAATCGCGCCTGCGGATCGCTTTCACCAAATTGCGTTCGCGTATGAAGGACTTTCAATGACAAACCCGCAGATCGCGGGCGAAACGCCCACGCCCCGGCATCACCCCTCGCCCGAAACCCTCGCTTCTTTTGCGGCCGGCACCATGCGCTCGGGCTTCGATGTCGTCATGTCTGCCCATTTGCAGGCCTGTGCTGAATGCCGCGCCGAGGTTGCACAATTTGAGCAGCTCGGCGGCCATCTCATAACCGAAATTGACCCCGTCGCCCTGAGTGAAAGTGCTCTGGCGGCAACGCTTGCCCGACTGGAAGAGCCCTCTCGCCCCCCTCCTCCCCGCACCGCGGGGGGGCTCGACCAACTTCTGTCTGGTGCAAGGCGGCGTTGGGTAGCACCGGGTGTCTGGGCCGCAAGAGTAGATACGCCAAGTCATCATGACGACCGCGTATTCCTTCTGCGAGTCGCACCCGGTGCAACTACCGCAAGGCACACCCATGCAGGTGCCGAGTTCACCCAAGTGCTGGAAGGCGCACTGGACGATGACGGCGTAATCTATCGCGCCGGCGATTTTGTCGAATTGGGCGAAGAACGCACCCACCATCCAAAAGTTCACGGCAGTGACGCGTGCCTGTGCCTGTTCGCGACCGAGGGACGGCTGGTTCCGACTGATCTGATTGGTCGCATTGCCTTTGCCATCGCCAATGTGTGACAGCGATGATGCAGACGGCCATTCTTCACGCTGCACTTGTGCTCGGGGTCATGGTGGTTGTCATGACCGCAGCATGGTGGTTCCAGCGCCGCGCGGGCAATGCCGGATGGATTGACGTTTTCTGGACGTTCGGCACTGG
>JAQWKP010000055.1 GCA_029247785.1 Novosphingobium sp.
AGTTGAACGCGCCTCATCGAAGCGCCCGGCATAAAAGGCATCCGCGCCTGTGAGATAGGCCAGGAAATCGCGACCCAGCTTGCTGCCGATCCCGGTCGGCCACACCCGCTCTCCGCCGGACGAATCGCAAGTCGCGGACAGCATGCCGCGCGCCTCGGTGAGCGCCGTGCGATCGAATTTGCGGATCCGCTTCGTAGACATGAGGGCACTGGTGAAACCCTCATTACCCCCACCGAGCGAGGCGCAACGGCCGCCCTCATATTCTCGGGATTCAGCCTCTTGGGTCGATGGGTAATAGCTCGCCTGCAGCTGGCCCCAGTTGAAGAAGACATGGCCAAAATCATAGCTGCGATAGTCACCTGGCGCGTATTTGCCATTACCCGGCGTCGCGAGGCCAGCGCGGTCGCGTAGCAGCAGGGCGAGATTGACGCGCGTGTCATTGCCTGGCGATAGGACCGCGCGATTGGCGCATTGGTAGGATGGGCTGGTTAGCGTCCACTGGTAGAAGCAGCCATAGTCACCGCTCGCCTCAACTGCCTGGGGTAGCGCGAACAGCGCTAGCGCCGAGGCGGTACAGAGCGCCATTCTCTTCAAGTGCGACCTCCCTTGCAGCTACTGCTGGAATCGGGCGATTCTTGAGGATGCGGGCGCTCGTGGCAAGAAAAAAGGGGGCCGCGCGGTGCGACCCCCTGATTTTTGCGTTCTCAACCTGTTGGAAGACCGATTAGTCGTCCTTCAGGAATGCGGGCACGTGATCCGGATCCTTGCCGCCGTCACCGCCGCTGCCGCCGCCATCACCGCCACGGTCACGGCGAGGGCCGCGATCACGGCCACGACCACCGCCGCCGTCACGGCGCGGACGTCGCTCACCGCGAGGCTCGCGCGGAGGACGCGTGTCCTCCAGCTCTTCGCCAGATTCCTGATCGACGACCCGCATCGACAGACGGACCTTGCCGCGCTGATCGATCTCGAGCACTTTGACCTTCACTTCCTGACCTTCGGAGACAACGTCGCTGACCTTCTCGACCCGCTCGTTCTTCATTTCCGAGACGTGGACGAGCCCGTCCTTGCCGCCCATGAAGTTCACGAATGCGCCGAAATCGACGATGTTGACGACCTTGCCGTTATAGATCTTGCCGACTTCGGCTTCCTCGACGATACCTTCGATCCACTTGCGGGCCGCTTCGATCTGCGAAAGGTCCGACGAGCTGATCTTGATCAGGCCCTCATCGTCGATATCGACCTTGGCGCCGGTCTCTGCGACGATCTCACGGATAACCTTGCCGCCAGTGCCGATGATGTCGCGGATCTTCGACTTGTCGATCTGCATCGTTTCGATGCGCGGTGCATGAGCGGAAAGCTCGGTGCGGGACGTTCCCAGCGCCTTGGTCATCTCGCCCAGGATATGCGCGCGGCCATCTTTCGCTTGGTTGAGCGCCTGCTCCATGATCTCACGGGTGATACCCGCGACCTTGATGTCCATCTGCAGCGAAGTGATGCCGACTTCCGTACCGGCAACCTTGAAGTCCATGTCACCAAGGTGATCCTCGTCGCCGAGAATATCGGACAGAACGGTGAACTCATCGCCTTCCAGGATCAGGCCCATGGCAATACCCGAGACCGGGCGCGTAATCGGCACACCGGCATCCATCATCGACAGCGAACCGCCACAGATTGTCGCCATCGATGACGAGCCATTGGACTCGGTGATGTCTGACAACACACGGATCGTATAAGGAAAGTCCTCAGTCGTGGGCAGCACCGCGCGCAGCGCACGCCAGGCGAGCTTGCCATGGCCAATGTCACGGCGGCTGGGCGCCCCGAAACGACCAACTTCGCCGACCGAATAGGGTGGGAAGTT
>JAQWKP010000098.1 GCA_029247785.1 Novosphingobium sp.
ATCGCGGGATTACCGCAGCACGCCAGCGAGATGGCTGTCGAGCGCCACATGGCTGGCCTTGCCGCCAAGAACCTCGCTGCGGGGAGCACGCCGTTCTTCCTCGGGGCAGGGGCCTATCGCCACCATGTTCCGGCATCTGTCGACCATCTAATCCAGCGCGGCGAATTCCTTACCGCCTATACGCCTTACCAGCCGGAGATCGCGCAGGGCACGCTGCAGGTTCTGTTCGAGTTCCAGACGCAGGTCGCCCGGTTGTTTGGCACCGACATCGCCAATGCCTCGATGTATGACGGTTCGACCGCGTGCTGGGAGGCGATTCTCATGGCCGGCCGCATCACTCGTCGTGATCGCGTGGTGCTCTCGGGAGGGCTTCATCCGCATTATGCCAGTGTCGTGCGAACGATGGCGCATTTCACCAATGACGTCATCGATAGTCGCCTGCCCAGGCTTGAGGCCGTTCCTGACGACCGTGAGATAATGGATTCAATTGACGAGGAGACTGCCTGCGTCGTTGTTCAATATCCTGACATCCTCGGTCGCATTCCCGATCTTGGCGCGATTGCCGAGGCGGGCCATGCGAAGGGCGCGCTGCTGATCGTGGTGGTGACCGAGCCGGTAGCGCTTGGCCTGCTCGAAGCACCAGGCAATCTTGGCGCGGACATCGTTGTCGGCGAGGGGCAGTCGATTGGCGTCGGTCTGCAGTTTGGCGGGCCTTATCTGGGGCTGTTCGGCTGCAATGAGAAATTCGTTCGGCAAATGCCCGGGAGGCTCTGCGGCCAGACAGTCGATGAGGAAGGCAAACGCGGATTTGTGCTGACCCTTTCGACCCGGGAGCAACACATCCGCCGCGAAAAGGCGACCAGCAATATCTGCACGAATTCCGGGCTTTGTGCACTAGCCTTCAGTATTCACATGACCTTGTTGGGTGGCACTGGCCTCGCTCAGCTGGCCAGCGTGAACCATGCCAAGGCGCAGCAATTGGTCGAGCGGCTCACCATGGTGCCCGGCGTTCGTTGCCTCAATGACGCGTGGTTCAATGAGGTGACGCTGATTCTGCCTCGACCATCGCGCGAAGTGGTCCGCGCATTGGCGGATCTCCGCGTTCTGTCGGGTGTCTCGCTGGAACGATTGTACCCTGGCGTTGCAGAGCTGGAGAACGGGTTGCTGGTCACCGCCACCGAGACGGTCAGTGATGAGGATATCGAGCTATTCGCGGCCGAGCTGGAAGGAGTGCTGGCATGAACGCACAAAATCCGTCCGGTTGGCGACCATGCATGGGCGACGCGGCCAATGGCGAGAACAGCGAGGCCACTAGCAGCGGCGATCGCGGGTTGATGCTGGAGGAACCGCTGAGCTTCGAGATCGGCTCACCGGACAAATACGGCGTTGATTTCGACGAGCCAGAGACCGCGCCGCTTGCCTCGCTTGCGGGGCATCTGCGCGCCGAGGCTCCGGATCTGCCGGGCCTGACCGAGCCGGAGACGGTCCGTCACTATACCCGCCTGTCCCGGCAGAATTACGGTATCGACCTGGGGCCGTTCCCGCTTGGCTCCTGCACGATGAAGCATAATCCACGGCTCAACGAGAAAGTCGCGCGGCTAGCCGGTTTTGCCGATATCCACCCGCTCCAACCGCAGGACACGGTGACCGGCGCGATCGAAGTAATTGAGCAACTTGGTGATTGGCTGGTGACACTGTCTGGAATGGACTCGGTCGCCATGTCCCCCAAGGCGGGTGCGCACGGCGAATTATGCGGTCTGCTATGCATCCGTGCCGCGCATGAGGCACGAGGCGAACCACGTGAGACTGTGCTGGTGCCGGAAAGTGCCCATGGCACCAATCCGGCGACAGCTGCATTCGCTGGTTACAAAGTTGAGAGCATCCCTGCGACGGTTGACGGTCGCGTCGATCTTGAGGCGCTCAAGGCGCGGCTCGGGCCGGACATTGCCGGGGTGATGATCACCAATCCCAACACTTGCGGCTTGTTCGAGCCTGACATGAAGGCGATCGGCGATGCCGTCCACGAGGCGGGGGGCTATGTCTATTGTGACGGCGCCAATTTCAATGCGATCGTCGGCAAGGTGCGGCCTGGCGACCTGGCTATCGATGCGATGCATATCAACCTGCACAAGACATTCTCGACGCCCCATGGCGGAGGCGGGCCAGGTTCTGGGCCAGTGGTGCTGTCAGAAGCGCTTGCGCCTTTCGCGCCGTTGCCGGTGGTGCAGCGCGAAGACGACGGATCGGTCAGGCTGATCGAGGAGGAGCAGGCCGGCGTTGCGCTTCCGCAGACATTCGGACGCATGACCGCATTCCATGGGCAGATGGGCATGTTCACCCGCGCGCTTACTTATATCCTCAGCCATGGGGCCGACGGATTGCGTCAAGTTGCCGAGGACGCGGTGCTCAATGCCAATTATGTGCTGAGAACCTGCGAAGATGTTCTCGATGCGCCGTTTGGAGCTAGCGGACCCTGCATGCATGAGGCGCTGTTTAGCGACAAAGGCCTGCCCGAAGGTTTTTCGACGCTCGATATCGCCAAGGGGCTGATCGACGAGGGCTTCCATCCGATGACGGTCTATTTCCCGTTGGTCGTCCATGGCGCGATGCTGGTCGAGCCGACCGAGACGGAGAGCAAGGCTGGGCTCGATCGCTTCGTCACATCCCTGCGCAGCGTCGCG
This sequence comes from Novosphingobium sp., assembly GCA_029247785.1. GTDB lineage: Bacteria > Pseudomonadota > Alphaproteobacteria > Sphingomonadales > Sphingomonadaceae > Novosphingobium. The sequence continues at coordinate 2,682 of JAQWKP010000098.1, forward strand.
AGCAGAGCTCGTGACGGCGATGAAAGCCTGAGATCGGCACCGCACTTTGCGCCGCGTCGTCGGCTCGACGAAACCCGCGCCGCTCGCAAGCCAGTGCTGGTTTGGCGCGGCATGGAAGAGTAGGACACTAGGCGAGGGGGCGGCAGACACGTTCCACGCAACAGGGGAGGATTGCTGCATGGTCCAGCGCGTCACCGGACTGTTTGCCCTTTGGACTGTGCTCGGCACGCTCTGGGCGTGGTTTGTCCCGGATCACTTCATCTGGGTCGCCGATGGCCGGTTCAAGCCATTTGGCCAGCCGCTGATCAGCGTGCTGCTCGGCGTGATCATGCTGGGCATGGGCCTGACGCTGAGCTTCGACGATTTGCGGCGGGTGTTCGCCTTGCCCAAGGCGGTAGCTGCCGGGGTGGCATTGCAGTTCACGGTTATGCCGCTGGCCGGATTTGGCTTGGCGGTGGCGTTCGGGTTGGAAACCGGGCTTGCCGTGGGGCTCATCCTCGTCGCCTGTTGCCCGGGCGGCACGGCCTCCAATGTCGTGACTTATCTGGCGCGCGCCAATCTCGCCCTGTCGGTGACGATGACGATGGCTTCAACGCTGGTCGCCATCTTGCTGACGCCGCTGCTGGTCGGTTGGCTCGCTGGAGTCTTCATTGAGATAGATCGCTGGAACCTGTTCCGTGAAATGGTGGCGATCGTGTTGGTTCCGGTCATAGCCGGGGTGCTGCTTAACCGGTTCTTGCCTAAATTGACGCGGCGGATCGGGACGGTCTCGCCGCTCGTCTCGGTATTCGTCGTGGTGCTGATTGTTGCGGGTATCATCGCCAAGTCGAAGCCGCTGATCGAGGAGCATTTCGATAGGCTGCTGCTCGCCGTATTCCTGCTCCATATCGTGGGTTTCGCGCTAGGCTACCTTATCACTCGTCTGCTTGGTCTTGGCGAGAACGAGGCGCGGACTGTCAGCATAGAAGTCGGTATGCAGAATAGCGGGCTTGGTGCCAGCCTGGCATCGACCCATGCCTTTGCAGCCCAGTTCCCGAATATGATGCAGGCGGCACTGGCACCGGTTCCCAGCGCGATCTCATCGGTCAATCACGTGGTGATCGGCAGTATCCTCGCTTCTATCTGGGGACGCAGGCAGACGTTCTCCGAAGCGGATCCTCCGGGAGCAGAGCACAACGAGTAGGCGACTGGCCTCGAATCAGATGGCGTCGTCGACCGTATTGGCAGCCGATTCGAGATCGTTACCGACGCCGCGCACCGTGTTGCATGCCGATGCGGCAATCACGAGGCCGCTGGCCGTGAGGGCGAGAATGATTTTCTTGAGCATCATGATTTCCTTGCTATTCCGCATGTCCTTAATCTTGGATGTATGACGGTCAATTGCAATCCTCGATTGCATGGGCTGCGGCGATTGCGCCGCCGGCTTCAATCAGGGGAGTGTGAATGATTACAATGACCGAGCTCCTGGCCATCACCGGTCTGTCCGCCGCTGTCATTGCCGCGATTGCCTGGACCGGTGACCGAAGGCGGATTCGGCGCAAGAATCTTGACAAGGTCGGCTTCATGCCGTGGACGCCGATCTTTTTCGCCGCCCTGCTGGTTGCCGTCTCGCTGCTGGGATTGGCAGCACGGGCGTGGTTTGCAAATTAGAGGCAGGCTTCTAGATAGGCCTGGTCGAAGCCAAATTGTCGAGCTTTTTCAAGGGTATAGGGGCGAAGCCCCGAACTACGAAATTCGCCAAGAATTTTGCCGTCGTCTGTCTCGTCGAGATATTCGAACTTGAACAGCTCCTGGGTGACGATGACTTCGCCTTCCATGCCGATCACCTCGGTGACGTTGGTAGTGCGGCGCGAACCATCACGCAGGCGCTTGACCTGAACGATCAGGTCAACGGATTCGGCGATCTGGCGGGAGATCGCCTCTTTTGGGATTTTGATGTCACCCATCAGAATCATGTTTTCCATACGGCCAAGGGCTTCGCGCGGGCTATTGGCGTGAAGTGTGCACATTGAGCCGTCATGGCCGGTGTTCATCGCGGCGAGAAGATCGAACGCTTCGGCACCACGAATTTCGCCGAGGATGATGCGGTCAGGACGCATGCGCAGCGCGTTCTTGACGAGGTCGCCGATAGAGATTTCGCCCTGACCTTCGAGGTTGGGCGGCCTGGTTTCCAGCGGAAGCCAGTGCGGCTGTTGCAGGCGGAGCTCGGCGGCATCCTCGATCGTCAGCACGCGCTCGCCGGGATCGATCATTTTGGACATCGCGTTGAGCATCGTTGTCTTACCCGAACCGGTACCGCCTGAAATGACGATATTCATCCGGCATGCGCCCGCGATTTTCAGCGCGGTGCACATTTTTTCGTTCATCGAGTTGAATTCCTTGAGCATATCAAGAGTGATCGGCTTTTCGGAAAACTTACGAATCGAGATCGCGGTGCCGCGCAGCGAAAGCGGAGGGACGATAACGTTAACACGGCTACCGTCCTTGAGGCGGGCATCGGCCAGCGGCGAAGTCTGGTCGACTCGGCGGCCGACCTGGTTGACGATGCGCTGCGCGATCTGAAACAGATGCTGCTCGTCGCGAAACTTGGTCGAAGCAAGAGTGAGCTTGCCCGATTTTTCGATGTAGGTCTGGTTCGGCCCATTGACCATGATGTCGGACACATCAGGATCGTTGAGCAGTTCCTCAAGCGGGCCGAAGCCCAGCAGCTCGTCGATCAGCACCTTCTCAAGGGCGAATTGCTCGCGACGGTTGAAGGTGATCTTGAGCTCGGCCAGCACTTCCATGACGATCGGCCGGAATTCCTCCGACAGCTCTTCCTTGGAGAGCGTCGCAGCAGCTTCGGGATCAACGCGCTCGAGCAGGCGCGGCAATACCTGTTCCTTGATCTTGTGGATCGAGGCCTCGAAGCCGCCGCTATCATCGGATGCTTCATGAACGGCGTTGGCCCGGTCGGAAAGGCGCGTCATCGCGTCGTCGCGCAGCGCCTGAGGGTCGGAGCTTGGTGCGTCGTTTGCGTCGGGAAGCGGCGGGAAGCCGTTCGAATCCTGTGGCATGGGGGCATCGGCAGGAATTGGGGAATCGTCTGGCGTCGAATCGTGAGACTCTTCACTCTTATCGCTGCCACCCTTGAGGGGGCGGGCAACGCCGAATGCCGGGCGTGAGCCTGGTGTCATTCCGCCCATTCCGTTGCGTCGCCCAAATGCACTCATCGTTCAATCAACCTTGTCCGCAACCTGCAAGCAGGTCGCATTGCCGGGGTGGTTCGTGATTGAACATTAAGGTTGAAACTTTGATAACTTACTAATGCGCGGCGTTTGAATTCATACAGGAGATTACTGACCGAGATGGATCTGGTGTGCGGTGAGATGTCTCGCGGAACCGGCGGGAGCATAGGTACTGGTGCCCCAGATTAGCCGGAAAGGGCCCTAAGGCGACAAAGGCGACACCGTGTCGCCTTCTGGAAGGTGCATATAGTGCTGGAAACAATGCAGTTTGTTTTGAAGGTGACAAATGACTGACAGGCTTCATTTGTTCAGTTGCAACCGATCGCAGTTCCATGGCGGGCGCGGCAGGCAATGCGCGGGCGTGGTGCATCGCATTGACGATGCCCGATACTTACCATGTAGGAAAATCGTTCAGCTCAGATGAGCGGGACGATACGCATTGTCCCAGCCCAGCGCCCCGTATGTATGCCGGGCAATCCGAGAGAAATTCAGCCCTCGACGTGTTCGGCCAGCACGGTGAGGCCGTTTTCGCCGACTTCGGCAAACCCGCCCTGGACCTGGATTTCTTCCGGCGCAGCGCCGTCGGATTTGTAAACCATCAGGGCACCGTCGCGAATCGTCGACATCACCGGCGCATGGCCTTCCAGCACGCCGAAGTCGCCCTCGGTGCCGGGGACCACCACCATGTGGACATCCTCGGACCGGACGAGCTTGGCGGGAGTCACGAGTTCGAAGTGCAGTGCCATCGGGATTACGCTTCCTCAGCCAGCTTCTTGGCTTTCTCGATCGCCTCATCGATGCCGCCGACCATGTAGAAAGCATCCTCGGGCAGATGGTCATACTCACCGTCGACCACGGCCTTGAACGATTTTACCGTATCTTCGAGCTGGACGAACTTGCCCGGGATGTTGGTGAAGACCTCGGCAACGTGGAACGGCTGCGACAGGAATTTCTGGATCTTGCGGGCACGAGCCACGGTGAGCTTATCTTCTTCCGAAAGCTCATCCATGCCAAGAATGGCGATGATATCCTGCAAGCTCTTGTATTTCTGCAGGGTTTCCTGGACGCGGCGAGCAGTTTCGTAATGTTCGGTGCCGACAACACGCGGCTCAAGAACCCGCGAGGTCGAATCGAGCGGATCGACCGCCGGGTAGATGCCCAGCTCCGAGATTGCGCGGTTGAGCGTGGTCGTTGCGTCCAAGTGGGCGAACGAAGTGGCTGGTGCAGGGTCGGTAAGGTCATCGGCAGGCACATAGATCGCCTGGACCGAAGTGATCGAGCCCTTGTTGGTGGAGGTAATGCGCTCCTGCAGCTGGCCCATGTCGGTCGACAGGGTCGGCTGATAGCCCACCGCTGAAGGAATACGCCCGAGCAGCGCCGACACTTCCGAGCCGGCCTGGGTGAAGCGGAAGATGTTGTCGATGAAGAATAGAACGTCCTGTCCTTCCTCATCGCGGAAATATTCGGCCATGGTCAGGCCGGACAGGGCGACGCGGGCGCGGGCACCGGGAGGCTCATTCATCTGACCGAACACGAGCGCCACTTTGGAGCCTTCGGCGGTCGGATTGCCGTCGGCGTCCTTGGCGATAACCCCGGCATCGAGAAATTCGTGATATAGATCGTTTCCTTCGCGGGTGCGCTCTCCGACGCCAGCGAAGACGGAAACGCCGCCATGGCCTTTGGCGATGTTGTTGATCAGCTCCTGGATCAGCACGGTCTTGCCGACGCCGGCACCGCCGAACAGGCCAATCTTGCCGCCGCGCGCATAGGGCGCGAGCAGATCGACCACCTTGATGCCGGTGACCAGGATCGCAGCGTCGGTCGACTGGTCGATGAACGGCGGGGCCTCCGCATGGATCGGAGCGGACATGTCGCTGCCGACCGGCCCGCGCTCGTCAATCGGCTCACCGATGACGTTGACGATGCGGCCTAGCGTCTTGGGGCCGACCGGAACCGTGATCTGCGCGCCGGTGCTGTTTACTGCCTGGCCGCGGGTGAGACCTTCGGATGAGTCCATGGCGATTGTGCGCACGGTGTTCTCGCCAAGGTGCTGGGCGACTTCAAGCACGAGCCGGTTGCCGTTGTTGTCGGTTTCCAACGCGGTGAGGATCGCCGGCAACTCGCCTTCGAACTGCACATCGACGACGGCGCCGATAACCTGGCTGATTGTGCCGTTGGTGGTCTGGTTAAGCACTGCTGCGGTGGCCATTTTCGTTTCCTTGTCTTCAATTCGGTCGGTTTAGAGCGCCTCAGCGCCCGCGATAATCTCGATGAGTTCCGTCGTAATCGCAGCCTGGCGGCTGCGGTTGTAAAGGATCGTCAGATTGTCAATCAGTTCGCCGGCATTGCGCGTGGCGTTGTCCATGGCGGTCATTGACGCGCCCTGTTCCGATGCTGCGACTTCGAGTAATGCGCCGAAAATCTGGGTCTTGAGGAAGCGCGGGAGCAATTCGGCGAGGATCTCATCCTCATCAGGCTCGTAATCGACTGCAGCGCCGCCAGTATCGGCTGCTTCGCCAGTCACCGGTGCCGGGATAATCTGCTGTTCGGTTGGGTCCTGGACCAGCGCCGATTTGAATGTGGCGTAGAACAGGTGAGCGATGTCGAACTTGCCGGCTTCGAACATCTCGACGATCTCGCCTACGATATTCTCGGCTTCGGCATAGCCCGGATCGCGGACTTCCGATGTGTCGAATTGGGTGCCGACTTCCTTGGGGAAGGCGCGCTTGATCGGTGCGCGGCCCTTCTTGCCGACGAGATAGAATTCAACGGTCTTGCCTTCGGCGACAAGCGCGCGCGCCTTGGTCAGCGCGGCCTTGACGATATTCGCATTGAGACCGCCGCACAGGCCCTTGTCGGTGTTGATCACCACCAACAGGTGCTTCTGGTCCGATCCCGTGCCGGCAAGCAGCTTGGGCGCCCCCTCCTGGCCCGCGACTTTGGAAGCGAGGCTGGCCATGACCGAGCTCATTCGCTCGGAATAGGGCCGCGCGGCCTCGGCGGCAGCTTGGGCACGGCGCAATTTGGCCGCCGCGACCATCTGCTTGGCCTTGGTGATCTTCTGGGTCGACTTGACCGAATTGATCCGGCCCTTGAGTTCCTTGAGGCTAGCCATTTCGGCTCCCTAATCCGTGTCTCTTCAGGCTCAGGCGAATTGCTTGCCGAAAGCGTCCAGCGCTTCGACTAGCTGCGGCTTGGTGTCATCGCCAAGATCGCCCGAATTGCGGATTTCCTCCAGAATTCCAGCATGATCGGAGCGCATGTGGTTCAGCATTTCGGCCTCGTATTCGGTGACCCGATCGACCGCAATCCCATCGAGATAGCCATTGGTGCCCGCAAAGATCGAGACCGACTGTTCCTCGAACGGCAGCGGCGAGAATTGCGGCTGCTTGAGCAGCTCGGTCAGCCGTGCACCGCGATTGAGTAGGCGCTGGGTAGAGGCATCAAGGTCAGAGCCGAACTGGGCGAAGGCCGCCATCTCGCGATATTGAGCCAGTTCCAGCTTGATCGAGCCCGAGACCTTCTTCATCGCCTTGGTCTGGGCCGCCGAGCCGACACGCGACACCGAGAGGCCCACGTTAATGGCTGGGCGCACGCCCTGATAGAACAGACCGGTCTCCAGGAAGATCTGGCCATCGGTGATCGAAATCACGTTGGTCGGGATATAGGCCGAGACGTCGCCGGCCTGGGTTTCGATGATCGGCAGCGGGGTCAGCGAACCGGCACCATTGTCCTCGTTCATCTTGGCGGCGCGTTCGAGCAAGCGAGAGTGCAGGTAGAACACGTCGCCCGGGAAAGCCTCGCGGCCCGGAGGGCGGCGTAGCAGCAGGGACATCTGACGATAGGCGACAGCCTGCTTGGACAGATCGTCATAGACAATCACAGCGTGCATGCCGTTATCCCGGAAGAATTCGCCCATGGTGCAGCCAGTGTAAGGCGCGAGATACTGCAGCGGAGCGGGCTCCGAAGCGGTGGCGGCGACAACGATGGAATAGTCCATCGCGCCGTTTTCTTCGAGCTGGCGAACAATCTGGGCGACAGTCGAGCGCTTCTGGCCGACCGCGACATAGATGCAATAAAGCTTCTTCGATTCGTCGTCGCCGGCGTTGATGCCCTTCTGGTTGATGAAGGTATCGATGGCGACGGCGGTCTTGCCGGTCTGGCGATCGCCAATGATCAGTTCGCGCTGGCCGCGGCCAATCGGAACCAGCGAATCGATCGCCTTGAGGCCGGTCTGCACCGGCTCATGCACCGATTTGCGCGGGATGATGCCCGGCGCCTTGACTTCAACGCGCTGGCGCTCGGCATCTTCGATCGGGCCTTTGCCATCGATCGGGTTGCCCAGGGCATCGACGACGCGGCCAAGCAGGCCCCTGCCGACCGGCACGTCAACGATGGTACCCGTGCGCTTGACGGTGTCGCCTTCCTTGATCTCCTGGTCAGAGCCGAAGATGACGACGCCAACATTGTCAGCCTCAAGGTTGAGCGCCATTCCCTGAATGCCATTGGCAAATTCGACCATCTCACCGGCCTGGACCTTGTCGAGGCCATGGATACGGGCGATGCCGTCACCTACCGAGAGGACAGTCCCGACTTCGGAGACTTGGGCCTCGGTGCCGAAGTTGGCGATCTGATCCTTGATGACCTTGGAGATTTCTGCGGCGCGGATATCCATCATTATGCCTTTCGATACGACTTTTGGCTTCAGCCCTTCATGGCTTGGGCGAGCGAATTGAGACGGGTACGGATCGAGCTGTCGATCCTCTTCGAACCGATGGTGACCACCAGGCCGCCGAGCAGATCGGGATCAACGCTGGTGCCAATCTTGACCTTGCGGCCTTCGCGCGCCTCAAGCTTCTGGCGCAGCGCTTCGACCTGGTCTTCGCCCAACTGGTGGGCACTGGCGACCTCAGCGGTCACTTCGCCGCGAGCAGCGGCGGCGATTGCGCTGAAGGCGCGAATGATTTCGGGCAGGCGTGCAAGGCGGCGGTTGGCGGCGAGCACACCGAGGAAATTCTGGGTCAGGCCTGAGAGATTGAGTAAGCCAGCAAGCTCGTTCATCACTGCGCCGGAAGCGTCGCGGCTGACCTGGGGGTTATGAATAAGGCTAGCAAGCTCTTCGTTTTCGTCGATCGCCTGGCCGAGTTTCTCAAGATCGGATTCGACCGAGGAGATCGAACCGCCCTCGCTGGCCAGATCGAATAGCGCCGACGCGTAACGTCCTTGCAAACTAGCGGTAATGCCGCTGGAATTCTCCACGCGTAATCCATCCTTACATCGGGTGGGCTGAGGCACACGAGCCCGCGCGAGAACGCCAAGGCGTCCCGCAGACGGGGCGGCGCATAGCGAGCATTTTGCTGCAATGCAAGGCGAGGGTGGCTGCCGGCACTCGCATGTCCACACGCAGGGTCGTCTTGATGAGCCGCGCAGTATGTCGGACAAGCCACAAAGAAGCATTTCGGAGCACAAGGTTTGAGCGCAAGAGTCGGAGTGCGCTTGCCAGGCGCTGTGGCTATAGTGGCAGCGTGAACCAGCTTGCTGACATATCCACTGATGCTGCCTGGGCGGCGTTCGAAGCGCGCGACCGATCGTTTGACGGGCGGTTCGTCGTCGCTGTTACGACCACTGCAATCTATTGCCGCCCCAGCTGCCCGGCGCGACGCCCGCGTCGGGAGAATGTCGTGATCCTGCCTGATGGCTCGGCGGCGCGGGCCGCGGGGTTTCGTGCTTGCAAACGGTGTCGGCCAGACAACGTCTCGCGTGACCTGGCGGTAGTTGAGCGTGTACTTGCGCTGTTGCATGGTGCGGAAGAGACGGTGCCGCTCGCGCGCTTGGCTCGCGAGACTGGCTACTCGCCGTCGCATCTCCAGCGCATCTTCAAGCGCGCGGTCGGCCTGTCGCCTGCCGAATATGCGCGGGCGCTACGGATTGAGCGGGCGGGGGATGCGTTGAGCGCGGGAAGTAGCGTTACCGATGCAGTTTATGAAGCCGGCTTCGGCGCGCCGTCGCGTTTCTACGAGGCGAGCAAGGGGAGGTTGGGCATGGCTCCTACGGCCTGGGCAAATGGAGGTCATGGTGTGACGATTCGCTGGGCAGTGGTGGAAACGTCGCTCGGGCGGATGCTGGTCGCAGCAACCGAGAAGGGCGTATGCCGCCTCTCCTTTGACGAGGGGCCGGACGAATTGCGGGAACGATTCCCCAAGGCCGAATTGGCAGAAGGCGGGGCTGAGTTCGCGGCATTGTTGAAAGAAGTTGTCAGCGCAGTGGAGCAGCCCGGCGATTCGCGTGCCATACCGCTCGATGTGCAGGGAACGGCCTTCCAGGAAGCAGTCTGGGCCGAATTGAGGAAAATCCCCATCGGCGAGACTCGCAGCTACGCCGAGATCGCTGCTGCCATCGGTAAGCCCGGCGCGGTGCGGGCGGCAGGATCGGCCAATGGTGCAAACGCTGTCGCTGTGCTGATCCCGTGCCATCGGGTGATCCGCTCGGACGGATCGCTGGGCGGCTATGCCTATGGCGAGGATATCAAGCGCGAATTGCTTAAGCGGGAGCAGCGCGACTAGACGAAGCTGTAGGGATCGACATCGACGCCCACTCGCACTCCGTGCGGGAATTCAAGCGGGTCGAGCCAGTCGCGGATGCAGCGTTGCAATTCGGCAGAGCGGCGGGCGTTGATCAACAGGCGGTAACGATAGCGGCCACGTAGCAGGGCGAGCGGCGCGGGGGCAGGGCCAATCACCGCTATGTCGGGATGGCTGGGCCGTGTTCCGCCGATGGCGCGGGCAGCTTCGCGTG
>JAQWKP010000114.1 GCA_029247785.1 Novosphingobium sp.
CACTTACTCGCCGTCCTTAAGAGGGATGCCGTACAGTTCCAGGCGATGGCCCACCAGTTTCATGCCATGGGCCTTTGCTATCTTATCCTGGAGTTCCTCAATCTCTTCGTTCTGGAACTCGACCACCCGGCCCGACTTCATGTCGATTAAATGGTCATGATGGTCCTCGGTGACTTCTTCGTAACGCGACCGGCCATCGCCGAAATCGTGACGCTCCAGGATATTCGCCTCTTCCCAAAGACGTACGGTGCGATAGACGGTGGCGATGGAGATGCGCGGGTCCAAGTCGACGGCGCGGCGATGCACCTCTTCCACGTCCGGATGATCGTCGGCAAGCGACAACACGCGGGCGATGACGCGTCGCTGTTCGGTCATTTTCATGCCTTTTTCGATACATAGCTTCTGTATGCGTGTGTCTGACATTCGATCTATCCGTTCGCACCGCCGCAAGGTCGGGTTATCCAAAGTTGTCCCCCGGATATTACACCGGTTCTTGAAAAGGCCACAGAATTTTTTGCCGACGGCAAGGTTATTTCCCCTGGCCGCGGGATTTCGTGCCCAAGCCGATCTTCTTTGCCAGATTGGAGCGGTGCTTAGCATAGTTCGGCGCTACCATGGGATAGTCAGACGGTAATCCCCAGCGGGCACGGTACTCTTCAGGACTCATGTTGTAAGCCGTCTTTAGATGACGCTTCAACATCTTCAGCTTCTTTCCGTCTTCAAGGCAGACAATATAGTCGGGCTTGATCGAGGCCCGGATGGATACGGCCGGATCGGGTCGGACTTCGACCTCTTCGTCTTGCCCCAGACCGGAAAGAGCGCCGTAGACGTTGGTGATCAGCGTAGGCAGGTCGCCGACGTCAACATTGTTGTTACTGACGTGTGCGGCAACGATATCCGATGCGAGCGTGATCAACGTCTCATTCATTTCGTTCTCAGAAGTTTCCATTATTTCCTCTTATTATACGACCCGGTTTTGTTTTATTGGTGCAGTCATGCTGAACCAGCGACGGCTTTTAACCAATCAAACAAAGAATTCAAGTTGAGCTTTGCAAACAAGTTCAAAATTTCTTACAGGATTACAAATAGCCGCAAGTCTAACCGCGTCAGCCCCTACGCAATAGGACATTCAAATGTAATGGCATCTATGCATCGGCCATCTGTCTGGCGATAGTAGTCCGACCGAGTGCCAATCGGGGAAAAGCCATTGCTCCGGTATAGCGACTCAGCCGGATTGTCCCTGCGCATTTCCAGCAAAAGTCGCTTGGCGCCGCGCGACCGGGCTGCGCTTAGAAGATCGCCGATGATGATCTGCCCTATACCTTTGCGACGGCATTCCGGGTTGACTGCAAAAAGCAGGAGCTCTTCTTCTTCGAAGCCGGTCCTTGACAGCGAGAATCCCACTGCCTGTTCCCCCGTCATGGCAGGCTTCCCTGCCGCGTTGACCAGAAAATAATGGCAATTGCCGATCAGCAGCGCGTCTTCAACCTGTCGGCGGTTCCAGGCTTCGCCAAATGCGGGGTCGAAGGCCACAGACATCACTGCCATGATGCGGTCGATATCGTCTGTAGGAGTGGTCATGCCTTTCCTGCAGGCAAACTGGCATCGGGCCCCCGACCGTAAAGCGCGGTTACACTTTGCAACAATGCCCAATCCGGCAGAAGTAGAGACGACCTAGCATCGGGCCAGAGCTCCAACGCCTGGCCGGAACCGCGCTGCTTGATGAGAGCTTGCGCCTGGGTGCCGGCAATGATGGTCTCTGGCGAATGCGCTGCTGCTTCTTCCGGTTTGGCGGAAGCGAGAGGCCGGATAGTTGAGCCGGCCTCTTCAAAACCCTCGATGAACCACTCGCCATGGCCACCGGTCATGGCGACGCCGACGGGCTGCGCGCCTGCGTCCTCGCGCGCCATTGCGGCAACCAGTGCCAGAGTGGGGTAGCCGCGCAGCTCTGCTCCCCAGGCAAGCGCGAGCGCCCGGGCAGCGGCAATTCCCACGCGCACGCCGGTGAAGCTTCCCGGGCCGAGGGAAACGAGGATACGATCCGCCTGTCCCTTATGGGGAAGTGCTGCGATCATCGGAACGAGCTGCTCTGCATGGCCGCGCCCGAGCATGCGCAATTCGCCGGCAACAAGCTCGTCGTCTTCGAACAACGCGACCGAGCAGGCCTCCGTCGCGCAATCGATTGCCAGCGTCTTCATTGCCTCCTGCGCGTTCTGTCAGGCAGCGCGCACTTCGGTCACTTCGGGCACGTAGTGCTTGAGTAGTCCCTCAATGCCCTGCTTGAGAGTCGCGGTTGAGGATGGGCAGCCCGAGCACGCGCCCTGCATCGCGAGATAGACGACGCCTTCGCGGAAGCCGCGATAGACGATATCGCCGCCATCGCCCGCAACGGCGGGGCGAACGCGTTCTTCGATGAGGTCCTTGATCTGCGCAACGACATCGGCATCTGCCGGATCGTCTCCGACGTCTTCTTCCTCGGCAGGCACGGCGATGCCATTCGCGTTGCCGCCGACAAAAAGTGGCGCGGCGCTGACGAAGTGATCGAGCAGCGTGGCGACGACCTGCGGTTTGAGCTGAGTCCAGTCAGTGCCGGGCGCTGCGCTGACCGATACGAAATCTTGGCCGAAGAATACCCCGGTGACATCGCCCATGCCGAACAAAGCCTCGGCGAGCGGCGAAACCTCGGCCTCTTCAGGCGAGGTGAATTCGCGGGTTCCGGCGCTCATCACCTGCTGGCCGGGCAGGAATTTAAGAGTCGCGGGGTTCGGTGTGGTTTCGGTTTCAATATACATGGTGCATGCGATGTAGATACTGCGCGCCAAGGGTCAAGGGAAAGCGGTGCGAACGACAGCCACCGTCGACCGAGCCGGAAACGCCCCAAGGGAAAGATTCGCCATGTCTTACGCACGGATGCTGACGCTTGCTCTGTCCGCTCTGACGCTTGCCGGGTGTGAGGTGTCGACTGGTAATCCGCAGGATTCTGCCGATCCGGTACAGGTACCTGTACCTTCCAATGAAAGCGCAGCTCTGCCTTCAGACGTTGCCGCCTTTGTCGAACGGCGGGAGGGTTGCGACCATTTTCGCGGTGAGGAGGCTTATGACAAAGAGCGCGAGGCATTCCTCCTCAAGTCAATGAAGGAAACCTGCACCGGAACCGATGCCGAATTGGCCCGGCTGCGCCGGGTTCATGCCGACGATCCGGTGGTGATGACCGCCCTTGCGGATTTTGAGGACTCAATCGAATATACCGCGGAAGAGACGCCTTGAACGTTACAAGAGGGAGGGAAAGCCCGATGGATTTACATTACGAAAGCCTGCTGGGCGTTTCGCAAAAAATCTGTGACGGCGAGGTGTCTTCGCAGGATGTGACCGCCAAGCTGCTGGATCGGATCGGACGCTATGATGGGGTACTCCATTCCGCGCAATTGGTGCTGGCCGATGCCGCTGCTGAGCAGGCCCGACAGGCCGATGCCGAGATTGCTGCGGGCAAATGGCGCGGGCCGCTCCACGGTGTTCCGGTCGGCGTCAAGGACCTGCTGTGGACCAAGGATCAGCCAACAACGGGCGGCATGGATATCCTTCGCGACTTTCGCCCCACTGAAGACGCCACGCTGGTCGAGCGGTTGAAGCAGGCCGGCGCGGTCATCATAGCAAAACTGCACATGACAGAAGGCGCGGGCCTCCAGCACCATCCATCGTTTCCGCGACCGGTCAATCCCTGGAGCGCGGCGCACTGGACCGGGGTCTCCTCAAGTGGTTCGGGCGTTGCGACGGCGGCGGGGTTGTGTTTCGCCGCGATTGGCTCGGATACGGGCGGCTCGATCCGCATGCCGTCTGCCGCGAACAATCTCACCGGCATCAAGCCGACCTGGGGCCGGGTCAGCCGCCACGGCTTGATCCACATGTCCGAGAGTCTCGATCACCTTGGGCCGATGGCGCGGTCGGCTGGCGATGCGGCGGCTGTGCTGCAGGCCATCGCCGGGGTCGATCCGCGCGACCCGACTTGCCTCGCCGATCCGGTTCCCGACTATTTGGCACAGATGGGTGAGGGCGTCTCCGGGCTGACGCTTGGTATCGATTGGACCTATGCCGCAGAAGGCTGCTCCGACGAGATCGTCGCGGTGCTCGAAAACACCCGCGCGGTGTTCGAGCGGCTCGGCATGCAAGTGAAGCAGGTCGAATTCCCCTGGGATGCGCAAGTCTCGCAGGCCACTATGGCTTCGTTCGGCGCAGAGCTCGCGCTGGCCCATGCCGAGTATTTTCCGGCGCAGGCGAGCCGCTATGGACCCTGGCTGGGCGCTACGTTGGAGCACTCTGCCCGGGCAGTCGGCCTAGATGTCGCCGCTGGCTATGTCGCCCGTGACCGGTTCAAGGGCAGGCTGCGCGCCATGTTTGCCGAGGTCGACCTGCTGCTCACTCCCGCGTTCAATCGTCGCTTGCCCGATTGGGAAACGATGGAAGCGATGTGCAATGGCGAAATCGAACTGGACGTCGAACTGTTCCGCTTCAATTCGCCTTTCAACGTCTCTGGTGCGCCGACGATCAGCCTGCCGGGCGGCTTTACCGGGGACGGCTTGCCGATTGGCAGCCAGCTCGCCGGGCCTTGGCTCTCCGAACCGGCGCTGATCCGCGCCGGTGTCGCATTTCAACGTGAGACCGATTTTCATGAGCGCCATCCAGATCTTGACTCGCTGTAGGCAGGTTAAGATCCGCCCCCATTCACTAGCCCTTAAGCAGTCTGGCCCCTATATCGCGGCCATGAAATTGATCTTGCGCGTCGTCGCCTCGCTCGCTCTCCTGTTTTCGCTGCTGTCTGCGCCGGTTCTGCCGGTGCTGGCCAAACCCGCCGATGGCGAGAAGGTTCCGTGGCTTTACAAGAACAGCGATGTTCCGCCTGACCGCGAGTGGAATTTCGGCGAGCTGAGGAATGGGTTGCGTTATGCGGTGCGCAAGAACGGGGTGCCGCCGGGGCAGGTCTCGATCCGCATTCGCGTCGATGCCGGCTCGCTCTATGAGCGCGACGACGAGCGTGGCTATGCGCATTTGCTTGAACATTTGCTGTTCCGCGAATCGAAATATCTCGGTGATGGTGCGGCGATCGCGACATGGCAGCGGCTCGGAGCGACATTCGGCAGCGACACCAATGCTGAAACCACGACGACCCAGACCGTTTACAAGCTCGACCTGCCCGATGCGACGCCGATTTCGCTCAACGAGAGTTTCAAGCTGCTCTCCGGGATGGTCACAGCGCCAACGCTGAGCACAGCCAATCTCGCCTCCGATGTGCCGATCGTGCTGGCCGAAATGCGCGAACGCGGCGGGCCATCCAAGCGCGTGCAGGACGAGATGATGCGCACCTTCTATGATGGCCAGCCGCTAGCCGACCGGGTGATCATTGGAACGGTGGAATCGCTCGAAGGAGCGACCGCCGCCTCCGTCCGTGCCTTTTACAGCCGCTGGTATCGGCCCAAGAATGTCGTAGTCATCGTCGCTGGCGACGCCGAACCGGCCCAGATGGAAGCGCTGATCGGCAAATGGTTTTCCAGCTGGCGGGTTCGAGGAACGCCGGTTCCGGCGCCGAGTTTCGGCGATCCTGTTGCTCCTGCAGGTGCGATTGGTGCCAATCCGGTCGGAAAGGTTACAGTCACAGTCGAGCCCGATTTGCCGCGTAATATCAGTTACGGCGTGATTCGGCCCTGGCGGCAGGTCAATGACACGATTGTCTATAACCAGGGGCTCATGGCTGACGCCCTGGGGCTGGCGATCATCAACCGACGGCTTGAAGCGCGCGCAAGGATGGGCGGCAGCTATCTGGCCGCGCAGGTTACACAAGACGATGTCAGCCGCTCGGTCGACGGGACATTCGTTTCTGTAACGCCGCTTGAGGAGGACTGGCGTAGTGCGCTGACTGATGTTCGTGCGGTGATTGCCGATGCCCTTGCCGAGCCGCCCACACAGGAAGAGATCGACCGCGAAATCGCCGAGCTGGAAGTCGCATTCCAGGTTCCCGTCGAACAGCGGCGCTTGCTGCCCGGTGCCAAGCTCGCCGACGACCTCGTCACCGCGCTCGACATTCGTGAGACAGTTGCCGGGCCCGAGGATGTGCTGCGCATCTACCGGGAATCGATCCCGCTGTTCACGCCTGACAATATCTTCGAACACACCCGCGCCTTGTTTCGCGGCACTGTGACCCGGGCGATGTTCGTGACGCCCAAGGCGGGCGAGGCTGATGATGCCCGGCTGCGCCAGGCGTTGATCGATCCGGTCCAGCCCGATGGCAGCGCGCGCCTGACTTCGAAACCGATCGAATTTGCCGAATTGCCACCTGTGGGCGAGCCGGGCCGGGTCGATTCGCTCCAGCAGACAGGGCTTCTCGGCATCCAGCAGCTTGCATTTGCGAACGGAGTGAAAGTCTTGCTGTGGCCGGTCGCGGGAGAGCCAGGAAGGGTCTCGGTTAAGGCGCGTTTTGGCGGAGGCTATCGTGCCTTCGATCCGGCTGATGCGGCCTATATCGAACTGGGAGAAATGGCGCTTGTCGGCTCGGGGGTTGCGTCTCTGGGACAGGAAGAGCTTGACCGCGTAGCGACCGGTCGCAAGCTGGGTTTCGATTTCGAGGTCAAGGACGCGGCATTCGAATTCTCTGCCGAGACACGGCCTGCCGATCTTGCCGACCAGCTCTATCTGTTCGCCGCGAAGCTGGCGATGCCGCGCTGGGATGGCAATCCGGTCAAACGCGCCAAGGCGGCGGCCAAGCTGCAATATGAATCCTATGAGACTTCGCCTCAGGGCGTGCTCACCCGCGATCTGGAATTCTTTCAGCGCGGCAAGGATCGACGGTTTCAGACGGCAACGCCGATGCAAATAGACGCGACGACAGAAGCCGGATTCCGCCGTGTATGGCAACAGGCGATGGAGAGCGGCCCGGTCGAGGTCCAGATTTATGGCGATTTTGACCTGGTCACGACCGTGGGTGCGT
Source organism: Novosphingobium sp. (assembly GCA_029247785.1). Taxonomy (GTDB): domain Bacteria; phylum Pseudomonadota; class Alphaproteobacteria; order Sphingomonadales; family Sphingomonadaceae; genus Novosphingobium. The sequence goes on from JAQWKP010000114.1 coordinate 6,977, forward strand.
TACAGCGGACTTTCGGGGCCCTTGATACGCGCCAGTCATTCACGGTTCCGGAGGGTGGGGCCGAGATCGGCACGCCCAGTCCTTCGGCCAAGCCTGTCAGGCTCACTCATCGTGGTGACAAGGACCAGGCGGCGGCGATCGTCTCCTGGCCAACTGGTGGCGGATCGCTGGGAATTGCAGAATCGCGCAGGATCGAGGTGTTGACCCAGCTCTTTTCGAACCGGCTGCTGGAGGCCATGCGCGAGAAACTCGGAGCCAGTTATGCGCCGTTCGTATATTCGCGCTGGCCGGTCGATTTGAAAGCCGGCGGTTACATCACCGCGATGGGGCAGATCAGCCCGTCAGCCGTGCCGGTGTTCTTCACTACGGCTGATGAGATTGCCGCCGACCTTATCGCCAATCCTCCCAGCGCCGATGAGCTTGCACGAGTCATCGAACCGTTGCGCCAGCAAGTGACACGGGCCGCTTCGAGCACCGCTTTCTTCATGCGCGAGCTTGAGGGGGCAACCTATGATCCCTCGCGCATCGGCGCGGTCCGCTCGATCATGAGCGACTATACCGGTGCAACGCCGCTCCAGATGCAGGCGCTGGCCGCTCGCTACCTGGGGGCGGGAAAGAGTTGGCGGCTGGAAGTCCTGCCGCAGAAGGCTGCGGCAGTGCCAGTCGCTTCGCGCTAGATATCTCGCGATCAGGCTGAGAGCATAAACCCGCTTTGCAATTGCTATCGCCCGGGGTTATGGGCCCCCTCTTGTATCGGGCCTGTGGATAACCACGTCTGGCCTGGAGGAGTATGACACGTGGCGAGCAACTGGACACCCGAAGGCTGGCAATCGCGCGAAGCGAGGCACCTGCCGACCTATATTGACGCCAGCGAGCTTGGCGAAGTCGAGGGGACGCTTGCCAAATTCCCGCCGTTGGTATTTGCCGGAGAAGCGCGTGCGCTCAAGTCGGACCTTGCCGAAGTCGCCGAGGGGCGCGGTTTTCTGCTGCAGGGCGGCGACTGTGCCGAGAGCTTCGCCGAGTTCCACCTGGACAATATTCGCGACACCTTCCGCGTTCTGCTGCAGATGGCGGTCGTCCTGACATTCGCCAGCAAGCAGCCGGTGGTGAAAGTCGGGCGGATTGCCGGTCAATTCGCCAAGCCGCGCTCAGCGCCGACCGAAACGCAGGGTGAAACCGAGCTGCCGAGCTATCTTGGTGACATCATCAACGGCATCGAGTTCGGCGAGGAAAATCGTCGCAACAATCCCCAGCGCATGATCCAGGCCTATGGCCAATCGGCAGCGACGCTCAATTTGATCCGCGCCTTTGCCGGCGGCGGCTATGCCAACCTGCGCCAGGTCCATAGCTGGACGCTCGATCACATCAGCCGCAGCCCATGGGCTGATCGCTTTGCCGAAACCGCCGATCGGATCGGTGAGGCGCTGGACTTCATGGCCGCCTGCGGGATCGATCCTGAAATCGTGCCGCAACTTCAGACGACCAGCTTCTACACCAGCCACGAGGCACTCCTGCTACCCTATGAGCAGGCACTGACCCGGCGCGATTCGCTGACAGGCGACTGGTATGATTGCTCGGCGCATATGCTGTGGATCGGCGATCGCACGCGCTTCGAAGGTTCGGCCCATGTCGAATTCCTGCGCGGCGTCGGCAATCCGCTCGGCATGAAATGCGGGCCCAGCCTGGAGCCTGATGCGCTGCTGAAGATGCTCGACACGCTCAACCCGGCACGCGAGGCCGGTCGCATCACCCTGATCAGCCGTTTCGGCCACGACAAGGTTGAGGAAGGCCTGCCCAAACTGGTCCGTGCGGTGATGCGCGAAGGCCATCCGGTGGTGTGGTCATGCGATCCGATGCACGGCAATGTCATCAAATCGGAGAGCGGCTACAAGACGCGCCCATTCGAACGGATCCTTTCGGAAGTGCGTGGTTTCTTCGATGTTCACCGCGCCGAAGGAAGCCATGCCGGCGGCATTCATATCGAGATGACCGGCCAGGACGTGACCGAATGCACTGGCGGAGCAGTCGCCATCACCGACGAGGCGCTTGCTGACCGGTATCACACCCATTGCGACCCGCGGCTCAATGCGGCTCAATCGATTGAGCTAGCCTTCCTGCTTGCCGACATGCTCAACCTTGAAGCGGTGGATCGCGGGAAAAGGGCCGCCTAGGCGAGGGGGATGTCCCGCAGATGGTAACGCCAGGTCGACGAATGCGCGATCTGGCGCTCTCTGCTTCCACCTGAGGCTTTCTCTCTATAGGTTGCTTGAAAATCGCTCTGGAGAGGAGTTGCGCCATGGCCGACCCGGTCATTCCCTTCGTGGATCCCGATCAGCTCGCACCTGAGGCGCGCGCAATGCTTGATCGCATGGCGGACATGGTCGGTTTCGTGCCGCACTCGATGCTCACCTATTTTCATCGTCCGGCGATCGCCGGTGCGGTGATGGGCATGATGGGAGCGGTGTTTCAGGACGAGGGCTCGACGCTTCCAGCAGCGATCAAGGGCAAGATCGGTGTGATCTGCTCGGCGATCAATGGCTGTGCCTATTGCACCAGCCACCAGTGCTACTCTGCCGCTCATCCTCCTGGTGGAGCTTCCGGTCTAAGCGACGAGCAGCTGACGGCGCTGGTCTCCGGCACCGATATTGGCGGCGATCCGGTTGAGGCGGCCTGTTTCAGCTATGCGCGCGCGGCCAGTTTCGATCCGGCATCGGTGACGCCAGATGTGCTGGAAGGGCTCAAGCAGGTCCTGACCAGCGCCCAGATCGTCGAACTGGCCGCGCTTGTCGGCTTGTGGAAGATGATCAACACCATTCATGACACACTGAACCTGCCGATCGAGGACAGCATGAAGGACTATGCCCGCTTCCTCGATGCGGCGGCTGGCTAGAGGAGGGCAGGATGGGACAATCGACGGACACATTGCCGCCGGGTATCGTTACCGAGGCAATGACCGAGAGTTTTGCGACCCTGGGCTATGCCAAGGTACCGGGCCTGTTGAACGACTTCTGGATCGATCACCTGCGCGGGGCGATGGACGATATTTTGTCCGACAGTTTCGTCCACTCGCCGCAACTGCCCGGCAAGCGCGGCAACACCAACATGTTGCACAACCACTCGGCGTTCCGCCAGTTCATGCAGGAATCCCCGCTCGCGGCTGGCGCCGCTGCAGTGATGCGTTCGGCCAGCGCGCGCTATTACGAGGACATCCTCGTCTATGTTGAGGAAGGCTGGGACGATCAGGGCGGCTGGCATCAGGACACACCGACCTGGCCGCTCCAGGGCAGCCAGTTCACCAATTGCTGGTTCGCGCTGGAAAAGGTCACGGCTGCAACCGGGGCGCTGCGCGTCGTCGCCGGCTCTCATCTCGGGCCGTTCTATGAGCCCGGCCATATCGGCGAAGACCGCCGCGAGGCGTTCGAGCACGACCGCTACTTATGGACTGGCGGACCGGTCCCCGACGTCAACGCTGATCCAGACCGCTTTCCAGTGACGGCGATCGAAACCGATCCCGGCGATGTCGTGATCTTCCATCCGACCGCGCTGCACCAGGGCTTCGGCACTCCCGTCGGCGGGCCGCGCCGCACTTTCACTGTGCGCCTGTTCGGCGATGACGTCGGTTGGCACCGCAAGCAATGCGTCTATCATCCCTGGATGCGCGATGCTCCCTTCGCCGATGGCGAGGTACCTGACGATCCGAGGCTGCCGCTGATCTGGGCCGCGTGAGAGGTCTGTTATCCCCTGGCGGGGGAGCGGGCCGGTGATGCAAGCCGGTCACGGATGTGACCGGCGCACCCAACAAGGACTCAGGCTGCCTCCGCCGCCACACCCTCGTTAGCATCCGGACGCAGCACCGATATGCGCTGCATCTTGCGATAGCCGGAAAAATCCGGGACGCCGCAATGCTGGCAGGCGTAATTGTCCCAGAACGCGATGTCGCCTTCGTTCCAATAGAGCCGCACTTCGAATTCGGGGCGACGGATGTGATCGAACAGGAAGCGTAGCAGCACTTCGCTTTCATCCTCGCGCATGCCGTCGATATGCGAGGTGTAGATCATGTTGACGTTGAGGAACTTGCGGCCGGTCTCGGGATGAGTCCGCACCACTGGCGTTTTCAGGGGCACCTCGTCGGGATCGAGCCGCAGGGTGAAACCCGGTTTGCCGGCCAGGCGCTTATGCATGTGGCCGACCGAGTGAAATGCATCCAGCGTATCGAGAAAGCCGCGCATCGGTGCGGATAGCTCGTCATAGGCCGCATACATTGAGGAATAGGCGGTCGTGCCTCCACATTTTGGCAGGGTATGGGCCTGCAGGAACGAGCCCAGCGGGCGGTTGTCGCGAAACGAGCTGTCGCAATGGAATGTCGGTAGCCAGCTGTCTGCCTCAGAGCCCTCGACGCCGCCTTCGAGGATCTGCACGACATCGTCGATGTCCTTGCGCTTGTATGTCGTCACCTCAAGCTCGCCGAACTGGCTGGCCAGCGCCTTGTGCTCATCGAAGGAAAGCAGTTTCTGCTCGCGGAAGAACAGCACGAGATGCTCGCGATGCGCTTCGCGGATGGTTTCGGTCTCGGCCTCGCTCAGCGGTTGGGACAGGTCGACTCCATGGACATCGGCTCCCAGATGCCCGCCAAAGCGCTTGATCTCGATCATGCTGGCCTCTCCTTTGCTCTCCATCGCGCTCTTCAATTGCGATTTCCCGCAGGCATGGCATGAGAGGGGGTAACTGACAATATCTTGGAGAAGCCGTGATGGATTTGGCGAAATACGGACCGTGGGCGCTCATTATCGGCGGTTCCGAGGGAGTCGGGGCCAGTTTTGCCCGGCAGCTCGCTGCGGATGGTTTCAAACTGGTGCTGGTTGCCCGCAAGCTGCGTCCGCTCGAAGAGCTCAAGGCAGAGCTGGACGGCGAGGGCGCGGAAATACGCATCGTCTCGGCGGACCTGTCGCAGCCCGATGTGCTTGAAAAGGTGCGCGAGGCGACCGATGACGTCGAGGTCGGCCTGCTGGTTTACAATGCCGGGGCCAATAATACGCGCGGGCTGATTGTTGAGCTGCCCCACGAAGTTCCCGATTCAGTGATCGCCATCAATGTCCATGGCCAGGTCAATTTCTCGCGGCACTATGGGGCGATGATGGTCGAGCGCGGGCAGGGCGGGATCATCCTCACCGGATCGCTGGGCGGTTATCTCGGCTCACCGACATTGGCTGCCTATTGCGCTTCCAAGGCCTTCAGCCGAATCTATACCGAGGCGCTGTGGGGAGAGATGCAACCGCTCGGTGTCGATGTGCTGCATCTCAATATCGGCTTTACTGCGACGCCGGCGATGGAGCGGCTGGGCATGCCGATCGAATTCGCCGAAACTCCCGACGCAGTCGCGCGCGAGGGGCTGGAAAATATTACCAACGGTCCGCTGCATATCGTCAGCACGCCCGGAAATGAAGATCAGGTGCGCAGGGTTGGAGGACCGCTCGATGACCGTGGCGCATTGGTGAAGGACAACGCGATTCCGCCGCGCGAAGAGACCGCGCAGGCCGCTCAGCAACAGGCGGAGAACGCCGGAAAGGTGGGCTAGGCATGGCGGGCGGACAAATCGCCGTCATCGCCGGCGGCGGTTCGGGCATCGGCCAGGGCACAGCGATTCGTCTTGCAGGTCAGGGCTGGCGGGTTGTGCTGGTCGGTCGCGATGCGGACAAGCTTGACCGGACCATTGCCTATATCGCCGAATCCGGCGGGGTGGCAGAGAGTTTTCCCGGCGACGTGCGCGATTGGGATCGGATGGCTGAGCTGGGCGCGCTGATGGCGCCGGATGGGATCGACCTGCTGGTCAATTCGGCAGGCGGCCAATTCGCCAAGCACGCTGCAGACCTGTCGCGCAATGGTTGGAAAGCGGTGGTCGAGACCAATCTGGACGGCGCATTCTTCCTCGCCCGCCACTTGCACGTAGCGTTGGCGAAACGGCGAGGCTCAATCGTCAATCTGGTTGCCAACTTGTGGCAGAAGGGCGCGCCGACAATGGCGCATTCGGCGGCTGCACGGGCCGGGGTTGTCAATCTCACCCGCACTCTGGCGATGGAATGGGCTGGAGAGCAAGTCCGCGTCAACGCGGTTTCGCCCGGTTATATCGATACGCCGGCGCTGATCGATGGTTTCGGTGCGCTGATCGATACGGTGCCCCTGAAGCGGATCGGCACGGTCGAGGAAGTGTTCGATGCGATCCTCTATCTTGCCAGTGCGACCTATGTGACTGGCGAGGTGCTGACCATCGATGGCGGGCTGCAGCTGGTCTGAGAATCTGTTGCGAAGTTGCCCCTAAATTTCAATTTCCTTAGCTAGGTAAGCTTTTCAGCTTGCACATCGTCGCTGCGGTTGCTTTTGGAGCGGCGCAAGGAGTTCTTAGAATGAAGTGGTGGGGCGGCGCGTTGGCCGCGATGATATTCTGCGGCCTCGCCGCGCTGCCTCAGGCGGCGCAGGCGCAGCGTACCGATGAGAATGCCGTCGCAAATGCCGACGACGCCTTCGGCATGAATGTCGGCACCGAATCGGTCGGGATTTATACCGAGCGCGATACCCGCGGCTTCAACCCGCTCGATGCCGGCAATGCCAGGATCGATGGCATCTATTATGATCCGGTTGGGGTGCTGTCGGGCCGATTGCGCGAAAGCACGACGATCCGGGTGGGCACGGCGTCGGAAGGTTTTCCGTTCCATGCGCCGACCGGCATCGTCGACTACAAGCTGCGGCCGTTCCCAAGTGAATTTGGCAACAGTGTCAGCTATTTCTTCTCGGCATTCGGCGGAAATATCAGGGATTGGGACCTGCGCTTGCCGCTGATCGATGGCAAGCTTGGCCTGACCGGCGGATTGGCGATGGCAGACCTGCGCCAGAGCAGCGGGTCCAGGAATGTTGGCTGGGGCTGGACGGTGCGTCCGATCATCCGGCTGGGCAGCACTGAGATCGCGCCCTATGCCTCGCAATCCAGCTTCCACAAGACCTTCGCAGCGCCGCTGGTGGTGCTGTCCGGAACCGATGTGCCAGAGTTGCCGAAGCAGCGCCGCGTCTATCTTGGACAGGACTGGGCCAGGGGCAACCACAGCAACGATCAGTACGGCATCACCGTCAAGTCGCGGATTACAGAGCGGGTTTCGCTGCGCGGTGGTCTTTTTTACGCCACGTCTCCCAAGGCGAGGGGCTTTTCGGAGATATTTCTGATCACCGGGCCGGGCGGTCAAGCGCGGCACTTGCTCAGCGCGGACCCTCACCGCGCCGTCCATTCCACCAGTGGGGAGGGGACCCTGGCATTGCGTTTGGGGGGACAGAAGGTTCAACATCGCATTTTCGTCGGATACCGGGCCCGAAACCGGCTGACCGAGACCGGAGGTTCGCAGCGCTTCGACTTTGGAAGCGTTACGTTTGGCGAGTTTGATCCTGAGCCAGAGCCGCAGTTCAACTTCACAGATGTTAGCGCGGGCAGGGTGCGCCAGTCAGCATTGATGCTGGGTTATATCGGCTCGGTCGAGGGGCTTGGCCAACTCAATCTCGGTATCCAGAAGGGGCGCTACCGGGCACAATTTCGTGATTCCACAACCGGGTTGATCGACAGGACACGCGCCAGTCCATGGCTCTATAATGCGACGCTGACGGTGCATATCACCAGCAGCCTTTCCGCCTATGTTGGTTCCGAGCGCGGGCTCGAGGATAGCGGCGTAGCGCCGGAAAGCGCGACCAATAAGGGCGAGCAGCTCCCGGCCACGCTTGCCACGCAATATGAAGGCGGGCTGCGCTGGAAATTCACCGGCGGCCAGTTCATTCTCAACGCGTTCCAGATCACCAAGCCCTATTTCAGCTTCGATGGCGCTCGCAATTTCGTCGAGCTCGGCAGGGAGCGTCATCGCGGGATCGAGGCATCGCTTTCGGGCCATTTCGGCGAGCGCTTCAACCTGTTGGCAGGCGTCGTTGCGATGAAGGCGCAAGTAACCGGCGCAGCAGTCGACCGGGGTGAGCTGGGCCGGCGACCCGCTGGCAGGCCTGCGGTTCATGCAAGGATCGACGCCCACTACCGTACCGACATCTTCGGCGGGCTGACTCCGACCGCGAGCCTCGCCTACAACAGCAGTCGGGCAGCGAGCTCACGTCCCTTCGGAACGCTCGGCGGAAAGCAGGTGACGCTTCCGGGCTTTGCGGCGCTTGATCTCGGGCTGCGACAGAAGTTCAAGATTGGCAGCGTGCCCTTCAGCTTTCGCGCCGTGGTCGATAACGTCTTTGACAAGAAAGCTTGGAAGGTGGTCGCGGCTGACACGCTATTTTCGGACGGGCGCCGGCGCTTCTCGATTTATGTGGCTGCGGATTTCTAGTGCCGTCACTTCTTCGCCTTTTCCTTCGACTGGGGGCAGTTGCCGCTCTTGCTGGAGCGCTGGTTCAGCCCGGTATGGTGCATGCCCAGCGCGCATCCCAGAATGCAGTTACCGAAGCCGACGATGCTTTCGGGTCGACGGTCGGTGTCGAGAGCACCGGCATTTACACCCAGAACAACACCCGCGGGTTCAGTCCGAGAAAAGCGGGTAATGTTCGCATTGAGGGAATCTATTTCGACCAGGCGGGCGCGCTTTCCAGCCGGTTGCAGCAAAGTTCGGCGATCCGGGTCGGATTTGCGGCTGAGAATTTCCCGTTCCCCGCCCCCACCGGAGTGGTCGACAATCGCTTCTATCCGATGCCGGTAGCAACTGGCGCCAGCATGGGCCTCTATAGCACCGCCTATGGCGGCTATATCGGCGAATTCGATCTGCGGCTGCCTGTAGTCAAGGATCATATCGGCTTGAACATCGGCGCGGATTACACCGATTTCCGGCCGAGCGATGGCACGCGGGGGATCACCACGGATATCGCGGCGCGGGCGATCATTCGCTATGCCCGTACCGAGTTCGCGCCGTTCGTCATGTTCCGTTGGTTCCCCAAGTATCAGGGCCAGACGCTGGTGTTGGTCAATGATGATTTCCTGCCCGAACATCCCAAGACAGGTCGCTATCTCGGCCAGAGCTGGGCGGTTTCCAATTATAACGCGATCATCGGCGGTGCGACGTTGAAGTCTCGGCTGAGCGATGATTTCGTGATCCGGTCCGGCGTGTTCCGCGCTGGCGGAGCGCGGGTTCGCAATCTCACCGAGATCTATTCGCTGCATTCGCGCAGCGGTGACGACAACGCCAGCCACCTGCTGATCTCCGATCCTTACCAGTCGGTCTGGTCGAACAGCGGGGAGGTCCAGGCGGTCTACCTGGCCGACAAGGGCAAATGGCATCACCGTGTCTATGCCGGTTTCCGTTTTCGCGACCGCACGACCGAATCTGGTGGCTCGGATATCGTCAATTTCGGCTTGGCGACTTATGGCGATTCCAATCCTCAGCCAGAACAGGGCTTCAACTTCACCGCGATCAACAGCAACCGGATCAGGCAATCCGCCGTAATGCTGGGCTATATCGGCAAGATCGACGGCGTCGCGACGATCAATGTCGGTATCCAGAAGAGCCGTTACCGCGCTGCCTCGCGCGATGGTGTAAGCGGAGACCTGTCACGATCGCGGGCCAATCCCTGGCTTTACAATGCTACGGTGGATTTCGAAGTCTCGCCCAGGCTGTCGATCTATGTCGGCACTCAACGCGGGCTGGAAGACAGCGGCAATGCACCTGAAAGCGCTGCCAACCGGCTTTCCCAACTCCCAACCACCAGGACCACGCAATATGAAGGCGGGCTCCATTGGCGCTTCAAGGGCGGTCATCTGTTCGTAAATATGTTCGAGCTGACCAAGCCATATTTCACGTCGGACGCGAACAATTTCTATGCTGCGCTCGGCACCGTGCGCCATCGCGGTGTCGAGGCTTCGCTATCGGGGCAATTCGGCAAAAGGTTGCATATCGTCGCCGGTGCAGTCGTGATGCGCCCGCGCGTGTCGGGCGGGCCGGTCGGTCAGGGCAAGATCCCTACAGGAACGCCCGCGATCAATGCGCGGATCGACGTGAATTACCGCACCGATATCTTTGACGGCCTCACACCTACCGCGACGCTGCAATATACGAGCAAGGAAGCTGTCGGTGCGCGCGAGATTGCATCGCTGGGGGGCGGCCAGCTAGTGATTCCCGGCGTTGCCATTCTCGATCTTGGATTGCGCCAGAAACTCACAATCGGCAGCGTGCCAGCCAGCCTGCGGGTGACTCTTGCCAATGTCTTCAACACGAAACGCTGGGATGTCCTGGCGGCGAACACGC
>JAQWKP010000118.1 GCA_029247785.1 Novosphingobium sp.
TGGTGCATAACCTCTATGCCGGCGCTTCACGCCAGTTCCGTCCGGCGCTGCGCTGGCCTGCAACCGGACTTGCGGTGCTGTGGGCCTTCGATCTCAATCTTTACACCATCGCCTATCTGTCAGGCTCCTGGCCTGCGGAAATTGGCTCGGTCAGGGGCCTTGCTGCTGTCGTGCTGGCCGGGATGCTGGCGATCGGAGCCAGCGCGAACCGTGAGGCCGTCCGCCTCAAGCCATCGCGCGCGGTCACCTTCCAGACGTTTTCGCTGCTGATCATCGGTATCTACCTCGTCGCCATGATCGTGATTGCGCAGTGGCTATCTTTCACAGGCGACAATCTTTCCCGCATCGTCGAGCTTGGTTTCGTGACCGTCGCCAGTGCGGTCGCGTTGCTCGTGCTGCCGTCGAATCGTATGCGCAGCTTCTTGCGGGTGATCCTTGCCAAGCACTTGTTCCAGCATCGCTATGACTATCGCGAGGAATGGCTGCGGTTCACCCGGACGATCGGCAACAGTAGTCTGGAAGGCAAGCCGCTGGGCGAGCGCGTCGTCAAAGCGGTGTGTGATATTGCAGATAGTCCCGCCGGCCTGCTGCTTTCGCCAAGCGATCAGGGCGACCTGACACTGGCGGCGCGATGGAACTGGCCCGATATCGAGGTGCCAGCCAGCGCCTTGCCGGCTCGATCGCTGGTATTCTTCGAACGCGAGGGTTTCATCACCGACCTCGACGATATCCGCGCCGGAAAGGAGGATCGCGGCGAAGCGACTCATATTCCTGCCTGGTTGCGTGACGACCCCCGGACCTGGGCGCTGGTGCCCTTGATCCATTACGAGAGGATGGTGGGCATGGTTGTCCTGGCCCATCCGCCGGTGGTTCGCAGCTTCGATTGGGAAGATTTCGACCTGTTGCGGGTCGTGGGCCGCCAGCTTGCGAGCTATCTGGCAGAAAACGAGAGCCAGGAGGCTCTCGCCGAAGCCAGCCGCTTTGACGATTTTCATCGCCGCATCGCCTTTGTCATGCACGATATCAAGAACCTTGCAAGCCAGCTTAGCCTGCTTGCGCGGAACGCCGAACTGCATGCCGAAAAGAAGGAATTCCGCGACGATATGCTGGTTACACTGCAGAATTCGTCGGAGAAGCTGAACGCTCTGATCGCGCGGCTGTCGCGCTACGGCACCGGTGCCGTCGAGCGCCTGGAGCAGATTTCCGCGCGGCAAGTGGTTGATACGGTGATGGAGCGTTTCCGTGGCAATTCACAGGTGATCCTGGCCGATTGTGTGGACATCGAGATTACGGGTAACAGCCATTCGCTGGAGCAGGTTCTGGTCCATCTCGTGCAGAACGCGGTGGACGCCAGCGAGTCGGGAGAACCGGTGTTTCTCGGCCTGACGATCGACGGGCTCAATGGACGATTCGAAGTGGTCGATTCGGGCAGCGGCATGTCTCCTGAATTCGTCCGCACGCGCCTGTTCAAGCCGTTCGATTCAACCAAGAACGGCGGCTTCGGAATCGGTGCCTTCGAGGCGCGCGAGCTGGTGCGGGCGATGCGCGGACGTCTCGAAGTGGAATCGCGCGAAGGACTGGGGTCGCGATTCGTCGTGCGCATACCGCTCGCGGCCGCATCGGGGCTCTACACAAATCTGACGGACAACAATCGGGAAGTAGCATGAAAGATCAGGTAAAACCCAAACTCCTGGTGGTCGAGGATGATCCCGGCCTGCAGGCCCAGTTGAAATGGGCCTATGAGGACTTCGAAGTCGTCATCGCTGGCGAAAGGGCTTCGGCCCTGGCCGCGCTTCGCTCGGAAAGCCCTGAGGTCGTCACGCTCGATCTGGGCCTGCCGCCCGACCCGGATGGCACCAGTGAAGGCTTTGCGGTGCTTGACGAGATCATGGCGCTCAAGCCGGATACCAAGGTGATCGTCGCCAGCGGGCATGGCGCGCATGAGAGCGCGCTGCAGGCGATCGCCAAGGGGGC
>JAQWKP010000124.1 GCA_029247785.1 Novosphingobium sp.
TCCGTCGTTATCAGCATCAAGCTGAGGCCGGTAGCCTCGCTGGCCCTGATACAAGGGCGCAGCACCAGCGGCGCGGGCAGCCGCGCAGTTGCGAAAATAGACGCCCTCGCTTTGTGGGCTCGGACGCTGCGTCATGTGAGGCTTCGGGAGCGCCCTTGGGGCTGGCAGGAACTTCGGTTTGGGGGTTGACGGCAGGAGATGCGGGTTTGCTAAGCGGTAGTCGCCGGGCATCTGAAATTCTGAATCCCACATGCCTAGCTTGTGCATCCGCATTCTTCTTTCCGTATCAACATAAGCCGTGCTGAATTGCGGAAGGGCGACAGCTAGGCCAGCCTCGACCATCGAACCCCCAAGATCGACGCCGTCAGCCCTGCAGAATGCGACGATGCGCCCATAAGCGTCCCTGTCGCGTTGCTGACATTGAACGGTCTTCCCCGAGACGAGGCTTGATAGCAACGTGGATGCATCCTTGCCGCATTCCCAGACTGTTCCGTTGCGTGTACATGTCTGGCTCGCTTCTAGCGCATCAATGCCGTGTAGTCGTATCCTGTCTCCGCCCAGTTCGAGCGTATCGCCATCTATCGCTGTCGCTCTTCCAAACATGATCTGGGCATGGGCCGCTGCCGGAAGCAGGAGGAGGGCCGCGAACATTAGGCTTCGCCTCGGGTGACCCTGCATCGAATGTTGGTTCCGCGCCATTTACAAAGCCTCAAGGCCACATTGCTGGAGAAACAGGTAGATGTCGTCATAGACCTCTGTGTGTCGCGTTTCATCCCACTTGCTACCTTCTGGCACGAAGACGACCAGCCCTTGCCGTGCGCGGGTAAGCAACACTCGGTAGGAATTGGCAATGTAAGATTGCCGAGCACTATCGTTTACGGTCTGCCATCGCGTTCCCCGAAATTGAAGGGTTTTCCAGCCGTCATTCGATCGTCTAAGGTTCGCGTCCCAGCAGACACATGCCCAGTCAAGTTCTAAGCCTTGCACGTCAAATTCAGTGCCTGCGTCCTCCAACGCATTAGAAGACCGGATGTCGGCCGTCGGATTGAGGAACCAGTTCGCCGGTTCGATCCTCGACTTGATAAACACACCATAGGGTTTGAGCCGAATTGCGTTTGACGAAGCCAGTAGCCCCATACGTTCTGCGCCGCGACAACGGCTCCTCAGCCAGTCGCGTGCTGCATTCATATCGCGCGTGATCCACAGTGGATAGTTCGTCAGTTCGTCGCGCAAACGGCGTGCGGCTAACGCATCGCCATCAATCACATGGCCAACAAAATCGGACAGCTTCTCAGCCCTGAACGACCGTATGGAAGTGGCAAGGTGCAAAGAGGGAGCGGTAACCTCGTCCTCAATCCTGCAGGAATGTTGGAGCGCTTCGGGGACATGAGCCTGCCAGTGTGGATAGGAACGCTCCAGTGATCGAAGCCACTCCTCTATCCCTGCTTCACCTGTATTGATCTCCTGCCCACCTCCAACAAGGCAGATGATCGCGCACCAGTCATCATGTCGGTCCATCACGCTGAGAAGAAACTCTGGCTCGGACATTGTGAAGCCAATCTGCCCCTTCTTTTGATGCATGAACTTCGAGGTCTGTTCGGCGTCCCATGCGCGCTGAGCTTCATCGAAGACCACCACTTTCTCGACCGGTGCCGCGTTTGATGTCAGCGCTTCATCACGGAAATGGTGGATGTTCTGGATGAAGGCAGACGCGCGTCGGGTTTCTTCAACCTTTGAGACTGACTGCTCTGCCTCTTTCGCCTTGGCGACAGCGTCGAGCGCCAAGGCTTCACGCAAGACTTGGACGAGAGGCCCGTTGCCGGACAGAAAAACAGCATGTTCATCGCGGTGAGCGCGTTGGCGCGCCGTGGCTAAGTTCAGGCCAGCGAGTGTCTTACCTGACCCCGGCACACCTGTGATGAAGCATATTATCTTGCGATTGTCTCGTTTGGCCGCCTCAATCGCTTGAGTGACATAATCAGCAGTTCGCGTCAGGTTCTCCGCTCCAGCTTCTGACCGCGAAATCTCCTCAACATCGTGCCCGCGGTAGAGCGCTTGCGCAGCTTCAACGATTGTTGGCGTTGGGCGGTATCGGCCAGCCGCCCATCGGGCGGGATCGATATCCTGCGCTTCCAATGTCGAGCAAAGCCGTTTCAAGGTGGGTGCAAGCCG
>JAQWKP010000129.1 GCA_029247785.1 Novosphingobium sp.
CGGTGCAAGTTGTGGAGGTGCTCACACTCATCGAGTTTCGCTTCCAGATCGACTTCGCTCTGGGAGAATGGCTATAACGAGAGCTTCAATGGATCGCTGCGCGATGAACTGCTCAACGTTGAGATCTTCTACAGCCTCACCGAGGCAAAAGTGCTGATCGAAGCCTGGCGGCGGCACTACAACACAATCCGCCCCCACAGCAGCCTCGGCTACCGACCGCCAGTCCCGGAAACCGCTCCATCGCCAGTGCCGCCCTCCGGTTCCGCTTCGCTCCACCTCCAGGATGCAATGGCAAAGGAGGCAACAATGCACTAACAATCAAATTGGACCACTCGATGGGGGCCGGTCACGAATGAAAAATGATGGGCGGAGTGGATGAGCGACCCCATATTGCGGCGAATTCCCTGGAATTTCGATGGTGTGAAGTTCATTTGGAATCCGGACCAGCCGTTCTTCTCGGTGGCAATGAACAAGGTCTCATTCCTTGCTGCCGGCTTTGAGAAATACATCTGCCGGACGATAGATGCCGCCGAGCCGCCGATCACGGATCCGGCAGTCCTTGCCGAAGTGCGCGCATTCCGGGCCCAGGAAGGGCTGCATGCGATGGCGCACCGCAAACACGTCAAAGCCCTCATAGAAACTTATCCCGGCCTCCCGCAGGCACTCGACAAGACGATCGCGCTTTATGACGATCAGTTCGAAGCAAAAGAGCTCAAATACCACCTCGGATATGTCGGCGGGCTCGAAAGCATTTTCACGCCCAACTTCAAGGTGCTGATCGACAACCGGGCCACGCTGTTCGCTGGAGGCGACACGCGTGTTTCTTCGCTGTTGCTATGGCATTTCTGCGAGGAAATCGAACACCGCAGTTCAGGGCTGATTGTCTATGATCACGTGGTCATGACGACGCTTGGCGAGGAATTTGCGAATTGTGTGCACGATGCGCCGCCTGAAATTTTAAGCGCGCGCCAAAGCGGCATCAATATCCCGCGCCGCGACAAGCTCAAATCCGCTTTCGGCATCCTTATGTCGCAAATGCCGTGGCACAATCCCGAGCACCAGCTGCTGCCCAAATATTTCGACGAATGGAACGAACGCTTTGATCGCGGCGAGGATATGAAGACAACTTATGGTCAGGGTTCGATAATCCAGTCCGTACAAGCGGCTTGAGTCGTTAGTGACCGAGGGAGACCAGAGCATGACTGGGCCAGTAATATCGGCAGGTAAGGCTGGGTCGGGACAGACCGAACTGCAACAGATCGCAGCACAGGCTCTCCTGCGCGGTGCTGACTATCCGGCGATTGAATGGCAGGGGAGCTGGATCAGCTGGAAGGAAATGCGCCGCATCGCCGAGCGCGTGACTGGCTTGCTCGATCGAGGTGGCGTTCCTGCGGGTGCACCGGTCGCGATGGTCCCGCGCAACCGGGTGGGGGCTGTGGCCGCGCTGGTAGGGCTGATCGCCACGGGGCACTCGATCTGCATGATCCATGTCTATCAGTCTGACGCGGGAATTGTTCGTGATATCGCCCGGCTGAGACCTGCGGCATTGGTGACGACCGATGAGGACCAGTCTGCAGAAGTCAGCGAGGCGCTCCGTGAAGGCGCGATCACCGGGATCACTGTCTCGGGGATGGATGCGCAATTCATTCCCGATTGCGAGCCATGCGGGGCAGTATTCGAGCCATCGCCGAGGCCGCGTATCGAGGTTCTGACCAGCGGCACCACCGGAAAGCCACGGCAATTCACCTTGAGCTTCGACCTGATCGCTCGAGACATGATCGGCATGAACGCGACCAATCACGATGCAGGTGAAGATCTGCGCCATGAGCCGCCCGCTTTCCTGTTCTACCCATTTGGCAATTTTTCCGGGCTCTATTCCAATCTCGCTTCGATCTTGCGCGGCGTTCCCGCCGTGCTTGTCGATCGCTTTAGCTTGGAAGGCTGGCATGACTACGTGCTCCGCCATCGTCCGGTTTGGGGTGGGCTCCCACCTTCTGCCATTCAGATGATTCTGGACGCGGATATCCCGCCGGAAGACTTTGCGTCGATCGGCTTTTTTACGACCGGAGCCGCACCGGTCGATCCGGCAGCGCATCGCGAGTTTGAAAGGCGTTATGCCAAGCCGCTGTTCTCGATCTATGGTGCGACCGAATTTGGTGGTCCGGTGACTGCCATGACGTTGGAGATGTGGCACAAATGGGAGGGTGCCAAGTTCGGATCGGTCGGCGTGGCAGGTCATGGCGCCCGGCTACGGATCGTTGATCCCGAAAGTGGCGCTGCTCTACCAGCCGGCGATCAGGGGCTGCTGGAAGTCATTTCCCCTCGGATCGGACCAGACTGGATTCGAACGTCCGATCTCGGCCTGATCGATCAAGACGGGTTCGTCTTCCTGCGCGGACGTGCTGACGATGCCATCTTGCGCGGTGGATTCAAGATCCATCCGAGCGACATTGAAAATGCCCTTTGTACCCATCCGGCGGTGATTGCCGCGGGCGTTACGGGCGTTGCCGATACGCGGCTGGGCCAGGTGCCGGGCGCGGCAGTCGTTCTGAGGCCCGAATTTCGGAAGCCTCAGATTTCTGAGCTTGAGGCGCATCTACGCTCTCTGGTGAAGGCGACCGACATCCCGGTGCACTGGAGCTTTGTTGACGCGCTTCCGCGCACGGCAATGCTGAAAGTAGATCGGGTAGCGCTCAGAATGCTGTTCGAAGACGCCGACTGAGCCCAGCCCACTTGGGGCGGCATGGTTCGACAAGTCTCTTCCGTGCGGGTAAGGGCGCGCCCATGCATTTTCTTGATCAGGCCAAGATCTATATCCGTTCCGGCGCAGGCGGGCCGGGGGCAGTCAGTTTCCGGCGTGAGAAATATATTGAGTATGGCGGCCCTGACGGAGGCAATGGCGGTAAGGGCGGCGACATCATCGTCGAGGCTGTGCCCGGGCTCAACACCTTGATCGACTTTCGCTATTCCCAGCATTTCAAGGCCCAGCGCGGTGGCCACGGCATGGGCAAGGACCGCACTGGCGCTTCGGCTGACGATCGGGTGATAGGGGTTCCCGTCGGCACGCAGATTCTCGACGAGGAACGCGAAACGGTGCTTGCCGATCTGACCGATGCCGGTCAGAGCATCACCCTGCTTCATGGCGGATTGGGCGGACGCGGCAACGCCAGCTACAAGAGTTCGACCAATCGCGCCCCACGTCAGCACCAGCCGGGCGAGCCTGCGGAGGAATTGTGGGTCTGGCTGCGGCTGAAACTGCTGGCCGATGTTGGCCTGGTCGGTCTGCCCAACGCTGGCAAGTCGACCTTTATCAACACGCTGACCAACACCAGGGCCAAGGTGGGTGCCTATCCTTTTACCACGTTGCACCCGCAACTCGGCGTTGTGCACCACAAGAACCGCGAATTCGTACTTGCTGACATACCGGGCCTGATCGAGGGCGCGGCGGATGGGGCCGGGATTGGCGACCGCTTCCTTGGCCATGTCGAGCGCTGCCGCGTGCTCATCCACCTAGTCGATATCTCGGTGACCGACCCTACCGAAGCGATGCGGATCATCGATGACGAGCTTGCTGCCTATGGGCAAGGCCTTGACGAGAAGCCGCGCCTTATTGCGCTCAACAAGATCGACCTCGCCGACGAAGAACTATCGGAGGCGTTTGCTGGAGAGCTGAGAGAGGCCGGTGCTGATAAGGTCTATCCGATATCGGGCGCGGCAGGACAGGGGCTCGATGCGCTGCTGGACGCGGTAATCTCCTATCTGCCGGCTGCAACTGTGACAGAGCGGCCCGAGGGCGAACGCGAGGAAAGCGATGACAAGTCCTGGTCGCCAATTTGACGCGCAGGTTTGCATCCTCTCCTCTTTGCCCTAATTCCTGACCATGAGCATTGCTCGCCTCTCCGATCTGGCCGTCAAGCAGGCCTGCCCGCGCCTTGTCGTCAAGGTCGGCTCATCGCTGCTTGTCGATGGCGATGGTGTCAGGCGTGAATGGCTCGAGGCACTTGTCGCAGAGATTGCCGAGGCAAAGGCACGCGGGCAGGATGTGATCGTCGTTTCCTCTGGCGCGATTGCGCTGGGTGCGGCTCGGCTCGGGCTAGACAAGGGCGGCAGGGGAAGCCTGGCCGATGCGCAGGCATCCGCAGCGGTCGGCCAGATTGCGCTGTCCGGTCTGTGGGCCGAGTTACTCGATGGGCACGGTATCAGCGCGGCACAGATCCTACTGACGCTTGATGACCTGGAAGGCCGTCGCCGCTATCTCAACGCCACCGCAACGCTGACCCGGCTGCTTGATGCCGGCACCGTGCCGGTAATCAACGAGAATGACAGTGTTGCCACCCACGAGATCCGTTTCGGCGATAATGATCGGCTGGCTGCTCGGGTTGCCCAGGCGGCGCGGGCC
Organism: Novosphingobium sp.; assembly: GCA_029247785.1. Lineage (GTDB taxonomy): Bacteria > Pseudomonadota > Alphaproteobacteria > Sphingomonadales > Sphingomonadaceae > Novosphingobium. The sequence continues at coordinate 4,400 of JAQWKP010000129.1, forward strand.
AGCGCTGTGCTGCTGCTATCCGATGTCGATGGCCTGTACGATCGCGATCCGAGTACGGCGGGCGCTAGTCTGATCCGCGAGGTGCATGGGGTGACGGATGAAGTCCATGCCATGGCGACCGGCGGTTCGGCTTCGGGGATGGGCTCTGGCGGGATGACCTCCAAGTTGCAAGCCGCCGAGATCGCGGAATTGGCCGGAATTTCTCTGGCCATCGTTAACGGCACCCATATGCGCCCGATCGGGAGGGCGCTGGCGAGCGAGACCGGAACGCTGTTCCATCCGCGCCGAAAGGCTGCAGCCCGCAAGGCCTGGCTTGGTGGGCGCTTGCGTCTCAAGGGTCGCCTGGTCGTCGATAAGGGGGCTGCAGCAGCGCTCGGCGAGGGCAGCAGCCTGCTGTCCAAGGGCGTGATCGGGGTCGAAGGCGGTTTCCTGCGCGGCGATGCCATTGCCATCGTCGATACCCAGGGGGCGGTGATTGCCCATGGGTTGTCGGAATATGACGCTGGCGAATGTGAGAAGCTCCAGGGTCATCATTCCAACGAACACGAGGCAATACTGGGCTATGCTTCCCGTTCTGCCGTAGTTCATCGCGACCAGTTGGTTCTCAAATGAAAATAGCGATCACAGGAGGCACGGGCTTTATCGGTGGCGCTCTGGTAGATCAAGCGATCGCGCAGGGATATGATCTTGCGCTTCTGACCCGTCGTCCGCAGGAAAAGCGTGAGGGCGTCGAATGGGTGAGTGGCGATCTTGACGACAAGGAAGCCCTGGTCCGGCTGGTCAGTGATAGCGATCTTGTCATACATGTCGCCGGCGTGGTGAAGGCGGCCAACAGTGCAGAATTCGAACGAGGCAATGTCGTCGGGACTTTGAACTTGATCGAGGCGGTCCGGGAGGTGGGGCCGGAACGGTTCATTCTCGTCTCGTCGCTGACCGCCAGGGAGCCCGGGGTTTCGGTCTATGGCGCTTCCAAGGCGCAGTCCGAAAAGCTGGTCATGGCGAGCCCGCTAGACTGGACAATCGTGCGCCCGCCGGCGGTCTATGGTCCGGGCGATGGCGAGATGCTCGATCTGTTCCGTTCGGCGAAATATTGGCTCATACCGGCTCCCGAACAGGGCCGGACATCCGTCATTCATGTCGATGATCTCGTCCGTCTGTTGCTGGCACTGGATCGAGGCAGCGAACAAGTTACCGGACGGACGTTTGAACCAGACGATGGCATGCTGACTGGCTGGAGCCACTACGACCTAGCCCGGGCGATAGGCCATGCAGTGGGGCGCCGTCCGAAGGTGATGGGCTTTTCACGCAGAACGATGGAATGGGTGGCAAAGATCGATAGCCTCTTGCGGGGTCGCAAGGCGAAGATGACGCTCGATCGCGCTGCTTATTTCAACCATCCCGACTGGGTTGTGAGCAAGCAGGCGATACCGCCGAGCGAGCTCTGGCGGCCAGAGATCAAGACAAGAGACGGGTTGAAGGCGACAGCGCAATGGTATCGTGAGCATCGGTGGCTCTAAGTCCTGACACTAGGCTACATCACCACGGCGGAATCGAGATCATAACCTTCACGCATAATGATATCGACGCCGTGGATGTTGCACAGCGCTCCCATGCCGAGCAGCGCGCGGTCAGCTTCGTCGAGCAGCTGCTTGGTCTCGTCTGACAGTAGCACTTCCCAGTTCACCTGCGGGCGCAGGAAATCGCGGTTGTAGAGAGCGAACAGCAGCGCCCGGCTTTCGTCACTGGTGACGTTATTGCCAGAGGTATGCCACAGACGCCC
>JAQWKP010000132.1 GCA_029247785.1 Novosphingobium sp.
TCAGCCGTGAGGCTTAGTTGCCTGAGCCGGGACCGTATGAGATCTCGACGCGGCGGTTTTGCAACTCGCGCACACCGTCTGCAGTGGCGACGCGGTTCTGGCTTTCACCGAAGGCCTGGCTGGTGATCGCGGCATCGGAGAGCTGAACCCGTTCCTTCGATGGCGCAATGCATCAACAGATCGGTCATAGAATGGGCTCCGTTGACGAAGCCTTCCATCTGTGCTTCCATTGACGCTATTGGCATGCACCAGCGTCAATGGAAGCGCGATCTCTGCGGCGCGCAGCACGCTGGCGACCATGTCTCCGCCCTGTTTGGCCTCGGCAACGACACGATCGGCCTCCCTGGCGCGGGCTGTTTGCGCCACCGCGCGCTCAGAGAAAGATTATCTTGTCCATTTGGCAACTTCGTCACACCATGCATGGCTGTGCTGCGGGCCGCGCAGGGCTTCGAGTTCGGAGGCAGCGTAGAGCCTGGCTTGCGCCCCGGACGGCCAGGTCAGGCGTTGTAACGAGGGTTCATATTGCGGGCGACGATGGTCGGGACAGCAGGCAAGAATTCCGCTTTCGCCTTCTACCATCACGCTACGCGCCTCGCCCAATGTTGCTGCCACGAGCGCAATGCTCGCGGCGGGAAAGGATTCTGCGATACGATGCACCCATTCAGACCCAGCACGAGTTTTTCCAAAGCCTCGACCGGCCATGATCAGCCAGATGCTCCAGTCGCCGGCTGGGGCGAGTTGTCCCTCATGTGCATGTATCGGCCAGGTGTAGCCGTATTCGTTCAATTCTTCGGGGACGAAGGCGCGGGCCAGTTCACCCGGCTCAAGCGGGGTCATATCGCCAAACCACTCTTCGTCATTCATCGCGGGGTCCCTGTGCCTCCGCCTGTTCTTGCGCTTTGCGGGCGAGCACGCGCTCTCGCATCAGCACGACTTTGCGTTCGATGGAGGCTTGGACTTCAGAAACCTTGACGTTCACTCGTCGCGCCCGTTCTCTGCCGACTGTCTCGTTATGGGCGATCAGCATGCGCAGCGCGACAGCAGGGTTGAACTTGGGCGCACTTGGCTCAGTGCTTTCGCCATTCCGCAGGAAATGGAGCAACTCCATCTCCAGGTTGGAGTAGCCTTCGCACAGCGCATCCAGCCAGCGCTGCGCAAAAGCATGGTCGCGCCTGCGCAGATCATACGCTGTGCTTGGGTTGACGCCGGCATGTTCAGCCGAAGCCTTGACGTTGGAAGTTTCGGCAAGCTTGGCAAGAAAGTCGCGGCGCCAGGTTTGGCGGAGCTGTCCTTGTTCCGCACCTGCGGCACCCGGCGCCTTGCGCCTGGCCTTGTGACGCACGCGCTTTTCCGCGCGCAGCCTTGAATTTGCTGGTTTCATATTGGTCTCTGGGATTGGTGTGCTTTGCGACGAGTCGGCGACTCGGTCCATCGCGATGTTCCTTGTTTGTACCCAAAGAGCGTGACGATGTCAAGGCATTTTAACCAAAATGGTAAATTCAATCCGACATTGAGCCCTTTGGGGATATCCGTAGATGGCCCTTGCTGGCTGATTGCGGGCACCCTAAGCACCCGCAATCAATGGATTTGGAGTTTTTCGGCAATGCTGCGCCGTCTCTACGACTGGACCTTGGCCAAGGCAGCGCATCCGCACGCCGAGAAGTGGCTTGCCATATTCGCCTTCGCGGAATCGAGCTTCTTCCCAATTCCGCCCCATCCCCTGCTGGGTCTGATGTGCCTTGCCGAACCGAGCAAGGCGATCCGCTTCGCCTTGATCACGACCATTGCATCGGTCCTTGGCGGCATCGCCGGCTATGCAATTGGCCACTTTCTTTATGAATCGGTGGGATCCACGCTGATTGCCGCGCTTGGCCTCAGCGCCAGTTTTCCCAGTGCCGCTTGTTACTTGAATGCCTATGACTGGCAGGCAATCCTGCTTGGGGGCATGACCCCGATCCCATATAAGCTCCTGACAATTACAGCTGGATTCGCTGGAATGGCCCTGGCGCCCTTCATTCTGGCCAGCATTGCAGGTCGCGGTATGATCTTCATGGCCGTGGGCATTCTGTTCCGCCTGTTCGGGGCACCGATCAAAGCGATCATCGACAATCACTTCGCCAAGGTGACCACGCTTTTTGGTGTCTTGCTGATTGGCGGCTTCGTGGCCATTGCTTTGATCGGTGGGGGAGCAGAAGAAGCGCAGCACGAATGCCAAATGGCAGCTGTGTCTGCTGCGGATTGAACAGACTACCCATTGCGTACGTCTTGCAGTAGGTCCGCTTCCTGTTGCAAACTCGGCTGACAGCCTCGGGAGACCGCCTCATGCCCCTTACCGATATCGAGCCGCTTAGGGATGATCTCCCTTTCGGCATTCGAATCGGCGGTGTCACCCGCGCGTTGCTGGAAGATCCAGCCAATCGCAAGCAGATGGACGAATTGTTCATTGAGCACGGCATGATCGTGTTCGAGGATGTCGAACAAAGCGATGAGATGCAGCTTGCGATCAGCAGCTGCTTCGGTCCCTTGAAAGACCACCCAGTGAAAGCGGTATCGCGGGTCGATGGCGACGGCATGCCGGGTGTCATCTCGATTCATAGTGAGCCAGGTCGCGGTGTGGTCGAGGTCGATGGCAGGCAGGTTTCGCATTGGCTGCCCTGGCATTTCGATCATTGCTACAATGACGAACTCAACCGCGCCGGCGTATTGCGTTCAGTCAAGCGAACCGAAGAAGGCGGCATCACCGGCTTCATGGACGGGATGGCCCTCTACAACGCGTTTCCCGTTGACCTGGTTGATCGGATTGAAGGCAAGGAGATTGTCTACACGCTCAGTACGCAATATGATCAGCTTGAATTCGGTAAACCGGCGCAATACCGGGTGATCGAGCCCAAGCCGTCCTCGCCCGTATTCAAGGAGCAGGCTGCCGCCATGGCCCGCGCCATCCATCCTGCCGTGTGGACTCGCCCGACTGGTGAAAAAGTGCTCCACGTCTCTCACTACATGGCTTGCGGTATCCTCGGCCAGGAAGATGCGGAAGGCGACGCTCTGCTAGAGGAAATCTGCCAGACCCAGAACCGGCTTAGCGATAGGTGCAGCTATCAACACAAATGGCGCGAAGGCGACATGGCGATCTGGGACAATCTGCGGATGCTGCATTGCGTTTCAGGCTGTGACCCGCAGGACAGACGCCTGATGTACCGCACCACGATCAAGGGCGACTATGGCCATGGCCGCTGGGATACGGTTAGAGCTGACGGAAAAGCGCTCGAGCAAGCCTGACGCAGGGTCTGGCGCGCGCATTGTCTGGGAAGGGGATAGCCTTGTGGCCAAGATCGATGTCGACGGACTGGAAATAGATTACGAGCTAATCGGCGACGTGGGCGCGCCGCCCCTGGTGCTGACCCCCGGTGGGCGTTATCCGCGGGACACTGCAGGAGTTCCGGAGCTTGGTCGGCTGCTCGCCGATGGTGGCTACCGCGTGCTGCTATGGGACCGGCCAGGATGCGGTGCCTCGGATATCGCCTTCACCGCTCCAACAGAATCGGTGATGAATTGCGAGGCGCTGATCGGGCTGGTGCGTGAACTGGAACTCAAGAACATTACTGTCGTTGGTGGCTCGGCTGGTTCGCGGATTTCGCTGATGGCGGCTGCTCGTATGCCCGATAATGTCCGGAAGATGACAATCTGGTGGATCAGTGGTGGTCCGGTGGGTCTTGCCGGACTGGCCTGGTTTTATTGCGGAGACCAGATTGCTGCGGCTTCGAAGGGCGGCATGGAAGCAGTGGCAGAATTGCCGAGTTGGTCCGATCAGATCAGCCGAAACCCCCGTATCCGTGACATACTGCTTTCTCAGGATCCCTGGGATTATATCGAAATCATGCAGAAATGGGGCAAGGCCTTTGCCTATAGTGACGAATCGCCAATGCCAGGGATGGGTGCCGAGGCATTCGAGAGTCTGACTATGCCGATCCTGGTATTCCGCAGCGGCAAGGCTGATATGGCCCACACCCGGCGGACCAGCGAATGGGTACATGAATTGCTGCCCAATTCGACGCTGATCGATCCGCCAGAACCTTGGACTGATCAGGAGTGGAACTATGTCTCCACTTTCCCCAACGATGTCGATGATCGCCGCGGGCGATTCGAACGCTGGCCGCTGCTGGCGCCGACGCTTCTGGAATTTCTCAAGGATTAACAGCTATGGACGCAGAGCTCGAACGCAGAATTCGCGAACAACTGGACCGCGATGAAATCTGGCGTGTCATGCAGCGTTACGGTCGCGGTATTGACCGGTTGGACAGCGAACTCACCCGCACTTGCTACTGGGATGACGCCATCGAAGACCATGGTTCCTATGTCGGAACGCCCGATGACTTTATCGCATGGGCAAATGAGACGACGCTCTCCTTCGAGACGACTCAGCACGGGATCCTCAACCATTATTGCGATCTGCAGGGCGACGATGCCTATTGTGAGACCTATTTCCTGTTTACCGGCAAGGCCGAACGCCCGCCGCACTTGATGTCGACCGGCCGCTACATCGATCATTTCCAGAAGCGGGACAGCGAGTGGCGGATTGCTAATCGTGTGTGCACTATCGAAACGCAATACAGCCTCGACGATTATGTAATGGCGCGTTTCATGCCGCCATCCTATACCGATGATGAGCCGTGCCAATCCAGCCGCGACCGTAGCGATGTCAGCTATCACCGGCCGCCGAAACCAAGGAGGCCAGAGGCTGGCTAGCTATTGTCAACTTCCGTTAGACCCACAGGATTCTTTCAAAGCACTTGACCATTGTTGTTCCGATTGATGCTGCGGCGAAAACCTTGATTTCCTCAAGCAGTTGATCGGTCAGGGCGAATGGCGGGTGGAGGACGATGAATCGCGATCCACTGAACGGCGTCCTTAGTGCCGTGCGAGCTAACCATACGCTCGTCAGGAGCTCAATACGGGGCTCGCCTGTCGCCGGTGGTGCGCTGGATTGCTTCAAGCAGAATCGCCTCCATTGCCGCGTAGCCCTGCTTGTTGGGATGGATGGTGTCGCTGAAGAGATCCTTGCGCAAGCTGCCATCTTCCTGAGAAAGCACGGCGTGGTAGTCGGCGAGTACTAGCCTTTCTTGCTTCACGTATTGCGCCAACCAGTTGTTAATGAACGGGATCCAGCGGTGGCGATCGACCTGCGGGCGCCAGTTAACATCTTGTGCTGGCCCGATTGTACCGATGATGACGGGAATTGTGTTGGCCTGCGCCAGTTCGACCATCGCGCGGATGTTGTGTTGAAGCATATCCGGCGATTGAGGGCCGTAGACGCCGGTTATGTCGTTGATGCCGACCAATAGGTGAATTACCTTGGGTTTCAGCGCGATTGCGTCCTGTTGGAAGCGGAGCAGGACCTGCCCGCTCATTTGCCCGCCGATCCCCCTGTTGGCGAAGCCGTTGCCATGCTTCGGCCATCTGGCCGTGATCGAATCGCCGATCATGACGACCTCGGGATATGCTTCTTTCTCAAGGAGTTCCGTGTTTTCCGCGCGAAATTTGCATAGTTGACCCCAGTCGTCGCGAGGACCGCCGGAAATGGGCTTCCCATCTTTGGTACAGGGCGTTTCGGACATGCCGTGGACTGTCTCGTCTGCGCCACCACTGAGCCACCAATAGGCCGCCAGACCGGTCAGGAGAGCCACCGCCAGGCACATCACACGAACTTGACTGGCCATGTCTGATTACTCGATTATGCCGGTCTTGCTGCCGGCGCGATGGAACATGCCCACGATCGTTTCTACCTGTTCGGCGCTGTGCTCGGCACAAAGCGAGCAGCGCAGGAGTGTCATGCCCGCCGGCGTTGCCGGAGGTCTTGCGAGATTCACATATAGCCCTTCGTCGAGAAGTGCCTCCCACATCGCCGCGCCGTGTTCGAGGTCCGGCATGACAACGGAAATGATCGCACTTTGCGGGTTCTCGGTACCCAGTTGGAAGCCTAGCAGTTTGAGGCGGGCATGCAGTGTCCGGGAATTTCCCCAGAGATGGTCGCGCTTGTCTGAAGACTGCATCAGCTTTCGGATCGAGGTCGCGGCGGTGGCGACGACGCTGGGGGGCAGGCTTGCGGTAAATACGTAGGGGCGGCAGACGAGGCGCATGATTTCGAATTTCGGGTGGTTGGAAACGCAGAATCCGCCCACCGTACCGACGCTTTTCGAAAAAGTGCCGATGATGAAATCAACCTGGTCAAGCACGCCCTGATCCTCGGCGACGCCGCGTCCATTGGGGCCGATGAAGCCCATCGAATGTGCCTCGTCGACCAATACCATCGCGCCGTAGGCCTTGGCGATGCCGACCATTTCCTTCAGCGGCGCGATGTCGCCCAGCATCGAATAGACGCCCTCGAGCACAACTAGCTTGCCGGCACCTTCCGGAATGCGGCGCAAGCGCTTTTCCATCGCTTCGATGTCATTGTGCTTGAACGGCACCACCTCTGCATCGCCCATCTTGCAGCCATCCCAGATCGAGGCGTGACTGTCGATGTCGAGCAGGACATAGTCGCCCTTTCCGGCGATCGTCCCGATAATGCCGAGATTGGCCTGGTAACCGGTCGAGAACACCATGGCTTGGTTCATGGCGTAGAATTCGCATAACGCTTCTTCTACTTGCCTATGACCGATATAGGTGCCGTTGAGCACGCGGCTGCCTGTGGTTCCTGAACCAAACCGGTCCAGGGCATCCTTGCCCGCCGCGATGACGTCCGGATCGAAGGTCATTCCCATGTAGTTGTAGGTGCCAAGCAGAATTGTCTCGCGTCCGTTGCAGATGGCAACAGTCGGAGAAATTACCCGCTCCATCACGAGGCTGAACGGGTCTTTGACGCCTGACGCAAGCAACCCCTCGCGTAGTTCGATCATTGGATCGAATTTCGAGAACAGATCGCTGGCTTCACCCTGTTGCGCCTCGGTTCGATCGGGCGGGCTGACTGGCTTGGTCATCCCCGTTCCTTCACGCCTGCAGCTTGACGACGGCGTCAACCAGCTGAGCGTAGGTCTCGATCTCCGCTTGCTGGTTCATGCTGATGATAATGTCGAAATCGTCCTCGATAGCCGCGACGAAATCCATCACAGTCAAGCTGTCGAACTCCAGATCGTCAGTGAACTTCGTCACCTCGGAAATTTCGATGTCCTTCTTGTTGAAGGGCGCGATCAGGGTACGGATGCGGGCGTCAATCTCGGCTTTGTCCATAACGTGTTCCTAGGTCTTGAATGCGGCGCAAAAGCGGCGAAGGCACGGGATGTCAAGTCTCGTGGCCCTGCCAGCCGCGCGCTGACAAGCCATTTACACACAGAATGTGCCAATTGGCTCGCATCGCTGGCCCGCGTGGTTAGAATTACTGCACTTACGAGTCGGAGAGGAATGGGTTTGAAGTTCATCGCAACTCTGGAAGCTCCTGAACAGGAACGGGCTTACGTCATCAGCGAGCGCGCTTCGCGGATTCCAGCGAGCAGGGCGCTGATCAGTATAGCCGTCGCTACCTTCATATCCTACCTGATGCTTAATCCCATGCATTTCCCCCGAGCGGGCGTCATCGAATACAGTGTCGCGGCGGGACTTTTCATGGCGGTCCTGGCGATATTCTTCATGCTGACATTCACCAGCTTCTATCTCGAAAATGGATGGGTCGACATCGCGCTCTTCTCGGCGCTTACGGTTGCGATGGTGCTTCTGATCGAGGCACTGGGTAATCAAGCTGATATCACCGAAATATCGCCTTTCGGAATGGCCGTGATCAATCTTGGCATTCTGGTCGTGTTTGCTGCGATCGGCTTCGTCGCGACAACCCGGCTTTTCTTCATCTGGGCGATCACGCTATTTCTGCTCTACTTCGTATTCCTGTTCATCGCAGACCGCAGCTTTGTCGCCAAGGCCTATACCTTCTCCAACTTCTCGACTTTCTTCATATTCGCGCTGTTCGTGAACTGGGACATAGATCGCAGGGCGAGGCAAGCGTATTCAGCAAATCTCGCGTTGGCGGCAGAACGGAAAAAGACCGAAGAGCTGCTTTTCAACGTGTTGCCGGAGGAGGCTGCAAGGCGCTTGAGGGCCGGTGAAACGGTCGCGGATTCCTTCGCGGATGTAAGCGTGATCTTTGTTGATATCGTCGGCTTTTCCAGTATGGCCAAGATACTTTCGCCCGGTCACCTGGTGCAGTTGCTTAACGATTTCTTTCTCCTGGCCGACACCTGTGCGGAGCGGCACGATGTCGAGAAGGTCAAAACCATCGGCGATGCCTATTTGGCAGTATCGGGTGGCACAACATCGACCGGGCGCAGTGCGGTGTCGGCAATTGCTTTCGCCCGCGAAATGATTGGTGCTGTCAGGCAGATGTCCGACGAAATGCAGATCGATATGAAAGTCCGGATAGGAATCCACACCGGGCCCGTGGTCGGCGGGGTCGTTGGATCGAGCCGTCTGGCTTATGATTATTGGGGGGACACGATGAACGTTGCCTCTCGGCTCGAAGCTATTGCCGAGCACAATGGCATCGCTGTATCTGCATCGACGTACTTTCAGCTTTCCGACCGGCAGGATTTCTTGCCAAGTGAAACGCTTGTGCTGAAAGGAGTTGGTGAGACCGAAGTATATCGTCTCAAGGTTTGAATCGCAGCGTTCGCTATGCAGGAATCGGTTGCGGTGCCGATCAGGTCCCGTTGGGGTCGACGACCGACTTCACGTAATCCGCGTCTTGCATGACTTCGGGCCCACCCAAGAACGTCGGGGGAAGTGGGGCGTGCGGCAACGGATCCAGGCGGTCATAGCGAAGCCGCCAGTGGGCGATCTTCCATATGCCATCTGCCTTACTGTAAGTTTCGTACTCGCGGCCATATCCCATCTGGCCGGCGCGCGAGCCGGTTTCCGGATCGGGCTCCCATTCGATATAATCATTTACTGCCCAGATGCCTTTTGCCTCAGTCGGGCTCACAAACTCGATTTCTGGCATGTAAGCGCGATGGATCGAGACCGAGCCCTTGAGCATGTCCGCAATCACGTCGGTGCCGGCCTGGCCGCCCTTGACAATCACGCCACCTCCGAAGTCAAACTCGCAATCGTTGGTGAACACGTTGCAGTAGCCCTCCCAGTCCTTGACGTCGGCAAGCCGACCGAAGCTTGCCTTGAGATCACAAATCGCCTTGTAATCGATCATCTGTTGGAGCTGGTTCTGCGACATTGTCATCCTCACTTTCGCTGACGGCAGGCTCTCGCATCATCTGGCGTCCCTTTCAAGGAGGGCCCTGACTGCCGCCATGAACGGGCCGATTGAGACAGGCTTGGCGAGATAATTATCAGCGCCTGCGTCGCGGATGCGTTCCTCATCGCCTTTGCCGGCATAGGCCGTGACGGCGAGCACCGGAATCGTGCGAAGGAACTTGTCCGATTTGGCGGCCTCGATCAAATCCAGTCCAGATATATTGGGGAGCTGGATATCCATGATGATCAGGTTCGGCACAAAGCTGTGCGCTGCTTCCAGCGCATCGCGCCCGTCGGAGACTGGCTCGACAGCAAAGCCCTGGCTCTTCAGGACATCGCAGAAAAGTCTGCGGTTGAGATCGTTATCCTCGACAACGAGAATTCGTTTTGCCATTCGCTAATGTGCACTCCACATTGAGTGCAGACCGCTCTATGCCGTGCAAGCGAGACTGACAATTCTTAGAGAGCCATCATCCCCCGCCGCCGATCCCGAGGCCTTGGCGCTTGCTGCGCTTGGCTGGGTGCTGGGTGGCGAGACACGTGCCGATCGCCTGCTTTCTCTGACGGGCCTTACGCCTGAAAGATTGCGAGCAGGGCTGGGTGAGCGAGCGACGCTGGCTGCGGTGCTGGATTTCCTCTGCGGACATGAGCCGGATTTGCTCGCTGCCGCCGATGCAATCGGTATCGAACCGGCAGAACTGGTGTCGGCTCGGGAAAGGCTTGAATGATGAGTCGTCCGCTAATTGTTTCCGATTGCGATGAAGTATTGCTCTACATGGTCTCCCATTTCCGGGATTGGCTCGGTGAAGAACAGGGTGTTCACTTTGAAATGGGCGGCAATAATTTTGCCCGGGCAATGCGTCACCGCGATAGCGGCGAGGCTGTTGGCGAACAGGAAATCTGGCGCTTGTTGAACCTGTTTTTCGATGGGCAGATGCATCGCCAGACGCCGGTCGAAGGCGCGGTCACAGCGATCAGTGAGCTCACGAAACATGCCGATGTCGTTGTGCTGACAAATCTCAAGGACTTCCGGCAGGAGGCACGCGCAAGACAGCTTGCCGATCTCGGGATCGCTCTCAAGGTCTATACCAACCAAGGTCCGAAAGGGCCGGCGTTCAGAGCAATTCTTGACGAGTACCAGCCTTCCCGTGCGATCTTTATCGACGATCTCGCCCAACATCACGATTCGGTCTCGGACGTCGCTCCCGATGTTGGACGGTTGCATTTGTGTGCCGAGCCATCGATCGCGTCGAATATCGACTGCGCGCATAAGGCTGGCCATGCCGATGCCCGGATCGATGACTGGGCAACCGCATTGCCCTGGTTGATCGATAAGCTGTATTCAGAGGCTGAGGATTGAGCATGGCGATGACCGAACAGGAGATCGAGACCCGGCTGGCTGAACTGGGACATGAGCTGCCCGAGGCCGCTGCACCTGTCGCGTCCTATGTTCCGGTTGTCCTATCCGGTGGGGTGGCGCATGTTTCGGGCCAGCTGCCTTACGTCAATGGTGTGCTGGTAACCGGGCAGCTGGGAGAAGATGTGTCATTCGACGAAGGATTGGCGGCGGCGCATGTGTGCGGCTTGATGATCCTGGCGCAACTCAAGGCTGCGCTGGGCTCGCTTGATCGAGTGGAGCGCATCATCAAGCTGGGGGTATTCGTCAATTCCTCTGCCGAATTCATCGACCAGCGCGGCGTGAGAGCCGCTCAGCAAGTGCGCTATCTGCACAACAGAGCAACACAGATAGAACTTATGACTCCCACCTCCGGCGAACAACCCAGACGGAGTGCGTGCGCGTTCCCGGCACGTTATTTTCAACAAGATGTTTACGTGCTTTTTAGACAATTTATTCATGTGACCACCTTGGGACCGTCCCCTCAAGCTATATACAGGCGAGA
>JAQWKP010000133.1 GCA_029247785.1 Novosphingobium sp.
CGGGGAATCGCTAATGTGCCGGCATTCGTGTCCGCCAAACCTATTCGCAAGGGAATCTAAATGCTCGGAGCCATGCAGGATTGGGAACTTCGCGCGTCCCTACTGATCGATCATGCCGCGCGCGAGCATGGCAGCCGCGAGATCGTTACGCGCTGGAATGACGGCAGCGAAAGCCGCACGAATTGGGCCGAATTGCGCGGCGATGCGCTGAAGATGGTGCAGGCGTTGAAGCGGCTGGGCATCGAGAAGGGTGACCGCGTCGCCACGCTGGCGATGAATCATGGGCCGCATCTCGTCAGCTGGTACGGCGCGACAGGTGCTGGCGCGGTGCTGCACACGATCAATCCGCGCCTATTCGACGAACAGCTGGTCTATATCGCCAATCATGCCGAAGACCGCGTGCTGATCTACGATTCGGCCTTCCAGGAGATTGTCGATCGATTGAAGCCGCAATGGACAACGATCGAGCACTATATCTGCTTCGACAATGGCGAGTTTGCTGACTGGATCGGGGCTGAGGATGGCGAGGCCGAGTGGGTCACTGGAAGCGAGCGCGATCCGTGCATGCTGTGCTATACCAGTGGCACGACCGGCAATCCCAAGGGTGTGTTGTTCGAACACCGTTCCAATATCCTGCACACTTATGCTGCGATCATGCCGCAATGCGCTGATCTCAATTCGCGCTCCTGCGTGTTGCCGGTAGTGCCGATGTTTCATGCCAACAACTGGAGCTTCCCCTGGGCGGCGGCAGCGGTCGGCGCAAAACTGGTCTATTGCGCGAATAACGATCCGGCCAATCTGTGCGACCTGATCGAGCGCGAAGATATCAACTATCTCGCCGGCGTGCCGACGGTGTGGCTGAGCTTGACCCAGCATTGCGAGGCGCAGGGCATGCCGCTTCCCCCGACGATCACCCACGCGGTAACCGGTGGAGCAGCGATGCCGCGCTCGACGATCGAAAAGTTGATGCGCGCTGGTATCCGCATCGCCCACGCCTGGGGAATGACCGAGACCTCGCCGATCGCGACGATAGCCTTTGAGCCCCACGATTTCGACCTCATGACATTTGACGAGCAGGTCACGATCAAGGCCCGGCAAGGTAAGGCGTTGTTCGGTGTGCAGCTGCGCATTGTCGATCTTGGCGATCCGAGCAAGGAACTGCCGCGCGATGGCGAGACTTCCGGCGCCCTGCAGGTCCGCGGGCCCTGGGTGCTCAAGCGCTATTTCAAGGGTGAAGAAGATTGCGTCGATGCGGACCAATGGTTTGACACCGGCGACGTTGCCCTGATCCATCCCGATGGCACTTTGCAGCTGACCGATCGCACCAAGGACGTGATCAAGTCAGGCGGCGAATGGATCAGTTCAGTCGAGTTGGAGAACGCCGCCGTTGCCCATCCCGCCGTTGCCGAAGCAGCCGCGATCGGTATCGCTCACCCAAAATGGGACGAGCGGCCGCTGCTGGTTGTGGTGAAGAAGCCCGGCATGGATGTCTCGGCAGATGAACTGCGCAAGCTGTTGACGGGCAAGGTCGCGAAGTGGTGGCTTCCCGATGCGGTCGAATTTGTCGACGAGATTCCTCACACCGCGACCGGCAAGATCAGCAAGAAGGACTTGCGCGAGCGTTTCCGGGATTATCGCCTGGATGGGTGACCTGGTCTACATCGACCCTGGACGGGAGAATTTCGAGCGCTTCAAGGGATTGCCGCGCGATACGCCCATTCACATGCTCAACCTTATCCGGTGGAAGCAATGGGCCGAATACCCTGCGGGTCATGAATCTGCCGAAAAGGGCTGGACGGGACGGCAGGCCTATCAGGAATACCATCGGACAATTGCTCCGGTGCTCGAACGTGTCGGCGCGCATATTGCCTGGAGCGGTAGCTTCGAGGCGATGGTGACCGGACCGGAGAGCGAGCGCTGGGATGCGGGATTCGTCATGGTCTATCCCAATGCATCGGCATTCTTCGGCCTGGTCAAGGATGCCGAATACAAGCTCCATGTCGCAAACCGTACGGCGGGCGTGGCGGATAGTCGGCTGATGCGGTTCGGGCCCTAGCGCCGCGCTCTGCCCCGGATGCAGAGCATGATAGTCATTCGACTCCTGATGGATATTGCTGTTATGCTTTGAGTTCAAAGCAGGCGTGCATTCGCGTTGCCGACAGGGTGATTATCATGGAACTGGCGAGTGAGCTTTCTCTGCCGACCTTGCCGGTCGAAACTCTGGAGTTCGCGAGCAATCCCGATCCGTTCCTGGAGCAGGCGAGGGCAGGCCATCCCTGGCTCGCGAAGTTCTCGCAAGGCTATGTTGTGCATGGCTATGACGAGCTGTGCGAGCTGTTCACCGATGATGTGAACTTGCTGCCCGGTTTCGGTCCGGTGATCGATTTCTACGGCGTGCGCGGAACGATGTGGGCGCGCTTCATGGAAGAGATTGTCATTGCTGTCGGCGGGGATACGCATAAGCGCCTGCGATCCAGTGTGATCCACGCCTTCACCCCGCGCCGCGCCAATCGCGAGCGAGAAATGATGCAGCGGGTGATTAGCGGAATGCTCGACGAATGGGCTCCAAAAGGCGCCTTCGATTTCGCCGAGTTTTCTTCGTACTTCCCGGTCTCGGTTATGTGTGGATTGCTCGGTGTATCAACCGAGCCGATCCCGCGCATGCGCGATGCGCTGGAAAACCAGCTCAAGTCGCTAACCATGGACCAGGCGGCCAAGCCGCTGTTCATGGCTGGCTGGGAAGTGCTGTGGGACTTTGCCGACACCACCGTGAATGAGCGCGAAGCGAGCGGCGAGTTTGATGAGGACTCGCTTCTAGATGCGATCATTGCCGCCAAGAAGGAAGGTAAGCTCGACGAAACCGAAGCGCGCTTCCTGCTGCTAACCGTGGTGGTCGCGGGTTACGACACTTCGAAAAACCAGCTGTCAGTAACGATGAACCTGCTGCTTGACCGGCCCGAGATGTATCAACGCTGCGCCGAGGACCTGCAATTCTGCCGCGCCGTCACGGAAGAATCATTGCGCCACACTGCGATCGCCTCACCGGTGCGAACCGTTGCCGATGATTTTACCTATGAGGAGTTCACCTTCAGCAAGGGCGACATGCTGGTGATGGCCCCGCCGCTCGCCAATCGCGACGCATCAAAATTTCTCGATCCCGGCGAGTTCGATCCCGAGCGTGACAACAAGGACCGCCACGTCGCATTCGGGCGGGGAGAGCATATCTGCCTCGGCCAGTTCCTCGCCCGCAATCAGCTGCAAGAAGGCCTGCACCTGATTACCCAGCGTCTCAGAAATCCGAGGCGTACGGGCAAAGCGGAATGGCGTCCGTTCCTGGGCGCATGGGGCCCGAGGACGCTGCCGATAACGTTCGATCCGGCCTAGGATCGGGCCCAGGCCGGATCGACTGACAGACTCGTCTTAAAGCGTAAGATGCGAGTCGGTGTTTCTAGTCCAACGCCGAATCGATTGCGTTGCCAGCGGCTTTCTTTGCTGCCTTTTTGGCTGCGCTTTCTAGATCGACGCCTCCAACTTCCTCGACGGCTTCTTTGACCTTCGCGACGTCTGATTTCTCGGTGGCTGCAGCCGTTTCGGTTTCGGTCGTATCCGCTTCGGCACCGGCGGCATCCTCTTCCGTTGCAGCCTCAGGCTCGGCCGCAGTTGGGTCGCCAGCAGTAGCATCTGCGCCGTCGCCCGTAGCGACAGCTTCGGTTGTGTCCGTATCTGCAGCTGCATCGTCAGGCGGAGCTTCGGCGCAACCAGCCAGAACGCTAAGGCCTGCGATGATCGGCAAGATAGCAAATTTCTTCAAGGTTCGTCTCCTATTGCGAAACCATCAGAAGCTTAGCGCAGTCGACCAACTCTATCAAATTGACATTGGCCGGAGGGATGGTGCCTTTTGCTACCGATCCCGATATTGCGGCTCGCGCTTCTCCTGGAACGCGGCGACGCCTTCGGCGAAATCCTCGCTCATCAGCATCATCACCTGTTGGCGATCTTCCAAGGCCATGGCGTCGGACAGCGAGCGCGCGTCGAGATTGCGGTTGAGGCCCTGCTTGGTGAGCCTGAGGCCCATCGGTGCATTGGCGGTCATTTCAGAAGCGAGTGTCAGTCCCTTGTCGAGCAGGTCTTCCGCCGGGACAATCTCGCTGACTAAACCGCAGCTGACGGCTTTTTCGGCGTTCATGAACTTGCCGGTGAGAATATACTCGCTGGCAACCGATGCCCCGACCAGACGCGGCAGAAAATAGCTGCAGCCAAGATCGCAGCCGCCAAGACCGACCTTGATATAGGCGGCGTTCATTTTGAGATTGGGAGCGGCCAAGCGCACATCGCTTGCCAGCAGCAGGGAGAAGCCCATGCCGCAGGCCGCGCCATGGCCCAGGCCAATGATCGGCTGCGGGCAACTACGCATCAGCTCTAGGATGCCAGCGAGCGAACGCTGCAGCCGCCAGAAATGCTGCAATTCGCCGCGCTGGGCTTCGTTCTCCCACCCCGCCAGATCGAGCCCGGCGCAGAATGCGCGACCCTCCGCGCGTAGCACGACGACGCGCACATCCTCACGCTCATGCAAGCCCTGGAAATAATCGCGCAAGCCGAATGTCAGGGGTTCGTCGAAGCAGTTGAGCTTGTCGGGGCGGTTGAGAGAGATAATCTCAACGTCGCCTCGTCTCTCTATCAGTATGGGTGTTTCACTCATGGAGCCCGTTCTGCCATCTGCTACAGCAAAGGCAACTGCCCATCGAGGTTAGGCCGGCGGAACTGGCCGCAATCGAGCGATATTTCCCGCTCGGCCTCGATAGAGTTACGCTTGCAAGCAAGCCGAAAGCGGCGGCGCAACAGGTCGGCCCAAACTCCGCCTGGTTTCATTCGCGAGCCAAACTCGGGATCGTTGTCGCGACCACCGCGTATTGAGCGGATGATCGACATCACCTTGGCGGCGCGATCAGGGAAATGCACGGCGAGCCACTCACGAAATAGCGGAGCGACCTCGTGCGGCAGGCGGATCATGATCCAGCTGGCCGATCGCACGCCCTGATCGGCGGCGGCACCCAGGATCGCTTCGATGAACTCGTCGGTGATGGCTGGAATTACCGGAGCAATCGAGACGTGAGCGGGAACGCCCGCCTCTACCAACCGGCCGAGCGCGGCCAGCCGCTTGGCGGGAGAGGCGGCGCGCGGTTCCAGCAACCGCGAGAGATTTGCGTCGAGGCTGGTGACCGAGATGCCGACGGCAACGAGGCGGAAGCGCGCCATCTCGGCCAGCAATTCGAGGTCACGAAGCACGCGGTCGGACTTTGTTGTGATGATCGTCGGGTGCCGGGTTTCCAGGCACAGTTCGAGAATTTGACGCGTAATCCGGTAGCGCATTTCGATTGGTTGGTAGGGATCGGTGTTGGTGCCCATGGCGATGGGGGCCGGGCGGTAGCGGGGCTTGGCGAATGTTTCGCGCAGCAGCCGGGCCGCGTCGGGTTTGGCAAAGAGTTTCGTTTCGAAATCTAACCCGGGGGAGAGGTCGTGATAGGCATGGGTCGGGCGGGCGAAGCAATAGATGCAGCCATGCTCGCAGCCGCGGAATGCGTTGATCGAGCGGTCGAATGGAATGTCGGGCGAGCGATTGAAGCTCAGGATTGTCTTGGGATGTTCCTCGGTGACACTTGTCCGCAGCTTTTGCACCGGACCATCCACGGATTCTTCCACATCGCGCCAGTCATCATCGGCCTCGCGCATGGGCAGGTTGAAACGCTGTGACGGAACCGCCGAGTGGGCGCCGCGGCCTTTGATCGGCGAATGGCTCATGCATTGATGAGAACATAAACAGAACACCAAGGCAAGGTCGTTTTCGTCATCGGGGCAGGTGTGCGAATCTCTGCATTGCTTCACAGTCTCGCTTCCGCTCTAAATCTCCTGGTTTGGGTATGAGGAGAATTGCCGGGATGAAGAGGTCTTGCAGGCCATTCGCGCGGGTTGCAGCCGCTTCGTTGGCGCTGCTGGCTTCGGCTGCGACAACTGCGCAAGCTGACCGGACGATCCTGCCGATCCCAGAGCGGCCTTTCGCAGGGACGATCGGACCGACCGTTGCACAATCAGTGCCCGACGCTCCCAGGCCCGTTACAGCGCCCGCGGGTGCTCCCAACATCTTCCTGTTCATGGCTGACGATGTTGGCTTTGCCATGTCGAGCAGCTTTGGCGGTCCGGTGCCGACGCCCAATATGGACCGACTTGCAGCGTCGGGGCAGCGCTATAATCGTTTCCATACTACCGGGATTTGTTCGCCCTCGCGCGCATCGCTTTTGACCGGGCGGAACCACCACAATGTCGGTTTCGGCCATCTTGCTGATTTGCCGATGGGCTTCCCCGGCTATACGGCGCGCATCCCGCGCTCGGCTGCGACGATCGCCGAAGTGCTCAAGCTCAACGGCTACAACACGGCGATGATCGGCAAGCACCACAATGTCCCGCCGGGCGAACAATCGATTGCTGGCCCGTTCGACCACTGGCCGGTCGGGCTTGGGTTTGAGTATTTCTACGGCGTGGTGAACGGCGAATCCGACCAGTGGAAGCCGGTGTTATATCGCGGGACATATCCGATCCTCGAACAGCCCAAGTCGGGCGACCTGTTCGAAAAACGGCTTGCGGACGATACCATCAGCTGGGTTCGCGATCAGAAGGCGGCCGCGCCGGACAAGCCGTTCTTCGTCTATTATTCGACGATGTCCGCCCACGCTCCGCACCATGCCCCGCCGGAGCTCGTCGCCAGTTTCCGGGGCAAGTTCGACCAGGGCTGGGACAAGGTCAGGCGAGATATCTGGCAGCGCCAACTCGCCAAGGGGATGATCCCCAAGGGCACGGATTTGCCGCCGCGCCCGGAAGCAAT
This sequence comes from Novosphingobium sp., assembly GCA_029247785.1. Taxonomy (GTDB): domain Bacteria; phylum Pseudomonadota; class Alphaproteobacteria; order Sphingomonadales; family Sphingomonadaceae; genus Novosphingobium. The sequence continues at coordinate 6,878 of JAQWKP010000133.1, forward strand.
CGCCGCCTGGTCCACGCTCACGCCCGGACAGAAGGCCTTTGCTGCGCGCGGCATGGAAGTGGCTGCGGCCATGCTCGTCTATCAGGATGAGCAGCTAGGCCGGATCCTTGACGAGTTTGAGCGCACCGGCGTGGCCGACAACACACTATTCGTCGTAATCCAGGGCGATAATGGCGCGAGCGGCGATGGCGACCTCGCCGGGATCGTCAGCGAGATGCATGCAATCAACGGCGTGCCTGGCGAAGAGGATGACGAGCCGTGGATGGCGAGCAATCTCGACAAGCTTGGCACCGACCAGGCCTATGGCAGCTATGCCGAGGGCTGGGGCTGGGCAATGAACGCGCCGTTCCGCTGGTACAAGCAGCACGCCTCGATGCTCGGCGCTTTGCGCGATGGCATGATCGTCTCGTGGAAGGGGCGGGTTGCTGAGCCCGGAGCAATCTGCGCGCAATTCGGTCACCTCGTCGACATCGCCCCGACCCTGCTTGAGGCTGCGCATCTGCCGACTCCGACAAGCGTCAACGGCGTCGCCCAGAAGCGGATCGATGGTGAGAGCCTGCTGTCCAGCCTTGCGGCATGCGAAGCGGATCACCCACGTACGCAATATTTCGAGCTCGGAGGTGAAGCGGCGCTGTATCACGACGGCTGGCTGATTTCGAACCAGGGCGGGGCAGGGAATGATTCCAGGCCCTGGGAGCTTTACGATCTGCGTGAAGACTTTGCGCAGAAGACCGACCTTGCCCCTAGAAACCCTGCGAAACTCGAGGAACTGCGCGCGTTGTGGCATAGCGAAGCTGAACGCAACCAGGTCTTCCCGATTAGGAGTGGATTGGCGCAAGCCTTCGTCGGCCCGTCCGGTGCTGGGCGCAAATTTTACGAGTTCTGGGGTAATAACAGCGGCATTCCGGCCCATCCCGATGGGCTGCTGCTTGGCAAGGGGTTCCGCGGTTCGTTCACGATCGATGCCGAGGTGGAGCTTGCTGGAGACGAGGCCGACGGTGTTGTCGCAGCGCTTGGCAGCCATTTCGCTGGCTGGAGCCTCTATCTCGACCAGGGCCGGCCAGTTTTCGAGTATGTTCGTTCGACCAGGCCAGGCGACAGGACGCAAATCGCCGCGACTGCTGAATTGCCGAAAGGCGAGGCGCGGCTGGGCGTGCGGTTCATCAAGCCCGGTGATGGTTGGAAGGGCTCGGCCCAGGTCTCGGTTACGGCCAATGGCCAGTAGGTCGCCAGCGGAACCGTGCCTGCAACCTTCTTCATTCCGTTGAGCGCAGGTGAGAGGTTCGACATCGGGCGCGATACCGGGGTGACGGTTGCCGATTACGCCACGCCCACCGGCAAACTCGACGGTGAGGTGCGGCACTTCACTCTGACACTGGATTGACGCTGGGCAGGCATCACAACATCTGAGTCGACTCTTTGACAAACGAGCCAGCGCAGCGCAGAATTCATTGCAAAGCTCTCAGGGAGATTGAAAATATGCATCCGCTCGGTCGAAAACTGTCTCCGCTGTTGCTGGTAGGCGCGGTATTTTTAGGGGGACCCACTGCTCCCGGTAGCGGATGCCCAGAAAATACGATCTGCGCGGCCGATCCCGGATCCATCGTCGCTGCGATGCAGGCCGAGGGTTACCAGGCCAAACTCGGCACGGCCAAGGACGGCGATCCAATGATCGATAGCGGTGCGTCAGGGTATGATTTTACCGTCCAGTTCTATGACTGCACTGAAGGCAAGGATTGCAAGTCCATCCAGTTCCTCGTGATATTCAAGGATGATGGCACCAATACGCCAGAGCTGGCCAACCGCTGGAACAAGGCCAAGCGCTTCGTCCAGATGGCCGCGCGCGACAACGGGTCGCTGTGGCTCAGCTATGATGTGACAACGGTCGGCGGGCTGAACCAGGCCAACTTTGCTGATACGATTGATTGGTGGGCGGTGATGCTGTCCCAGGCTCGCCAATTCTTCTCCGAAAGCCCGGATTCAGCAGGCAGCTAACTGCGCAGCTTATACTTCTTTCAGGCGGGGCATCAGCTCGACGAAATTGCAAGGTCGATTGCGGCTGTCGAGCTGCTCGGCGAGGATGCCGTCCCAGCCGTCCTTCACCGCGCCGTTAGAGCCGGGCAGGGCGAATATATAGGTTCCTCGCGTCACCACCGCATGCGCGCGCGATTGCACGGTTGATGTGCCGATCGTGCGATAGCTGATCGAGCGGAAGATCTCGCCGAAGCCGGGAATGTCCTTTTCCTTGACCTGGTCGAGCGCTTCGGGCGTGACGTCGCGGCCCGTCAGGCCGGTGCCGCCGGTCGTGACGATCGCATCCACCGAGGCATCGTCGATCCAGTTATTGAGGCGCTTGACGATCTGCTGGGCATCGTCGCGTTCGATCGCGCGTTGCGCCAATTTATGACCGGCCTGCTTGATCCGTTCTTCCAAAATGTCGCCCGAAGTATCGTCATCGGGGCCGCGCGTGTCGGAAACGGTAAGCAGGGCTATATTGATGGGCTTGAAAATACGTTCAGGATCAACGGCCACGTGAAATGACTCCATTTGCCGAAATGCGCACACCCTTCGAACCGCTCAGGCCCGGAAAGGTAGGCCACATGCCTTGCGCCAGCGCCTTGCGGCTTTCTGAGGGGCCGCCAGCCTGCCTCTCATACATCCAATAATTGCGCATGACGATATTCACGTAACCGCGCGTTTCCCAATAGGGGATCGATTCCATCCACAGCAGCGGATCGCCCTGATCGCGCACCTCGGTGTTCCAGCGGGTAACCGGCGTTAGCCCGGCGTTGTAGGCGGCCATCACCTTGGGCAGCAGTCCCTGCGTGCCGGACGAATTCTTCAACAGCTGCATGTGGCGCTGACCAAAGGCGAGGTTCAGTTCCGGCTTGTTGAGATCCCGAGCTGAACCCGAGACGTTGAATGCCGATGCGTGCTGGCGTGCTGTCGCCGGCATGATCTGCATCAGCCCGCGCGCGCCAGCCGGGCTGACCACACTGGTTCGGAACTGCGATTCCTGCAGCGCGTGGGCATAGACCAGCGCTGGATCAACTCGCCATCCGCCAACCGGGGTCCATTTTGGCGTCGGGAAGCGCGTGGCCGGTTCGGGCCGTCCGCCGCGAGGCGCGTTGTGTGACATCCACAATTGCGTTGAAGGCAGGCCAAGATCGCGAGCGAGACGTGTGAGCTGTTCGAATTGCGAGGGATCGCCGATGCGCGCCTGGTGGCGCAGCACTTCATCTGCAAGTCCGTCCTCGCCGATTTCTGAAAGGCCGACCGCAACGCGAACATTGTCGGCCTTGCGCAGGCGCTGCCAGTCCTTCCGCGTGAAATCGGCTTCCGAATGCTGCTCGGACAATTTCTGGCCGAGCTGTTCGGCTGCGAGCATGCCATAAAGGGTTTCGTCGCGGGCTGCAGCGCCGCGTAGGGCTTCGGTTGCCTGTTCGGGCTTGCGGCAGCGTACCAGAGCGCGAGAGCGCCAGTAATAGCCGGCCGAGATCAGCTCAGGATTGCTTGCCAGCCCTGCCGATCGCTGGAAGGCATCGGCAGCGCCGTCGCAATCGCCGAGCCGCCAAGCTGCGAGAGCCGCTGTCCACCAGGCCTCGGCCACCCAAGGACCGGCGCCCCGGGCAGCAAGCTGTGCCAGTTGATAGGCCCGGGCATCCTGGTTTTCGATGTAGAAGCTCCAGGCGACACGTTGGCGCCATTCGGCGCGCGCCGGTGCGCTCAACTGAGAGTCGATACCATCGAGCAGCTGCTGCGCGGCCATCGGATCATCGCGCTTGATCTTGTCGAGGATACCGCTTGCGACGCGCGACGGCATGGTGCCGTCTTTGATGGCGCTGGGTCGCACGCGCCTGGGCACTGTGGACAGTCGCTGAAACTGGCGCGCGGCAGGCATCCGGGGAATTGCTCCGGCGCCCCGCTTTATTGCCAGGCGACCAATCCGCTCTGATCGAGGCAAATCGGTGCCTTGCGAGAGCCATGCCTGAAGCTCGGGAAGTTCGATTCTTGGCGAACCCGCTGCAAGGTAGAATTCGGCCTTGGCTTCCTGGTGGAGTGGGCCTTTCGCGCGCCGTGCGAATAGTTCGCGTACCTTTGTCCAATCCTTGCGATCGATCGCCTGAAAGACTGCGCGGTAGTAGGCCCGGTCATCACTGCTCAGCAGCGAGGGTACGGTGCTATTGTTGGCTCGGTTTCGGAAATAGTCGACTGCAGCGCTGTTCGCGAAGGCTGGGGTCGAGCCAAGCACAGCCGCGCAGGCGACTGCGAGAATTCCAGTCCTTACTGCTCTTTTCACACGTCTTGGTCCCTTACGTCGTTCAGCCTGCCTGAACTTGGTCCGTCCATTCGAGCCAGTTCTTCCACAAATCGCCTTTCCAGCGCGGTCTTTCGAGCAGTGCTGGCAAGCTCCTTGCGGCAAGCAAGGGAATGCATTGCCCTTCAAGGTTAATTTCACGTAAAACGGCAGGGTCTTGAGGCAAGTTGTTGCCAAAAAACGGCAGGATGTTGCCGCCAAAGGCAATCAGCCTTTTTGGCGAGACCAAAGCGATGTGGTGCATGAGCACTTCGCCGATGCCGAGATCGGCAAGCGCCTGCCAATCTGCGCCCGGCATATGGCGAGGGAGCGTGCTGGCGAAATAGACCTTGTCGGCATCGCAGCCCATCGCCTGCAGCATGGCCTGAAGCAGCTTACCCTGCGGTCCGGACAGCAGCTGATCGCGGTCTTCGCGTTCGGGTTCGGGCACCAGCACCATCAGTTCGGCATTCTTGTTACCACGCGGTGCGATCCTGCCACTGGTCCGGCCCGCGTCGAGTTCGGGAGCGGTGAGCCACCAGTTGGAAAAGTCGCTCAGAACCTGGGGCAAGGCGCCGCGCACTATGGCAATGCTGGGCGCAGCTTCAGGGCTGGCCTGCTGCTCGGGTCCCCGCGCGGTGGAACGCTTGATTTGCGGTTCGGGCTGCGCTGGCTTGGCAGCGAGCCAATTGGTTGGTTCGTCGCTGAACTCGCAGTCGACGCCAGCCTCACGCCACCAGTCGAAGGCGGCTTTCAGGTCCTCGATAGGCTGTGGTTGAGCGCGGTTGTCCATCCTGCGGGTCTTGACCTGCCGCGCCTCACCAATCAAGGCATGAAAGGCATAGAACCAGAGCACAACTGATAGAACGGGGACAGCAGACCGATGAGTGAACGCGAATCCATGCCCTATGACGTGGTGATTGTCGGCGGAGGTCCGGCGGGATTGGCGACGGCGATCCGGCTGAAACAGTGCAAACCGGAAATCGCGGTCTGCGTGTTGGAGAAGGGTTCGGAGATCGGCGCGCATATCCTGTCAGGCGCGGTGATCGATCCCAAGGCGCTTGACGAATTGCTGCCCGACTGGCGCGACCAGGATTGCCCGATCGCCGAAACGCCGGTGACCGACAATTGGCACTGGTGGCTGACCAAGAAGCGCAAGTTCCCCTTACCGCATTTCATCATGCCGCCCTTCATGTCGAACCACGGCAATTACACTGGCTCGCTGGGAAGCTTGTGCCGCTGGCTGGCAGAACGAGCTGAAGAGCTGGAAGTCGAAGTCTTCCCCGGCTTTGCAGCTTCAGAAGTGCTCTATGATGAGAATGGCGCCGTCTATGGCGTTGTTGCCGGAGTCATGGGCATCGCTCGCGATGGCAGCCACAAGCCCGACTATGAGCCGGGCATGGAACTGCATGGCAAATATACCGTGTTCTGCGAGGGCGCACGCGGCCATCTAACCAAGCAGCTCAAGGCGAAATTCGACCTTGAGGCCGACTGCCAACCGCAGACCTATGGTCTGGGCATCAAGGAATTGTGGGATATCGATCCCGACAAGCATGAGCAGGGCCGGGTGCTCCATACCCAGGGCTGGCCGATGAGCGAAACTGACAGTGGCGGCGGCGGGTTCCTTTACCACCAGGCCAACAACCAGGTCGCGCTCGGCTTCGTTTCCGTGCTCGATTACAAGAACCCTTACGTTTATCCCTTTGAGGAATTCCAGCGCTGGAAGCAGCATCCCGCGATCCGCAACATCCTGGAGGGAGGCAAGCGCGTCGCCTATGGAGCGCGAGCGATCAATGAGGGCGGCTGGCAATCGGTGCCGAAGCTGGCCTTTCCCGGCGGCGTTCTGGCGGGTTGTTCTGCCGGTTTCGTCAATGTGCCGCGGATCAAGGGAAGCCACACCGCGATGAAAAGCGGAATGCTCGCCGCCGAAGCGATGGCCGCGGCAATCGCTGCCGAGCGCGAGCATGACGAGCTGGCCGAATATGACGCCGCAGTGCGCGACAGCTGGATCGCCAAGGAACTGAAGTTGGTCCAGAATGCCGAGCCCTTGCTTGCCAAATGGGGCGGCGAGCTGGGTACCATCCTGGCGGGCGCGGATATGTGGCTGCGCACCCTGTTCGGCTTTGGCATCGCCAAGCCGATGGGGCACCACACCGATGCCTCAACCTTGCAGCGCGCCGATCTTCATGAGCCGATCGCCTATCCCAAGCCCGACGGCGAGATCAGTTTTGACCGGCTGACCTCGGTGTCGTTCTCCTTCACCAATCACGAGGAGGACCAGCCGTGCCACCTCGTGCTGGCAGACGATTCGGTGCCGACAAACATCAACCTGCCGCTCTATGCGGGGCCTGAGGCGCGCTATTGTCCCGCTGGCGTCTATGAATTCATCGGCGAGGAGGGCGAGGAACAGACCTTGCAGATCAACGCGCAAAACTGCGTCCACTGCAAGACCTGCGACATCAAGGACCCGACCCAGAACATCAACTGGGTATCGCCCGAAGGCGGCGGCGGGCCGAATTACCCGAATATGTGATTGAACCGGTCCTGCTCACTGAAACCGCCTACGCCAAGATCAACCTCGCGCTGCATGTCCGGGCGCGGCGGGAGGATGGCTATCATGAGATTGAGACGCTGTTCGCCTTTGTTGATCAGGGCGACCGGCTGATCGCTGAGGCAGCTGAGCGCGATGAAATAACCGTGCTGGGCGAATTTGCCGACCAGCTCGCCAATCCGCTGGACAACCTTGTCTCGAAGGCTCTGAATGTCCTGCCGCGTTCACAGGGCTTGTCCGTCACACTGGAGAAGAATCTTCCGGTGGCGGCTGGATTGGGCGGAGGATCAGCCGATGCGGGAGCGGTCTTTCGAATTGTCCGGGAGCTCTGCGGTCTCCCCGAGGATTGGCACCAACGCGCGGCGCGGCTCGGCGCAGATGTCCCGGCCTGCGTCGAAAGTGCCATGGCGATTGGGCGGGGCACCGGCACGCAATTGGAGCCGGTCGAGGACGATATGGCGGGAATGGCGGCGCTGCTCGTCAATCCGCGCATTGAAGTGCCTACGGGACAGGTGTTCGCGCAGTGGGACGGCAAGGATCGTGGGCCATTGCCAGCGGGTTCGGCCCGGCAGATCGCGCGGAAGGGGCGCAACGACCTGCAGCTCCCGGCCGTCAAGACCTGCCCGCAAATCGCCCAAGTCCTGGAGTCGCTCAACGATACCGATCCGTGGATGGTGCAATTGTCGGGATCGGGCGCGACATGTTTCGCCCTGTACGAAAAGGCTGCTCACCGGGATCGCGCGGCCGAGATTATTGCGGAGTTCGAGCCGGGCTGGTGGCAGATGAAGGGGAGATTGCGGTGAGCGAGGAAGCCTGGAGACTGGTCGGCACGCCGCGTTTTGGCGGTATATTGATCGTCGCGGATCACGCCACCAATCGCGTTCCGGATGACATTGCGCTCGGAATCGACCCTGCCTTGATGGGCGACCATATTGCCGTCGATATCGGGGTTGCCGGGATAGCCGAGAAAATGTCGGAGCGCGAGGGCACAGCAGCTTTTCTTGGCAATGTCAGCCGACTTGTCTGCGACACCAACCGCCGCGAAGACGATCCCGCCGCGATCCCCGAAGCGAGCGACGGGCGCGAAATTCCCGGCAATATCGGCATTGACCGGAAAGCGCGGCTCGCGCGCTTCCATCGCCCGTTTCACGACGCGCTATCAAAGCTCCTCGACGATACGCCGCCTGCGCTCACCCTGATCCTGCACAGCTATACCACCGCGCTGGCCGTCGATCCGCAGTCCCACCGACCCTGGCATTGCGGGTTGCTCTATGACGAAGACGATCGCGGCGCGCGGCTGGCCCAACCGCTGCTCGAAGCCGATGGCTTCATCGTCGGCGATCAGCTGCCCTATTCGGGCAAGATCTACAACGCGACCATCAGCCGCCATGTTGAAAGCGAAGGGCGGCCCTATCTCTATCTCGAAATCCGCCAGGACCTGATCGAGGACGATACCGGCCAGCGCGAATGGGCTGAAAGGCTACACCGGATATGCAATCAGGTGGCGTTGGGGATCGGCTGAATTTCGTGTCAGGAGCGGCTAGCCGATCAGCGTTCCCTTGAAAACCACAACGGCGATGAAGCCGGCCAGCCCGATCGCAAACAGGCCTGTTCCCAAGGTTTGCTGGATCAGGCGCTCTTTGCGGCTCTTCGGTAGCGACATCAAGAACAGCACTCCCGCGCCAGTTGCTGCCAGGATCACGCTCGCGAAAGAGAACATGTCACTCTCCACTTGACGAAAGCCGCAGCTTGCCGAGGCAGGGTGAACGATCACGCAAGGAAGCTGGTTAGGCCGGAGAAAGCATATAGTTCGACAGGGTCGCGCGGGCTTTGAGCGAAGGCCAGTCGGCTCCAGAATCCATTTTTCGCTTCGACGGGCCGGGAAGCTGGCCTAGAGAGCGGTCAGCACATCCCATTGGAGCAATCCCATGCCTGCCTATCGTTCCCGCACCACTACCCATGGCCGCAATATGGCCGGCGCGCGCGGGCTGTGGCGCGCTACGGGCATGAAGGACAGCGACTTCGGCAAGCCGATCATCGCTGTGGTCAACAGCTTCACCCAATTCGTGCCCGGCCATGTCCATTTGAAGGACCTTGGCCAGCTGGTCGCTCGCGAGATCGAGGCGGCGGGCGGAGTCGCCAAGGAATTCAATACCATTGCGGTGGATGACGGCATCGCCATGGGTCATGACGGCATGCTCTATTCGCTGCCGTCGCGCGATCTCATCGCCGACAGCGTCGAATATATGGTCAATGCCCATTGCGCCGATGCGGTTGTTTGCATCTCCAATTGCGACAAGATCACGCCGGGCATGTTGATGGCCGCGCTCAGGCTCAATGTCCCGGCGGTGTTCGTCTCGGGCGGACCGATGGAAGCGGGCAAGGTTATCCTTGATGGCAAGGAGCGCTCGATCGACCTGATCGACGCCATGGTCGCGGCGGCGGACGAATCGAAAAGCGATGCCGAAGTCACCGCGATGGAGCGCTCGGCTTGCCCGACTTGCGGATCATGCTCGGGCATGTTCACCGCCAATTCGATGAATTGTCTGACCGAAGCGCTCGGTCTATCGCTGCCGGGAAATGGCTCGACTCTGGCCACCCATGCCGACCGCAAGAAGCTGTTTGTCGAGGCCGGACGCCTCGTCGTCGATCTGTGCCAGCGCTATTATGAAGGCGACGATGAAAGTGCCCTGCCGCGTTCAATCGCCAGCTTCGGGGCCTTTGAAAATGCCATGACGCTTGATATTGCAATGGGCGGATCGACCAACACCGTGCTCCACTTGCTGGCCGCCGCGCATGAGGCCGAGATCGATTTCACCATGGAGGATATCGACCGGCTGTCGCGCCGCGTGCCGGTGCTCTCGAAAGTCGCGCCTGCTGTCCCGGATGTCCATATGGAGGACGTTCACCGCGCTGGCGGGATCATGGCTTTGCTTGGTGAGTTGGGCCGGGCGGGCCTGCTCAACACTGACTTGCCGACGATCCACAGCCGGACGCTGGCAGAAGCTCTGGCCCATTGGGATATCTCGGTGACCGAAAGCGAGGACGCGCGCAGCCTGTATAGCGCCGCGCCGGGCGGTGTTCCGACTCAGACCGCCTTCAGTCAGGATCGCCGCTGGTCGCTTGATCTTGATCGCGAGACTGGCGTTATTCGTAGTGCCGATCATGCCTTTAGTCAGGATGGCGGTCTTGCCGTGCTGTCAGGCAATATCGCGCTGGATGGCTGCATCGTGAAGACTGCAGGGGTCGACGAATCGATCCTGACCTTCACCGGACCGGCACGGGTCTATGAAAGCCAGGATGCCGCAGTTGCCGGAATCCTGGGTGGTCAGGTGGAGGAGGGCGACGTTATCGTCATCCGCTATGAAGGGCCGCGCGGCGGGCCGGGCATGCAGGAAATGCTCTATCCAACGAGCTACCTGAAATCGAAGGGGCTTGGAAAAGCCTGCGCACTCATCACCGACGGGCGCTTTTCGGGCGGCACCTCCGGCCTGTCGATTGGCCACGCTTCGCCTGAGGCGGCCGAGGGAGGCGCAATCGGGCTGGTCGAGAACGGCGATACCATCGCGATCGACATTCCCGGCCGCACTATTGGTCTTGTCGTTTCGGACGATGAACTGGCTGCACGTCGCGAGGCGATGGAAGCCAAGGGCGAGGCGGCCTGGATGCCGGTTCATCCGCGTCCCCGCCAGGTAACGACCGCGCTCAAGGCCTATGCGGCAATGGCGACCAGCGCTTCGCGTGGTGCGGTCCGCGATGTGGGTTCATTGAAGCGCTAGTCCGCGCGTGATTTTCGATCACGAAGGTCGGTTACCAAGTATTAATCCCGAGGGGGTTGGAACCTAATTTTGAGCGGCTACAATGGGCGACTAATATGACGACCTGCGCCGCCGGACGACCCTGTGTTCGGTAGAGCCGGAAAGGTCGCAAGAACGAGGGTCGATGAAGATGACGAGGCCGATACCGATCGCAATGATTCTCGCAGTCGCGCTGGCGGCTTGCGAGCCAGCGCCCGAAGGGCCGCCGAGAGTAGAGAATGGTGACGATGCGATTGCCTGTTCCATTGGGGGGACGGAGAATTTCTCTTCCGACTGCAGGGTAGAGCGTTCGCTTGCGGGCGGAACCTTGTACCTGATCGTGCGCCATCCTGACGGTGCATTC
>JAQWKP010000137.1 GCA_029247785.1 Novosphingobium sp.
TGCCGGCCAGCGGATCTTCCTGCAGCCCTTCGAGCGTGGTCACCTGCGCATCGCCGATATCGCCGATTGCGGCCTGGCAGGAGCGCAGCGGATTGCGATCCAGATGAACAGTGCAGGCCCCGCAAAGCCCTGCGCCGCAGCCAAATTTGACGCCGGAAAGTCCCGCCTCCTGGCGCAACGCCCAAAGCAGCGGCATGTCTGGAGTGGCGCGGATCGTCATCTCCTTGCCGTTCACCATCAAGGTGAATTCCTGCTCTTCCCCGACTTCGTCCACGCCGCATTCTCCCGCTGATTGCCCTCATTCTAACCCAGGCGTTGGAAAAGGCGAAGAGCTGCTTCGGTTTTTGCCCGGCCTGATATAGGCAAGGTGCGATGACCGGCTTCTATTTCACCCTGCTTGCTGTGTTGCTGTCCGGCATCAGCGCTCGCGACCAGGTCCTGGTCGCGGCGCTGTCAGACCGGCAGGGCCAGCGGCCCGGTGTGCTTATCACTGCCGGCGTGGTCAGTATCCTGACAGCCACAATTGCCGCATGGCTGGCGACATCGATCGCACCGCTGCTGGCACCCCAGGCGCGCAGTTTCCTTGCTGGTCTCTCACTGCTGTTTGCCGGCGGGGAGCTGCTGATTTTCGCCCCACGCCGCTCGCCGAAGGAGCCCACACGCTCGCTGGCTGCCCTGGCAATCGTTCTCACCTCGCACCAGCTGACCGATGCTGCGCGTTTCCTCATCTTCGGAATTGCTGTCGCGACCAATGCGCCGATCCCGGCTGCGGCCGGCGGGGCGATCGGCGGGATCGTGCTGCTTGGCGCGGGTTGGGCCCTGCCCCAGGTCATCGCCGATCCCCGGCTGCGTATCGCCCGGCGGCTTATCGGCGGCGGGCTGGTGCTAATCGGCGCTTATGTCTGCCTCAGCGCTATCGGCAAGCTGTAGCTGCCGTGCTGCACCTGGTCCCCGCGCCGCTGCACCGTGTGGCTCTGCGGATCGCTCATCGCCTGCGCAAGATTTGGTGGCGTCTGCGAGGGCCCCGCGTGCTGGGCTGCCGCGTGCTCGCACTCGATGCGAGCGGACAAGTCCTGCTGGTGCGCCATTCCTATGGCTCGGGCAGCTGGATGCCGCCGGGCGGCGGGCTTGGCCGCAAGGAGGATGCAGTCACCGCAGCAGTTCGAGAGTTGCGAGAGGAAACCGCCTGTATCCTTTCCGAAGCGCGCGAGGTCGCGATGCAAGTCGAAGAGCTGCTGGGCGCTGGAAACGAAGTCCATATCGTTGCCGGGCGGGTTTCCGGAGAGGTCAAGGTCGATGGCAGGGAAGTCATCGAAGCGCGCTTCTTCCCGCTCGATCGCCTGCCACAGGACAGCGCAGAATATCCACTTGGGGAAGTCCCCAAATGGGTCGCGCTTTATGAGGCTCACAGCAATGAGAGCTGACCGTCGCTCGCCTCGGGAGCATCGCCTTCGTCCTGCTCCAGCGCCGAAAGCGTCAGCCCCATCAGCCTGACTGGCTGTTCGAGCGGCAGCAGCTCTTCGAGCAAGGCATGGCCAAGCCCGGTGAATTCCGCTTTCTTGTCAGTCCATTGCGGCAGAGATCGCGCGCGGGTGATGGTGCGAAAATCAGCATAGCGCAGCTTGAGCGTCACGGTCCGCCCGCGCGCCTCGGCCTTTTCGATCCGCCCCCAGACCGTATCGGCAATGTCATCGAGCACTTCGCGCATTCTCGCTCCCGACGAGATATCCTCACCGAATGTGCGCTCGGCCCCGATCGATTTGCGCTTCCTGTTGGCACTGACCCGCCTGAGATCGATCCCCCGTGCCGCGCGATAGAGATAGTCGGCGAAGCTGCCGAAATGCTGCTTGAGGAACGCGATGTCCTTTGTCGCAAGGTCCGCTCCGGTCTCGATGCCCAGCTTCGCCATCTTTTCGGCCCCGCGCGGGCCGACACCGTGGAATCGGCGTACCGGCAGGCCGGCCACGAATTCAGCTCCCTCGCCCGGACGGATAAGGCACAGCCCATCCGGCTTGTTCTGATCGCTGGCAAGCTTGGCGAGGAACTTGTTGTAAGACACGCCCGCGCTCGCGGTCAGCCGGGTCTCTTCAAGGATCTGCTCGCGGATCAGCTCAGCGATGCGTGTCGCTGATCCGATACCGCGCAAATCCTCGGTGACGTCGAGATAGGCCTCATCGAGCGAAAGCGGTTCGACATGCGGCGTATAACGGCGAAATATTGCCCGGATTTGCCCCGATACCTCGCGATAGGCCTCGAACCGCGGCCGGACGAATATCAGGTCGGGGCATAACCGGCTCGCCCTTGAAGACGGCATCGCCGAGCGCACCCCGAATACCCGCGCCTCATAGCTTGCCGCCGCCACCACGCCCCGGCCCGAAGCGCCGCCGACGGCCACCGGCTTGCCCTTGAGCGAGGGATCATCGCGCTGCTCGACGCTGGCGAAGAAGGCATCCATATCGACATGGATGATCTTGCGGATGCCAGCATCATCCTCATCGCGGTCAGGCGTGTCGTCAGGCCGAGTCATATTTGCACGATAGCGCGGAGAGGAACAAATTGACCATCCGGGTATGCTTGCGCCAATAGCCCTGCATGAATCCCCCGCAATCCGAAGCCCGAAGCTTTCCCATGGGCGAGCGCGAATTCGTCGTGATGATGGCGGCGATTCAGGCGCTATATGCGCTTTCGATCGATGTGATGCTGCCCGCACTGGGTGTTATCGCCACCGATCTGGGCGAGTACGAACCGAACCGCCGCCAGCTTGTGATCGGCGTATTCCTCGTATGCGGCGGGCTGGCCTCGCTATTTCCCGGCGTGATTTCGGACCGCTTCGGCCGCCGTCCGATCATCCTGGTTTCATTGACAGCTTATACGGCGCTTTCGCTGACGGCAGCCTTTGTCCAGAATTTCACCGCGCTGCTCGTGCTGCGCGGGCTCACCGGGCTGTTCGTCGCGGCCATGATGATCGTGCCCATCGCGATCATCCGCGACCGCTTTTCAGGCGACCGCATGGCGCGCACTCAGTCTCTGGTCGCGATGACATTCATGGTCGTGCCGATGCTCGCGCCTCTGCTCGGCCAGGGGATCGTACTTGTCGCGGGATGGCGCTTCGTATTCGCCGCCATGGCATTTCTCGGCCTGCTGGTGACTGCCTGGGTGTGGATTCGCCTGCCTGAAACTCAGCACCCCGAATACCGGCAGGACCTGAAGCCGCACATGATATTTGGCAATATGCGCTCGGCGGTGACCAATCGCTCGGCTCTGGGCTATTTTCTTGGTGCTGCACTGATTCAGGGCGCGCTGCTTGGCTTTATCAGCTCCGCCCAGCAACTTATGGGCGAAGCGCTTGGGGCAGGCGCCGCCTTCCCGGCTCTGTTCGGGCTAATGGCCTTGTCGATGGCCAGCACCAATTTCATCAATTCCCGCGCCGTGATGCGGTTCGGGACCCGGCGAGTGTCTCATTGCGCCGTGATCGCCTATATCGCTGTTGCAGCAGTCCATGTCTGGCTGGCACAGGGCTCTTCTCATCAGCTCTGGCAGTTTGTCGCGCTGACGGCCCTGACCATGTGCTGCATGTCCTTTCTGGGCGCCAATTTCCAGGCGATCGCTTTACAACCATTTGCCCGGATCGCCGGTTCGGCTGCGTCTGTGCTGTCTTTCATCCGCTTGGTGCTGGGCGCCTTCATGGGCCTGTCGATCGGTCAGGCCTTTGACGGCACCGCAAGGCCGCTGACGCTGGCGATACTGGCGGCTGGCGTCGGCACGCTGGCACTCGTGGCGTTCTCCGAACGCGGCATGCTGTTTGGCCGGCGAGACTCTTACGATGCGGAGCGAATCCGGTGACCGATAGCTTCGACCTTGCCGTGATCGGCGGCGGCATCAATGGTGCGGGAATCGCGCGCGATGCGGCGGGGCGCGGAGCAAAGGTGTTGCTGCTGGAAGCGGGCGACCTTGCTGGCGGCACCTCCTCAGCTTCGACCAAGCTGATCCACGGCGGTCTGCGCTATCTTGAGCATTATGAATTCGCGCTGGTGCGTGAAGCGCTGGTCGAACGCGAGGCATTGTGGCGGATCGCGCCGCATATCATCCGGCCGACGCGACTGGTGCTTCCCTACATAAAGGGACTGCGCCCGGCCTGGCTGCTCCGGCTCGGCCTGTTCGTCTATGACCATATCGGCGGGCGCAAATTGCTGCCGGCGACACGTACGATCACGCTGGCAGGCCATCCGGCGGGTGCGCCGCTCAAGCAGGATCTGCGCAAGGGCTTCGAATATTCCGATTGCCGGGTCGACGATGCGCGGCTGGTGGTGCTGAATGCAATGGACGCCGCGCTTCACGGGGCAGTCGTGAAGACCCGCACGCCGCTGACCAAAGCAAGGCGCGATAGGGATGAGTGGCATTTGGAAAGTCCGGCTGGGCCAATGCGCGCCCGCGCGCTGGTCAATGCGGCGGGGCCCGGCGTGCTTGATGTCCAGAGCATCATCGGCGAGCCGCCCGGACACGGCATGCGGCTGGTACGCGGCTCGCACATCGTCACGGCCAGGCTGTTCGACCACGATTTTGCTTATTTCTTCCAGCTGCCCGATGGACGGCTGTTCTTTGCCATTCCCAATCAGCGCGACTTCACGCTGATCGGCACGACCGACGCCGATCATAGCGGACCGCCCGGCGATGCCAGCGCGAGCGACGACGAAATCGCCTATCTGTGCGAGGCTGTGAACCGCCAGTTCAGGCGATCGATTTCGCCGGACGATGTGGTGTGGAGCTTTGCCGGGGTGCGCGCCCTGGTCGACGACGGGTCAGGCAGGCCCGAGGCCGCAACCCGTGGCTATCGGCTGGAACTGTCGAAGAAGCGCGCAGGCGCGCCGCTATTGTCGGTCTATGGCGGCAAGATCACCACGTTCCGTCACCTGTCGGAAGACGCCATGTCAAAGCTGAGACGGAGGCTACCCGAGCTGGCGGGCCCGAGCTGGACCAAGGCCAAGCCGCTCCCGGGAGGAGACTTCCCGGTCGACGGCGTGGATGCGCTGGAGGCCGATCTGGCGGCGCGCTATCCTTTCCTTGAGCAAGCAACCGTGCAACGCATCGCCGGGGCCTATGGCACATGCGCATGGAACTGGCTCGGCGAGGCCCGGCGACAGGACGACCTGGGCCACAACTTCGGCGGCGGGCTGAGCGAGGCGGAAGTCGACTATCTGAAGCGTGAGGAATGGGCGCAGACAGCCGAGGATATCCTTTGGCGAAGGACCAAGCTCGGCCTGCATCTCGACACCGCGCAACAAGCGGCGCTGGCCAAATATCTAAATGAGTTATAATTCAAATATTAGATAGATTTACCGCGCAGCATAGACTGCAGCATTTTGAGCAATGCTGCGCCGCAAAGCGTTCTACAATTGGCTACAATGTCGATTGTAAGCACAACTAGGGTCAGGACCTAGCATGGGTGATTGAAATGGGAATCAATAGGATAGAGATGATTTGAGGTGGTGACCATGGCGATGGTGGCGGGTGAAACGGAAGCGGACGATTTGCGGGTTTCACATCACCGTGGGCCAGTCCACGCCGTGCAGATCGGCGAGCGCCTCCCCGACATCGCGCGTGACCGGGCTCCCTGCCGATCTTCAGCACGACGGAGCCGACCCCATCATCGGAGCGCTCTGCGCGCCGCACCTCGCTCGTGGATCTAGTGCCCAGCGGCGTGTGAAGCGCGTACCCCTCCGACTGTTCGTCCAAGCCAAGTGCCAACTCGGATGGCGCCCTTGGCGATTGCCGGTCAGGCGATTGCGCCGAGGTCGTCAGGCGTTGTCTCGGGTTTCGGAATCCAGTCCTCGTCTGGCCCCTCGTCTTTGAGGATGAACGGCGAACCATCGTACATGAGGCGCTTCGCGGGCCAGATGAACATGCGCCAGATGTAGGCCAGCATCGACTTCTGATCGAGAGCGGGATGGATGTGCGGGGCGACACGTTCCGCGTGCGCAGCCGGAAGAAGGCTCCAGTGCAGGCTCGCCTTCATGTGATGGATCGTGTGGTAGCCATTGTTGAAGGTGCACCAGTTGACGAACTTGCCCACGAAGTTGCGCGAGTTGTTGTATGCGCTCGTCTCGTCACACCCGTCGTGCTGCAGCAAGTTCATCGTGATGATCCCCCAGCCCGCGAAGCGATGGGGCAGGAATACGTAGAGGAGAAAGGCCCTCCAATCGAGAACGAGCAGAATGCCCAGCGCGCCATACAGCGCACCGAGCTCGAGCACCATCTGACGGAACCATGCCGGTTTCGACTTGCGCATCGTCTTCATATACGCGGTGTCTGCGCGCATGATCGCTGGCCCCATCACGAACATGAAGAACAGCCCGTTGAGCAGGTTCCATTTGAAACGAACCTTCGAGGTGCGCATCACGTCCCGCCGCGTTTGGGTGTGCTTGTGGTGGCTAAGGTTGTGCCCAGGCACGAATGAGCTCACCGGATGCCCGTAGGTAAGGGTGAGCACCACCTGCATCACGCGGTTGAGAAACCGACTATTGAACATCGGGTGGTGGATGGTGTTGTGCGTGATGACGGCCCCAAAGAACGAGAAGAAGCACGTGAGCACGACCAGCGGAATGATTATAAAAAGGTCAGCCGGCCGCCAAATCCACAGGAACGCGACCAAGCCAAAGTACGTGGCGACGAACAGAAGTGTCCTGATATCAGCCTTGTAGCGCAGCATCGCCGGGTCCATTTGAGAGCGTCGAATATTGGACACCCCTCGTGTAGCGCCGAATGCCGCACAAGGCAAAAGGGAGGCGTCCCGGACCAGTCGTATTGACGCTGTTGTCCGACCCGATTCTGCCGTCCGACTTTATCCCGCATTTCCGATATAGTTGCATGATTTTGTGACGAAAATTGTCTGAACGATATGAGAATCGATAGGATAGTGACGATTTGAGGTGGTGACCATGGCGATGGTGGCGGGTGAAACGGAAGCGGGCGATTTACGCTGAATGAAGATTCGAAGCCGCGTTCTTGCAATCTGTTGAAACTGTCCGCCGCTGATTGAACAGTGGGCACTCAGCCTTCCTCGTCAGCGAACCAATGAATGCCCTCACAATTCCCCGGGCTTCATCTCGAAGATTGGTGTCGGCGGCTCGTGCGCGGCCATGCGCTGCAGCAGCAGGTCGAGATCGCTCTCGGCCATCAGTAGTCCTTGATGCGCGGGCCGAACAAAGCCCACCGTGCCCATGTGCCGAGTAAAGCTGAGCAAGTCGTCATAAAAGCCAAAGGCATTGAGCAGGCCGACGGGCTGCGCGTGATAGCCCAGCTGCGCCCAGCTCACAGCCTCCCACAGCTCGTCCATCGTGCCGACGCCACCGGGCAGAACCAGAAAGCCATCGGCCAGCCGGGTGAACAGGGCTTTGCGCTCATGCATCGATTCGACGATGTGCAGGTCAGTGCAGTCGAAATTG
This sequence comes from Novosphingobium sp., assembly GCA_029247785.1. Classification (GTDB taxonomy): domain Bacteria; phylum Pseudomonadota; class Alphaproteobacteria; order Sphingomonadales; family Sphingomonadaceae; genus Novosphingobium. The sequence continues at coordinate 7,443 of JAQWKP010000137.1, forward strand.
GCGACCTCTTCGCTCACCAGCTCTTTGGGGATGACGCCGATCACTTCGCCGCCTGCCAGCAGCCCTGCACCGGCCAGCGCGCCCATCAGGCCTAGCCTGCCACCGCCATAGACGATGCCGATACCAGCTCCGGCAAGTGTGCGCCCGACCTCGCCGGCCAATTCAATGTAGCGCGGATCTTCAGGCGTTGCCGATCCGCAATAGACCGCAAGTCGTTTCACACCAGGCCTTCCAGCATCAGGCCAGCGGTGATCTTCGCCCCTGCGACAACAGCGGGAATGCCCGCGCCCGGATGGGTGCTTGCCCCGACAAGATAGAAATTGCGCAGCTTGGGGTCACGATTGTGGGGGCGTAGCCAGCCACCTTGCCTCCCGGTCGGCTCAAGACCGAAAGCGCTGCCGTGATAGGCTCCGAAATCCGCCTCGAAATCGTCGGGGGCATAATGGAAGCTGGTGACGATACGGTCGTGGATGTCCGGAACCAGCCGTCGCCCGACCTCATTGAGGATGCGTCGCTCCAGGATCGGCCCGACCTCATCCCAGTCGATCGGCAGCTTGCCGAGATGAGCAACCGGCACCACGGCCTGGAAGGCGCTCTTTCCGGCTGGCGCAACGCTTGGATCGGTGACCGTGGGATGGTGGAGGAAGATCGGCAGGTCCTGCGGCAATACGCCGTGTTGATAAACGTCGGCGAGCCATTCTTCGTAGCGCGACCCGAACAGCACCATGTGGTGGGGAATGCCCGGCCAGGTGCCTTCGAGCCCGAAATTGACGATGAACAGGCTAGGGCCGAAGCGCTTGCCCGCCAGCTTGCGCGCCATCTGGCTGCCGCGGGGGGAATCGGACAGCAACTGGCGATAGCTGTGCATGATGTCGGCATTGCTGGCGATGGCATCGAAGCGTTCACGCCACCCGCTTGCCGCCTCAACCTCGCTGACCCGGTCGCCCAGAGTGTGCACCTGGACGACAGGATCACCCAGCCGAATGGTGCCGCCGAGCTTTTCGAAGCGGCTCACCAATGCAGCTACAAGCCGGTTGGTTCCGCCCTTGGCCCACCACACGCCGCCGTCCTTCTCAAGCTTGTGGATCAACGCATAGATGGCGCTGACCGTCATCGGGTTGCCTCCGGACATCAGTGTCGAAAAGGACAGCGCCTCGCGCAACTTGGGGTGTTTGACATGGGATGAGACGATCGAATGAACCGAGCGCCACGCCTGATACCTCGCCAGCACCGGGATCGCCTGGATCATGCTCTTGACGTCTGACAGCGGCTGATGACCGAGGCCGACATAGGTCGCCTGATGAGCCCCGGCGCAATAGCGCAGGAAGTCTTCATAGCCGGCGAGGTCCTCGGGAGCGAGCCGGGCGATCTCTCGGCGCAAAGCCGCTTCATCGTTCGAAGTGTCAAAATTGGTGCCATCGGGCCAGTTGAGCCGATAGAACGGCATCACCGGCATCAGCTCGACATCTTCGGCCATGTCGAGCTTTGAAAGCTCCCACAGCTCCTTCAGGCCGGCCGGATCGGTAATCGCGCTGGGCCCTGCATCGAAAGTGAAACCGTCGCGCTCCTGGTAGCTGGCGAGGCCACCCGGCTTGTCGCGTGCCTCGACCAGCACTGTTTCGATGCCGGCGGCCTGCAGTCTGATGGCCAAGGCCATGCCGCCGAAACCCGCACCGATGACGCAGGCGCGCTTCAAGCTCCGGCCCCCGCTGCCGGCGGTATGCTAACGATGTCGCGCCCGTCCATGACATCCTATTTAGGACCTGGCGCGCTTTGCGGCAACTTGGCTTGGCACAGTCTTTGGGGCATGGGTCATTTCGATGACCGACGCCCTTCCTGTAAATCCGGCAAGCCTTGACGATGCCAGCGCGATAGCGGCGATCTATGGCCACTACGTCGAGCAGGGTACCGCAACCTTCGAGACCGAGCCACCGTCAGTCGAGGAGATGGCCGGACGCATGCGCAAGACCCTCGATGGCGGCTATCCCTGGCTGGTCTCACGTGACGGGGCGGGCGAGGTGCTGGGATATGCCTATGCCAGCCGCTTCCACCCGCGCGACGGCTATCGCTATGCCTGCGAGGTCAGCATCTATGTGCGGCAAGACAGTCACGGCAAAGGTCTTGGTACGGCGTTGCTCAACGCGCTCCTCGAGCATTGCGAGGCGCTGGGGCTGAGGCAGGCGATTGCGGTGATCGCGGGCACCGAGCCGGCCTCGGTCGTGCTCCACGCCCGCGCCGGCTTCCGCCCCTGCGGCACGCTCGAGAAAGTCGGGCGCAAACATGGCCAGTGGATCGACGTGTTCTTCATGCAGCGTAGCCTGGGCGAAGGCGATGATACCGCGCCGCCCGAAGAGCCGTGACCGACATGGGCGGCAAAACCAGCCTGATGCCACATCGCGCAGCCCTGCTGTGGACCGTGATCATTGCCGCCGCCATTCTCGCAATCCTGCTGGCTATGGGTCGCCCGGCAATCTGCGACTGCGGTGTGGTGAGGCTGTGGCACGGCGTCGTGCAGTCGGCCGAAAACAGCCAGCACATCGCCGATTGGTACAGCTTCAGCCATGTCATCCACGGATTGCTGTTTTACTTTTTCGCTCACCTTCTGTGGCGCCGGTGGCGCTGGTTCGGCGGGCTACCGGCGCGCTGGGCGCTGCCGATCGCTGTGGCTTTCGAGGGTTTCTGGGAATTGCTCGAAAATTCGCCGCTGATCATCGAGCGCTACCGCGAGGTCACGGTGAGCTGGGGCTATAGCGGCGATTCGATTGTCAATTCGATGGCCGACATCGGTTGGATGATGGTGGGATTCGTTCTGGCTAGCCGCCTGCCGATATGGGTCAGCATTGCCCTTGCCATAGCATTCGAGCTGTTCACCCTGGCGATGATCCGCGACAATCTGACGCTCAACATCGTGATGCTCGTCTGGCCGATCGATGCGATCCGTGACTGGCAGGCCCTGGCCTAAACGCGCGCTTACTCGGCGGCCACGGTCTCCAATGGCCTGCCTGCATGCATCTTGTCAGCCAGCGTGGTGCGCTGGGCGAGGCGCGATTCTGTCGCCGGATAGCCATTGGCAGCGTGGATGAAGCGACGATTGTCCCACAGCACCGCATCATTGTCAGACCAATGGTGGCGATAAACGAAGCGCGGCTCGACCATGTGGCGCACAAGATACGTTACCAATTCTTCGCTCTCCTGCTCGCTCATGCCGAGGAAGTGGCGGATGTTCATCGGGCTGAGGAACAGGCAGGCGCGGCCGGATTCCGGATGGCGCAGCACGGCGGGATAGATCACCGGTCTAAGCCCGGAATTGTCAGGCCACTGGATATCGCGTGGCGGCTCGACGCCTTCGGGATATTCGTCATCGCGCGCCATCCTGGCGGTTTTCCACCAGTTGGCCGGGCCGAGATAATCGGGCGAACCGTGGCTGACTTCGGCGATATATTCGAGAGTTTCGATCCGCTGTTTCACCTCATCCGGCAAAGCGTCATAGGCTGCGGCGGTGTCACCGAGCAGGGTCTCGCCCTGGCTGGTGCGCGCTTCGAGCACCCGCAGCATCGAACCCTTGCAGATTTCGGGCCGGAATGCGGTGTCACGGTGCCATGGAATACGTCCGACCCGGATATCCTGCTCGTCATAGACCTGGGCAACCATCGGTGGGCCGCCCAACGGAAAGAAGAACGGATTGTCCTCGTCGCGCAATTCCTTGATCGGATGGATTTCGAGTTCGCCAAAACAGCGACTGAGAGCCAGATGCTGCTCTGCGCTGTCAATGCCCCGGAACAGCAATACGCCATAATCGAGCCACGCCTGGTTGAGCGCCTGCTTCTCTTCGGGCGAAAAATCGCTGCCCGCAAATCCACTTACCTGCGCTCCGACCGGATCGAGCGGTGTGATCGTTAGCGTTGACTGGGCCATGGTCCCTCTCCCGCGAGTCTCAAAGGCGCGACAACAGGTTCCTCCAAACACGACGCGAGGTCAATCGCCTTCCCCTGCGCCATCTACGCGACCGGTGAGCTGTAAAGCTTGGAGCAATCTGCCCCGGATTAGGAAGGGTCCGACTGCGCCATTGACACGGTGACCCATGACGGGGATGGATTAAGGCGCTTTTTCAAGGGGTGGATTAGACAAGATGCTTCGTATTCGTGCTCTCCCATGGGCGCTCAGCGTAAGTCTTCTTGCCGGAACAACCTGGCTGGCACCCGCATTGGCGCAGCCCGCTGCAGGCGCGGCCCAGGCTCCGGCGAGTGATGACCTGACCCGTGTCGACTTCATCGCGGCCATGGATGGCGAATTCCGCAGCCGCGATGCGGACAACAATGGCTATTTCACGCGCGTCGAGCTCGTGAAATTTGAACGCGGTCTCGCCCAGGCTACTGCGCTCAACCAGAATCGCCAGCTCTTCATGCAGCTCGACACAGATAAGAACGGCGTTGTTTCGCCGAATGAATTTGCTGTCCTGGTTAGTGAGCCTCCGTTGCCGGATGTGATGCCGCAGATGAAGCGCTTCGACCAGAATAGCGATAGGAAAGTCACTATCGTCGAACATCGCGCCGCGACCCTTGCCAATTTTGACAAGCTGGACACCGATTTCAACGGCATCGTCACCGGCGCCGAAATGAAAGCCGGCAAGGTTCCGACTGCATCGTCTTCAGGCCGATAGAGCGGCCGCTATCCGCTCGCGCAGCACCGGCAGGACTTCGGCCTCGTACCAGGGATGTTTCGCCATCCACAGTCGGGATCGCCAGGCGGGGTGGGGCAGCGGAAACAGCCCGTCCGGCATATCGGCATAGCCGCGTACCGCTGCGGTCATCGATTTTCGTAGCTTGGGAGCAAGCCAGGCCTTTTGCGCATATTGGCCCACCAGCAGTGTGAGCCTGACCTCGGGCAAACCGTCCAGCAGGCGCTCATGCCACAGCGGCGCGCATTCGGGCCGGGGCGGCAGGTCTCCGCCACTTCCCTTGCCGGGATAACAGAACCCCATCGGCATCAGCGCAACCTGCCCGGGATCGTAGAACGCCTCGCGGGTCAGCCCGGTCCAGTCGCGCAGCCTGTCGCCGCTGTCATCGTCCCACGGTACGCCGCTGGCATGGACGCGGCTGCCCGGTGCCTGACCGATGATGAGCACGCCTGCCCCCCTACTCGCCTGAACGATCGGGCAAGGGCCGTGCGGCAGATGCGCCTCGCAATGGCGGCAGGCACGGATCTCGGTCAGCAGCGCGTCGAGCGGATCTTTCGCGCTCATTGCACCCACGCCGCTGTCTTCGCCCGCTCGCGCATCGCCTCGATAAAGGCGCGCGGCGCGGCAGCGGCGGACCGCCCGGCGGCGAACAACAAGCTCACCGGCATGGCATCGAACCCGTCAGGCCGGAACAGTTCGACCAGCGTGCCTTCGCGCAGGGCCCGGTCAGCCTGGTAGCTGAGCAGATTGGCGATCCCGACCCCGGCCTCGGCAGCGGCCAGCCCGGCCTCGACCGAATTGACCAACAGCCTGGGTCGAAGCGGACCCGGAACCTTGCCCGCGCCGAATTGCCATTCACCCGGGCCCCTCGGTCCGGTGCTGGCGATGATCCGGTGATCGGCAAGGTCCCGTGGCCCAAGCGGCGCGCCATGCTGTTCGATATAGGCCGGGCTGGCGACCAGCATTGGCCGCACTTCTCCAATTTTGACCGCCCGGAGGCTCGAGTCGGCAAGCGCGCCGATGCGCACGGCAAAGTCGATGCCCTCCTCGACGATGCGGACATTGCGATCAATCAGCATGAGCTCGATGGTAAGCTGCAAATGCTGCTCCAGCAATTCTGTGACGACCGGAAGCACATGGAGCCTTCCGAACAGGACCGGCGCGGTGATATTGAGCTGACCGCGCACCTCACCCGTAGCGCCTTGCAATTCCCGCTCGGTAGCAGCGAAATCGGCCAGTATGCGCCTTGCCCGGGGCAGCAGCGCAGCGCCGTCTTCGGTCAGCGAAACCGCCCGGGTCGAGCGGTGAAACAGCGACACGCCAAGCCGCGCTTCCAGCTCGGCCACACCTCTCGTGACGCTGGGCGCAGAAACCCGCAGCGACCGGGCAGCCGCTGCAAACCCGCCGCGCTCCGCGACAGCAGCGAACATTTCCATGGTCATCAGCCGGTCCATGACATTATTTCGATATCCGTAATAGAGATTTGATTATATCACAGATTATCACTTATCCCGCAATACGGTAATCCGCTTCCAACAGCATCGCTTCACCACCGGCAGCGCCGGATGAAGCCAGCCCGGGAGTTGAGACCATGGCCGCCAATTACGTTCAGACGCTTTTCACCGATGATATTCGCGCCTTGCAGACCGAGGACGGTTCGCGCCCCTCCTATGAAAGGATGGAGGCGGCGGCCAATGGCGGCGTCGACCGGCTTGGAGCGCGCGAAAGGGAGTTCATCGCCGCGCGTGACAGCTTCTATCTGGCAAGCGTGACCAGCGAGGGCTGGCCCTATGTCCAGCATCGCGGCGGCCCGGCGGGCTTCCTCAAGGTGCTGGACGACAACTTCATCGGTTTTGCCGATTATCGCGGCAACCGCCAGCATG
>JAQWKP010000159.1 GCA_029247785.1 Novosphingobium sp.
GAGTTGGAGCAGGACGAAGCGTTCCTCAAACTCATGGAAGCGATCCGCCGGGCTGGTTCGGTGGCGATGAGGCTGGCGGACAATCTTGACTGGGCCGCGCACGTGGCAAGCATTCCCAAGGTTGCGATGATCAGCAAGCCGCAGGAGGCAATGCTGATATCAGGCAAACGGCTCTCCATTGTCGATCACGACATTGCCGTCCGGATGATTTCAGTTGGCCAGCCCCACCGCGCAGTGCCGATAACAGGCGCGATTTGCCTTGCGGTGGCTGCGCGCGTTGCGGGCTCAATCCCAAACGCGGCTTGCCTGTTCGAGAACGGCTCGATCCGCATCGGTCACGCCTCTGGCACAACCCAGGTCGATGCGTCGGTCAATGCAGCTGGCGAGGCGGAATACGGTGCTGTTTACCGCACCGCGCGGCGGTTGTTCGAGGGGGCGGTGCTGTGTCGTAGGAGGTGACGCAAGCGCGCGCAGGTAACCCAAAGCCCCCTGCGCGCGCTTGCTGTTCTATTGTATCGTTGGCTGCCGCGTCCTAGCGAACCTTGCCACGCTGTATCAGATTGACGATCGCCAGCAGGACGACTGCCCCGACAAAGGCAACGATCAGGCCGGTGATTGAGAACGATTGAACGGACCCGGAGATGCCGAATTGGTTCGCAGCGAGGTTGCCGATCACGGAACCGACGCAGCCGACCACGATATTCCAGAAAATGCCCATGCTGGCGTTGCGGTTCATCACCATGCTGGCCAGCCAGCCAGCAACGCCGCCAACGATCAATGCAATAATCCAACCCATTACAATCCTCCTATTGATTTGAATCTATCAAATACCTGAAGAAAATATCGAAGTTTATAAAATAAAATCACATAATGACAGATAAATATAAGTATCCAATTTCGGAATGCGTCAGATATATTTCAAGATTTTTTACAGGTATTCGATAAGTGCTTGTATAAGAAATTGCAGATTAAGGGAGGATTAACCCTGGGGATGTGTATGAGTGGATGGTGGGCACTCGCTTGCCTTCCTACTGATTGCGCCAACTATATCACCATCCCGACCCCCGCTTCATGGGCAGGCTGATAGGGCGCGCGGCGTTGACCCACGCGCGGTGCGCGGCTAGCGGCTGCGGTCGAAGCCGAGGAGCCATTTATGCCCGCCGAAGAAATCTGGGATGTCATTGTCGTTGGTGCAGGAAATGCTGCGCTCTGTGCCGCGCTGTCTGCGGCCGAACAGGGCGCCAAGGTGCTGGTACTTGAAAAGGCGACTCTCGAGGATCGCGGCGGTAACTCAACTTTCACCGCCGGCGGCTTCCGCTTCTGCCATGACGGGATCGAAGACCTGCGCACCGATATCCTCGACGATATGACCCCGGGCGAATACGATTCGATTGGCAATCTGCCGCCGCTTAGCGAAGACGATTTCATGGAAATCCTGATGCGCGTCACCGAGCACCAGGCTGACGAAGACCTTGCCAATATCCTGATCCGCCAGTCGCGCGAAACGATGCGCTGGATGCGCGACCACAAGATCCGCTTTATCCCGATGTTCGGTCGCCAGAGCTTCAAGATCGAGGGCAAGCACCATTTCTATGGCGGGGTGAATATCGAGGCAGTCGGCGGCGGCTGGGGTCTGGTCGACATGCTGGTCCAGGCCTGCGAGCGCATGGGCATTGCCATCCGCTACGAAACGGCCCTGCGCGAGCTGATCCAGGACAAAAGTGGCCACGTCACCGGCGTGCGTGCCTTCGGGCTGGACGGCTATGAAGATGTGCACGGCAAAGCCGTCGTGCTGGCCTGCGGCGGGTTCGAATCCAATCCGGAAATGCGCGTGCGCTATCTCGGCGAGGGCTGGGACCTGTGCCGGGTGCGCGGAACCCAGCACAACACCGGTGACGGTATCAACGCTGCACTCGGCATCGGCGCGAGACCACATGGCGGCTGGTCAAGCTGCCATGCGGTGCAGTGGGACATTTCCGCGCCGCCCTATGGCGACCGCGTGATTCTCGACAATTTCCAGAAGCATTCCTACCCGATCGGCGTGGTCGTCAACATGGACGGCAAGCGCTTCATCGACGAAGGGGCCGACTATCGCAATCACACCTATGCCAAATATGGCAAGGAAGTGATGAAGCAGCCGGGCCGCGCGGCGGTGCAGATTTTCGACGCCAAGACTCACGACAATGTCCGCGACGAATACCGTATTCGCGAGGTTACCAAGGGTAGCTCGGACACGTTGGCGGGGCTCGCCGAAGAACTCGACATCGATGCCGAGGGGCTCAAGGCGGAAATCGAAGCATATAACGCCGCCTGCCAGGAGGGCGAATACAACCCATCGGTGCTCGATGGCGTGCGCACCAAAGGCCTCGCCGTGCCAAAGTCCAACTGGGCGCTGCCGATCGATACGCCGCCTTATCATGGCTATGTCGTGACCTGCGGCATCACTTTCACCTTCGGGGGGCTTATGATCGATACTGACGCGAGGGTGCTTGATCTTGCCCAGCGCGTGATCCCCGGCCTCTATGCGGCGGGCGAGTTGGTTGGCGGGTTGTTCTACCAGAATTATCCGGGCGGTACCGGGCTGCTCAATGGTTCGGTGTTCGGGCGGCTTGCGGGCAAGAACGCCGGGCAGCTGGCGGCGGCCTGAGCTACACCATTCGCCTTCGCACCTTATCAGCTGCGGAAAATTACGGCATGATCACTCCCGGAAGGGGATGAATATCATGCGAAAGATGCTGGAGGGGCGCGCGGTCATCGTGCTTGGCGCGGGCCCCTCGCTGGGCCACGCCACTGCCCATATGTGCTGTGACGAGGGCGCGTCGGTGGTGCTTGCCGCCCGTTCCAACGACTTCATCGATGGGCTCGCCCGCGAGGTCGAGGACAGGGGCGGGACGGCCCTGCCGGTCGTTGCCGATATGAACGATGCCGATGACTGCAAGCGGCTGGTCGGCGAGACTCTCGACAAATTCGGCAAGGTCGATGGGCTGGTCGCGATCGGCTATCGACCGGACGACAACAAGACGATCACCGAATCCGAAGACGATATGTCCAACTGGCGTCCGATTGTGGACACCAATTTGTTCGGCACGCTGCAGGTGGTTAAGCCGGTGGTTGAGCAGATGACCAGTCAGGAAGACGGCGGCAGCATCGTCATCATCAATTCGATGAATTCGAGCATGCCCTGGCCTCGAGGATTGCCTTATGCCGCTTCAAAGGCGGCGCTGGCGGCGGCGACCCGCACGCTGGCGATCGAATATGGCGAGCACAAGATAAGGGTGAACAGCCTGCATTGCGGCCCGATCCTCAATGACGCGTTGCTTCATGCGCTGGAAAACCTGGCCAGAGAACGCGGCACGACGCGGGACGAGGAGTATGAAAGGATCGCGTCGATGAGCGCGCTAGGCTTCATGCCGACGCCGGAAGATTACATGGGTAGCGTGCTGTATCTGCTTTCCGACATGTCCAGCCCGGTCACCGGGATATCGCTCCATGTGAACGCGGGCCGTTTCATGGTGTGACGAGTGGTCAGGCTTCGGGCCTGCTGTAGGCAGTCGGGTCCTCGGGCATGCGCACTTGCCGCAAGTTGGTCAGTGGTCGGCGGTATGACGGATCTTCGCGGCTGCGTGAGGGTGTGCCGTTCGCCTGTGCGTCGTCCGGCAGGCCGGTGAACAGCGGGACCTGAGTTTCTGGGACCATGCCGGACCAGTCGATATTCGTATAGCGAAAGGCGATCTTCCACGCCCCCTCACGTCGTTCCAGCCTGTCGTTGTAGCGTCCCCCTGCTGCCCAGTTCGACCCGTCCTTGTTGCGCCCGACATAGAGGAAATATGTCTCGGCATGAGCTGTGTCGCCTTCCACCTCGCAGACGTGGTTGGTGAGGTGATGCAAGGTGGCGTCCTGGCCAGCCTCGTGCAGGGCTTCGCCGCCGTCATAGGTTGCTGTGGGATCGGAGACGAATTGACCGGCATCGATCACCGCGTCGGGGTGGTAAGACGAAAGAAACATGTCGCGGTCGAACCGGTCGATCGCTCGGCTGATGCGCTTGATGCAGTCGTAAATGTCCTGCCGGTCGAGCAGCTCGCCGAGCCTCGCCAGCTGATCGGGCTCGCTACGATTTTGCTGTGTTTCGGCCATGTCCTGTCCTCTCGTCTCTATTCCTGCGGGCGCGCATGTGCTTTAGATCACACCCATGATGGGAGATTATGCGTGGATGTAAACCTCAGCGAAGACCAGGTGATGCTGCAGGACATGACGCGGCGGTTTCTCGATGACCGCTCGCCGATCGCTGCGCTGCGCAAACTCGTCGACGGCGATGCCAGTCTTGATCGCGACGTCTGGCGGGAAGGCGCTGAACTGGGCTGGGTTGCGTTGTTCGTGCCCGAGGATGAGGGCGGGATCGCCGAATCGGCTGGCGGCGTCGCCGATGCCGCCGTCATCGCCGAGGAATTGGGCCGGGTGGTTTTTGGCGGGCCATTCCTGTCATCCTGTGTCGCGGCTTTCGCCATCGCCCATTCCGGTTCGCCTGAACAGCGCCAGCAATGGCTGCCTGGCCTGGCAAGTGGTGAGACGCTTGCGGCCTGGTGCTTTGCGGCGCGTGGAACACTGGGCGGGGCTGAGCCGGGCGGTGTTTCGGCAACACCCACTGCCGATGGCTTTGTGCTCGATGGAACCGCCGTGCTGGTCGAAGATGCCGAAGTGGCTGACGTGCTGCTGGTGACTGCAGTGACCGCTGATGGCCTCACGCAGTTCCTCATCCCGGCAGGAACCATGGGCGTGACAGTGCGCAAGCTTGAAGCAATCGATCTCGGTCGCCGTATCGCCGAGGTCGATTTCGCCGGGGTTTCGCTGGGAGCCGATGCACTGCTTGGCACACCTCAAGCCGCTGGCGAAGCATTCGAACGCCAGCTCCAGGCTGCGCTCGCACTGCAATGCGCCGAGACTGTCGGGGTTACCGACAGGGCGTTCGAATTCACGCTGGAGTGGTGCAAGGACCGCTATGCTTTCGGGCGGCCAATCGGCTCGTTCCAGGCGCTCAAGCATCGCCTCGCTCGCCACGCTGCCAATCTTGAGGCGGCCAAGGCTGCAGCGGCCCATGCTGCCCGCGCGGTGCAGGATCAGGCACCCGACGCGGGTATCGCGGTCAGCGTTGCCAAGAGCCATTGCGGGAGTTCTGCCACCGAGATCATTCGTGACTGCCTGCAATTACATGGCGGGATCGGCCTGACCTGGGAGCATGACATTCACTTCTACCTGCGCCGCGCAGTGTCGAATGAAGCCTTGTGGGGCTCGCCATCGGCGCATCACGATCGCTTGTGCCGGCTGGCCGGAATCTGAGGGGAGACGAGTAATGGAAAACACCACACAGGCCCCGATTGGCGATCGCCAGACCACCGAGCATCTCGACACTGACGAGCAGCGGGCGTTCCGCCTCAAGGCGCGAGAGAATATGGCCGGAAAACTGCCGCTGCGCATTCCCGGCCAACCGGCCAATTCGTTTGAGGACTTGGAACTGGTCGCGCTCGACCGGACCATCCAGAAGCTGCTGTTTGACGGCGGGTTGGGCGGCTATGGCGGGGTCACCGTGCCGATAGAATATGGCGGGCTCGGACTCGACCGGCGCTGCGAGGACATCTTCTTCGAGGAAGCTGAGGATTATCGTCTCCCGTGGCATTACGGCAACGCCGTCAATATCGTGCTGCCCTGCCTGTTGAAGCACGGCACCGAAGCGCAGAAGCTTAAATACATTCCGAAGATTCTTTCGGGTGAGCAGCTGTGGGCGCAACTATTGTCCGAACCCTCAGGCGGTTCCGACCTTGCCGGATTGCTGACACGCGCAGAAAAACGCGGCGACACATGGTATCTCAATGGCTCGAAAATCTGGACCAGCGGCGGCCATGCCTCCGACATGGGGCTGTGCCTGGCGCGGACCGACCCGAGCGTGCGCAAACATGCCGGGCTGACCATGTTCCTGGTCGATTTTAACCAGCCGGGCATGACCGTAAACCCGATCAGGTTGGTGCGTGGCGGCGCGGATTTCTGCCAGGAATTCCTCGATGATGTCGAAGTGCCCGATGGCGATGTGCTCGGCGACGTCAATGATGGCTGGACCGTCGCGCGCACCCAGCTCAGCTCCGAACGCGCCGGCATGGCGCGGGGGTGGCATATCGGCTTGAGGCGGGCCGAGGTTTCCGAGCTTATCGAGC
>JAQWKP010000199.1 GCA_029247785.1 Novosphingobium sp.
CGCCGCAGCGTTCGGCGAGCCGTTCCATCAGCGGGCCTTCGAATTCGGGCCTGCCGATACGAAATCCGCCGCCATGCAGTTGCAATATGTGGGCGCGCGGCGTTCCGGATGGTGCAAAGCGCAAGGTGCGCAGGCCAGCGAGCGGAGTTTCGTCTGGCGGCTGTTTGGTGGCGAACATGCCTGCTTCGATAGCCGTCCCCATCTGGCCGCGCGTCTCGGCCAAAGCCGGGTCAGCTTCGCGGCCTGCGCGCTCTGGCGGGATTGTGATGGCGGTGCTCATTCGGCGGCCTGCTGCGCGGCGATCGATTGCTCGATACCCCTTGCTGTGCGTTTCGCGCCCATCGCGTTCAGCTCGGGAATGACATAGTCACCCAGCAGGGTGATGCATTCCATCACCGCCTCTTGCGGCAGATAGCCGAAATTGATGTAGCACAGCACCTGATCGACGCCAGCTTCCTCATATTTAAGGAATTTCTTCAGGCATTCGTCCGGCGTGCCGATGATTACCATGTCGGCTTCGTCGAACTCATTCAGATCAAACCCGCCTTCGGCCTGCTGCTTGAGCAGCGGGAAGGCCTTTTCCTGATCCTCTGGCGAAAGATGCGCCATTTCCCATTTGAGAATGAATTCAGCCGAGCTGGCATACCACCACCACAGCGAATCCCACACCCGGTTGGTGTCGAACTTGGCGCGCGATTCCGAACAATGAACCAGCGTATAGACGCCGACCTTGTTGGTCGAAACGCTGGTCAGCGGTACCGCATTCTTCTGTTCCTCGCGATAGGCGTCGATCAGACACGCCAGCTTGTCGAGCGGCTGCATGATCGAAAAGCACAACAGGCCAAGCGCGTTCTGACCGGCCAAGCGGATGCTTTCTTCCGAGACGCCCGCCATCCAGCAGGGCGGATGCGGGTATTGGTAGGGCTTGGGCGTGACCATGCGTGCGGGGAAATCGAGATACTCGGAATGCTCCTCGTAATATTCCTGTTCCCACATTCCGACGACACTGCGCGCGGCGGCGCGGACCTTGTTCTTTGAATCGGGAATATCGACCCCGAAAGCGATCTGCTCCATTGGGGTGGAGCGGCCCATACCCCATACCGCGCGGCCCTTGGACAGCACATCGACCGTCGCCACCTTTTCGGCGACCCGTGCCGGGTGGATGAATTCATGCGGCATGAGCGACACGCCGAAGCCGAGCTTGATCTGCTCGGTTGTCCGCGCCAGCGCGCCTAGCACGACGTCGTTGCAGGGCATGTGGCTGCGCCCTTCACGGAAATGGTGCTCGACCAGCCAGGCGGTGTGGAAGCCCTTCTTGTCGGCCAGCTCAATCTGGTCGAGGCAGTTCGCATAGGCCATGCGCTCGGCAGTGCGCTGGCCCCAGGGATGGTCTCCGGCCCAGGGCTTGGGGGCCTCGATCTCATACAGCAGTCCTAGTTCCATCGTCGGCTCCCTTATCCCAAATCTTCCAGTTCCTTGCGGCTGCGACGGGCTCCGGCACAGAATTTCGTACTCAGCGAGCTATCGACCGTGAGGTTCTGGCCCGAAATGCCCGAAGCCAGGTCCGACAACAGGAAGGAGATCGCATTGGCGAGCTGGACCGGCTCGGTGAAGATCAAGCTGTCGTTGGGATCGCGGCTGGCGATCGCGCGGGGCGACATGGTCTTCGCCTTGGCCGCGACGCGCTCGCTAGTAACCGCGCCCGGCGACACTGAATTGGCGCGAATACCGAACTCATGCCACTCGTTGGCCATGGTCCGGGTCAGCGCGATGATGCCCGATTTTCCGGCGCCATAGGGGCCGTGCCAGGGCGCAGCGTCCTTGGCGCTGACCGATCCGATATTGACGATCGCGCCCTTGCGCTCAGTGCGAATCCATTCGGCGGCGATATCGCGGCACAAGAAGAAGACATAGGCGAAATTGAGTTGAAGCGTCTTCCAGAAGTGCTCGCCCGGCAGTTCTTCGAGCGGCATCCATTCTTCGCCGGTGGTGCCGCCGGCGATATTGGCAATGCCATCGATGGGTCCGAATTGTTCGAGCACGCGCGGAATGACCTTTTCGCATTCCGCCACGTCCATGAGGTTAGCAGTGATGGTGTGGCAGGTGCCGCCCAGCGCCCGCACTTCTTCGGCGATATCGTCGCAATAGGCTTGCTGGTTATCAAGCGCGATCACTGTGGCACCGGCCTTCGCCACCTGGCGGCAGGTTGCGCCGCCCATACCGCCCTTGTGAATGCCGCAGACCAGGATCGTCTTGCCGGTAAAATCGAGTTCAAGCGCCATCGTGTTGCTCCCCCGCCTTCAGCTCTTGTCGATTTCGCTGCGCGAGCGTCGGGCCCCAGCGCAGAACTTGGTGCTGAGCGAGCGGTCGACAGTCAGGCTCTGGCCGGAAATGCCCGAGGCCAGATCGCTCAGCAGGAAGGTGATGGTATTGGCTAGCTCGTCGGGCTCGGTGAAATTCATCTCGCTGCCGGGAACGACATTGTCCGGGGTTATGCGCGACATCACGCGCTCGGTCGCGACTGCGCAGGGCAGCACCGAATTGGCGCGAATGCCGAATTCGTGCCACTCATTGGCCATGGTGCGGGTGAGGGCGGTGATTGCCGATTTGGCCGCGCCGTAGGGTCCGTGCCATGGCGCAGAGGCCAGCGATGATACCGATGAGATGTTGACGATCGCGCCAGACTGGCCGCTATCGATCCAGTGCTTTGCAGCGTCCCGGCACAAGAAGAAGATATAGCCGAAATTGAGCTGCATTGTCTTCCAGAAGCTGTCGCTGGGGGTCAGGTCGAGCGGCATCCATTCCTCGGCGGTGGTTCCGCCAGCGACATTGGCGATGCCGTCAAGCTGGCCGAAGCGTTCGAGCACATTGGGCACGACCTGCTCGCATTGTGCGACATCATAGAGGTCGGCGACCAGCGAATGAGCCGTGCCGCCCAGAGCCTCAACTCCCGCCACCGTTGCATCAATCAGTGCCTGATCCTTGTCGAGCGCGATAACGGTGCCGCCGGCGCGCACAATCTGGCGGCAAGTCGCGCCTCCGATGCCGCTATTGGAAACACCGCAAACGAGGATGGTCTTGCCACCCAGATCAACCGCTAATGCCATACTCTCTCCCGAAATTCCGTCCGATGCTCAACTGAGCCGTCAGCCCGAATGCAACCGGGGGCGACTTGTGTCGCTCACCCGGCAGAAT
>JAQWKP010000208.1 GCA_029247785.1 Novosphingobium sp.
TTATTTTTTGTACGCCATGGCCGATGGATGTCATGAGGAAAGGAAAAAACATGGCAAACGAACTAGCAGGCAAGGTTGCTATTATAACCGGTGGTGCGCGGGGCATCGGCCGCGCCAGCGTCGAACTCTTTGTCGAGGAAGGCGCAAAGGTGGTCATCGCCGACGTTCAGGATGACGAAGGCGCCGCGCTGGCGAAGGAATTGGGCAGCGCTGCACGATTCAAGCGGACCGACGTTTCCAAACAGGAGGACGTCCAGTCGCTGGTCGATTACGCCGTCTCCGAATTCGGCGGCTTGCATATCATGTTCAATAACGCCGGGATCGGAGAGGGTACGCAAGCGCCATTTCTCGAATGCGATTTCTCCACGTTTCACCGCGTGATCGACGTCAACCTGCTCGGGGTGATCTGGGGCAGCCAGATCGCGGCACGGCACATGGCCAAAAACGGCGGCGGCTCCATCATCAACACCTCGTCGATCGCCGGCACCCAGCCGAATGCCGGAGTGTTTACCTATGGCGCGGCCAAGGCCGGGGTAAACAACTTCACGCAGTCGATCGCGATAGCGCTTGGACCGCACATGATCCGCTGCAACGTGATCTGCCCGGGCAACATCCCGACCAGCATCGGTCTGTATAACGAACCGGGCGCCAGTCCCGAACAACTCGAGAAGCTTGCTGCGGGCATCAAGGCGGTGCGCATGAACTACCAGCCGCTCAAGCGCCAGGGTGCGGGGATCGACATCGCCCAGGCCGCCGTATTCCTCGGCGGCGATCGCTCGGCACAGATCACTGGCCTGATCATGCCGGTCGATGCTGGCGCGACAGCGGGAAATGTCTCCAACTTGGGAGCGGAAATCGCGGCGGTCCGTGCCGCTGCACTGGGGGAATAGCACGATATTCCCCCGCGCAATCCGCCTTGCCACCCCTGTCCCACAGCAGGTATAAGCCCGAGGCAGGACGGTGTGATTGGCGTCAAAAGATAAGCTTGCTGGTCGAACAGTATCGCGAATTGCGGGTAGGCTGCCGGAGAGACGAAAAATGAATATGGCATATCCAAACCTTGTTCCTTCGACCACGGAGCCCAAGACACATAATCACCTGATCGGCAATCTGCCTGCGCTTCAGGAGGTGATGGACCGGGACGGCTACTGGTTCTTCCGCGATGTGCTGGACAAGGGCGCGGTGGCGCGTCTTCGCCGCGTCTACATCGACGAACTAGAAATGCTCGGAGTGATCGACCCCGTCGGCGATGCCCCGGTCGAAGACAGCGTCCGTCCCAACGGCAAGCCTACCGTCGTGAATCTTGCCGATCCCATTCCGATTGCGCGCAGCGGGGTGTGGCAAAGCTTCGTCGAGGAGAAGCCGATCCACGATTTCCTCGTCCGGCTGCTGGGCGAGGAGCCCTTCTGGAAGCCGATCACCGTCTACCGGGCGACGCTGCCCGACAAGTCCACCGCGTCCAACCGCATTACCGGCTATCATCAGGATGGACCAACCACACCGGGCCTGGACTTCATTACCATGTGGACGCCGCTCGTCGAAGTTGATTGGGAGGTCGGCGGTATCACTTTCGCCGAGGGTCTGACCGATCATGTCAACCGCGCGGAAGTCGACGAAACCGGCTCCTCTTCGATGATTCTCCCCGAGAACCTGCCGGAAGGCTGCCTGCGACACACCACCTACCGGCCCGGCGACGTGCTGTTCATGAATTGCTGGACGCCGCATAGCGGCCTCACCAACGTCTCCGATCGCTTCCGCCTGTCGCTGGACCACCGAGTCATGCGCCCGGGCGCGAAGCGGCCCTATGTCGGGGCTGTCGTATCGATCGCGCCGGACCGGATCGAACTGCGCGATGACAGCGGCGTGACCGCTACCGTAGACATCGACGACTCGAGTTATGTCCGCGCGACAGGCACTGAGCGCATTTTCGGGCAGGAGATCGTGGACGCTTTTCCGCCGGGCCTCCGGGTGATCGTCGCCCATGAGAACGGCGTGGCGACGCTGGTGCGGCTCACGCACCACGAATAGGGTGAGAATCTTTGTTGCGGTAATCCATATAACGGAAGCTCAGGAGTGGCAGCTCGTACCTGGATTTCGAACATTTGAAGGGTCTAATGGCATTTCCGATTCCGGTCATTCTTTCGAGCTCTGCAAGATGACAGCTTCTGGGCCGATTGCAGACCGGCCGCCATCGGGTGGTAAGACGGCAAAACCCGCCATTCGGTATCCGACCTCAATATCGGTCATAGAGGTGATAATCGGGTAATCCCGAAAGCGGCTATTCGCGAGGCTATCATTCTGACTGCCTTGCGCCCTCATGCCGGTCATTTAGCGCTGATTTGAGCTAACCTGAAAGCTGTCGGTCGAACCGAACCCGCCGGGTGTCAGCAATGAGGTGGCTTGTAGACCGTCAGGAATTGGACGGCGATCCATCAAAAACGGACCTAGGTCGGAGTTCCCATGATGGGCCGTTCGCTGCCCGCCTGCTTTCGGCAACGAAACGGCAGTAAACTACCGTCAACACCCGCTCCCTGCCAATATCGGCTTGCGAGCAATCAAGGTTATTGCAACGCTTTGTGCGCTTGTCCAGTATCTGGCAGCGCTGTCGTGTTCGCTGCCATAGGGAGTGTAAGGCCATGTACGATCTCAGCCAGTACGAGAAGATACGGGTCGAACCGCTCACGGCATCGACTGGCGCGGAGATCTTTGACGTGGACATTGCGCACATCGACGATGAGATTTTCGCCGAGATCAAGCATGCCTTCCACGAACACACCGTTATCTTCTTTCGCGACCAGAACCTCGACGCGGACAGCCTCGGCGCCTTTGCCGAGCGATTTGCGCCGCTAGTGACGACCTACGCTCGAGAGGGCGAAGCGCCTAACCCGGTCGGTCGCATGCATCGCGCCGCCGACACCCCCACATCGGTGCGTAATCTCGGCGACCGCTGGCACGCCGACCAGAGTTCACGCGAAGCGCCGAACATGGGTGTCGCTCTATATTGCCTTGAGGCGCCGCGCTACGGCGGCGATACATTGTTCGCCAATCTTTGCGCGGCCTATGAGGGGCTTGCTCCCGGCCTGAAGGCAATGTGCGAGCCGCTTATCGCCCTGCACAGCCTGGCCGGCATTTACGGGACTGACGGCAGGGGAGGCGTGGGAACAACCAAACCGTTCAGCTATGAGGCTGAGCACGTCAGGCTCGACGACGAGATGCTGGAGCAGATCCGAAAGAGGATTGAGCACCCTCTGATCTGTTCTCACCCAGAGTCCGGCAAGCCGATACTTTACGTCACCGGCAATCACATGGTGGGGATCAAGGACATGAACGACCTCGAAGCCGCCCCCCTCCTCCAACTCCTGAACAATCATGTGGTGCGTCCGCGATTCACCTGCCGATTCCGATGGAAGAAGGGTTCGCTGGCGGTATGGGACAACCGTTGCACTCAACATTTTGCAGTCAACGACTACGCGGGCTTCGCACGTACTATGCTCAGGGCCGAAATGGCAGGAACACGTCCTATCGGCCTCGCAATGCCGGGCGACACGGCTGATCCCAAACCGCTTAAGGCCGCGTCATAATCCGTCGCAAATCTGGGGTCGCCAGCAGGGCAAAGTTTGCGATCAGCATGAGATCTGGGAGGGATTGATGATGCGAGGCGCAAGCCAATTCCTGGTTGCTGTGTTGCTGGTGCTGGTTGCGGCCTGCGATGGGGACAGGGAGCAGCTAACCGATGCCAGCGTGGGGGCCGGTGGCAACTGGACCGCTGTTGGCGGCGGTGCAGACGAAAGTGGGTACAGCCGTCTCGACCAGATCGATACCGGAAATGTGAACAGACTCGGTTTGGCATGGTCGTTCGACCTCCCCGGCGAGGTAGCGCTGGAAGCGACCCCGCTCGCCATCGACGGCACACTCTATTTCACCGGAACCTATGCCTCTGTCTATGCGGTCGATGGTGCCACGGGAAAGCTCATCTGGCGGTATGATCCGGAAACCTGGAAACACAACCCAGCCAAGATGCGCATAGGCACATCGGTCAATCGCGGCGTTGCCTTTGCGGATGGCCGGATCTTCTCGGCAGCCTATGACGGACGCCTGATCGCGCTCGACGCTGCGACGGGAAAGCCATTATGGAGCGTCGACACGCTTCCGGCGATTACACCACAGTCGATAACCGGTGCTCCGCGCTATTTCAGGGGCAAGGTGATCATCGGAAACGGCGGCGCAGACTATGGCGCACGCGGATTCGTCACCGCCTATGACGCGGCCACAGGCGAAATGGCCTGGCGTTTTTACACCGTCCCCGGGACGCCAGAGGAGAACAAGGGCGATCCCGCCATGGAACGGGCAGCCGCGACCTGGAACGGCGAGTACTGGAAGATCGGAACCGGCGGGACGGTCTGGAACGGCATCACTTTCGATGCCGAGCTCGACCGCATCTATCTGGGTGTCGGAAATTCCGGGCCCTATGATCCCGAAGTGCGAAGCCCCGGCGGCGGCGACAATCTCTACCTCACTTCCATCGTCGCGCTCGACGCCGATACCGGCGAATATATCTGGCACTACCAGATCAATCCGCGTGAAGCCTGGGACTACAAGGCGACCGCGAACATCATCACCGCAACGCTGACCATCGCAGGTCAGCCGAAAAAGGTGCTGATGCAGGCCCCTACCAACGGTTTCTTCTATGTACTCGATCGCGAGACCGGAGAACTGCTCAACCAGCCGGGCAAAATCGGAAAGGTAACATGGGCGGAGCGGATAGACCTCGAAACCGGCCGGCCGGTAGAGGCCGAGAACATCCGCTTCGAAACCGGCGAAACGACGATCTTTCCGGGCATGCTGGGCGCTCACAACTGGCAAGCGATGTCGTTCAGCCCGAGATCTGGACTCGTCTACATCCCCTACATGCAGATCGGCGGACGCTATATCAAACGTCCCGGCAGCAGTTCGTTCTTCAACCTCCAATTCGAGACCGTCGTGGAGGAACCGAATGACGGCAAAGGTGCACTGCTCGCCTGGGATCCCGTGGCGCAGAAGCCTCGCTGGAAGGTCCAGCACGACTTTATGTGGAATGGCGGAACCATGGCAACCGCGGGCGATCTGGTGTTTCAGGGAACTGCTGATGGCTATGTTAGCGCTTATGATGCCAATTCCGGCAGCCGCCTGTGGCGGGCTGACGTTGGGCTTGGTGTCGTCGCGGCGCCGATGAGCTATTCCGTAAACGGCAAGCAATATGTCTCGGTTCTGGTGGGCTACGGCGGCTTCTTGGCGAGCTACAGCGAAGTGACCGACGTCGGCTGGAAGTTCAGCAGCCCGCGCCGTCTCGTGACTTTCGCGCTCGACGGCAAGGCAAGCCTGCCGCCCTCGGAGAAACGGAGCATGAAGGTCGATGCTATCGATGACCCGGCGCTGAAGCTCGACGAAGCCGATGTTAAGGCCGGAGCTCGGCGGTACCTTCCGTGCAGCGTGTGTCACGGTCCAAAGCTACGTTCACCAGGCGCGCCTGCACCCGATCTGCGCGAATCGGCTATCGCCCTGCGGGAAGCTGACCTCTGGGCCGTCGTCCATGATGGTGCACTGAAAGCGCGCGGCATGCCGCAGTTCGAGGAACTCACGCGTAAGCAAGTCCGGCAGATCCACGCCTATATCCGGGCCGGAGCGCGCGAATCGCTTGGCCTGCGCAAGCCAGCAATCCAGCAGGAGCGACAATGATGACGAATCCCATGGCTCCCATCCAGAACCCGGACCTGCTCTTCATCGGCGGCGAATGGGTCAAGCCGTCAAGCGACGCGAAAATCGATGTCATCAACTCCGGGACCGAAGAGCTGTTCATGCGCGTCGCTGAGGCGCAGGAGACGGATATCAATCGCGCCGTCGCAGCCGCAAGGCAAGCCTTCGATCACGGCCCGTGGCCGGGCATGAAACCGGCCGAAAGAGCCAGCTACATCAATGCGATCGCCGCCGAACTCGACAAGCGCGCGGAGACCAGCGCCCGGATATTCACGACAGAGTCAGGAATGATTCATGGAATGGCGATGCATCGGTCGGCCTCGTTGGGCAACGACTACCGATACTACGCCGATCTCGCCGACAGCTTTGCGTTCGTGGAAGAGCACAAGCCGCGGTTCGGGAATCTAGGCCTGATCGTTCGCGAACCTGTCGGCGTCGTGGCGGCCATCATACCGTGGAACAGTCCCGCCGGGCTGATCGCAATCAAATCCGCGCCCGCGCTACTGGCGGGCTGCTGCCTGATCATCAAGGTATCGCCCGAAGCTCCTGGCGCGGCCTATGTTCTCGCCGAAGTGTGCGAGGCTATCGGATTGCCGCCCGGTGTTGTGAATATCGTCACGGCAGACCGCGAAGTATCCGAACTGCTTGTACGCCATCCTGACGTGGACAAGGTGACCTTCACCGGTTCGACAGCGGCGGGCCAGAGAATTGCTTCGATCTGCGGAGATCGCATCGCCAGGTGCACGCTTGAACTGGGCGGCAAATCGCCCGCCATCGTGCTCGATGACTATGACATGGAGAGCGCCGCAAATTTGATCGCAGGCGCCGCGATCGCCTTGACGGGCCAAGGCTGCTCCCTGCTGACACGCGTCATCGTCACGCGAAAGCGCCATGATACAATGGTGGATGCGCTCAGCGCATCTTTCAAGAAAGTGGCCGTCGGGGATCCGTTCGATCCGGCAGTCCAGATGGGGCCGCTGGCGATGCGTCGCCAGCGCGACCGTGTCGAGGGCTATATCGCCAAGGGCCAGAACGAGGGTGCCACCCTTGCAACCGGTGGCCGGCGTCCTGCACACCTCGATCGCGGATTCTTCATCGAGCCAACTGTTTTCGGCAATGTCGATAACCATGCCACCATCGCGCAAGAAGAGATCTTCGGTCCGGTGCTCTCGGTGATCTCGGTAGACAGCGAGGAGGAAGCCGTCGAGACGGCCAACGACACGATCTACGGCCTGAACGCATCAGTGTTCACCAATGACGTCGATCGCGCCTACGCAATTTCTCGAAGGCTTCGCTCAGGGACGGTAGGGCACAACTCGTTCCAGACCGATTTCACCATGGCATTCGGCGGCTTCAAGCAATCCGGCATCGGGCGTGAAGGAGGCGTCGAGGGCCTGTTCCCGTTCCTGGAGACAAAGACAGTTATACTTGACGACAGGCCTTCTGCTCTCATTCCTGTCGGCCCGGTGTCCTGAATTCCGATTTCAGAATCGTTCCAAGCTACCGCGACATCCCCTCCCCGAAAGACCAATTGGTTTGGCAGCGCCCGAATGTTTTATTGATCTGCCGCGGGTGCTTGCCGCTGGCCGCGCACCAACCGTCCGGGCAGGGCACCGGTGGCCTCGCCTGCCGACTGCGTCACCACCCCGTTTACGATCGTTGCAACATAGCCGGTTGCGCGTTGGTGCAGCCGGCCCGCGCCCGAGGGCAAATCGTAAACCATTTCCGGGCGATGCAGCGTTAGTCGATCGAGATCGATAATGTTCAGGTCACCCTTGTGGCCAGCCGCGATGACACCACGATCCTTGAGGCCTACCGCCGTCGCAGTGGAATGAGTCATCATGCGAACGATACGTTCGAGCGGGAGTGAACGACCATGTCGGCCTTTCGCCCAGCGCGTGAGCATGTAGGTCTGCTGACTGGCGTCGCAGATCTGGCCGCAATGGGCTCCGCCGTCACCAAGACCGTGGACAGCGTTGGGGTGGATCATCATCGCCTCTATCGCATCGATCGAATGCTCCGCCCAACCGCTTGAGGGAAAGAAGAAGACTGTATTTCCTTCGTCGGCGAGGAGCCTGTCGTACATATACTCGGCCGCTTTCAGCCCCAGCCGTTCAGCTGTGGCTGCTACGGAATCGGATCGCGCAGGCTCATAGTCGGGCTCGTTCTCGTCGAGTTCATACTGGAGGTCGAGCGTTACTACTGCGCGCGAAAGCATATCACTCTCATCGACCGTGGGAAACTCTGCGAGGATGGCAGAGCGCAACTGCGGGTCGCGCATTGCCTGGACCTGCTCTGCCAGCGGCAGCTCGGCAATACGCTGGTAGCTCGGACAGAAGCTGAAGGCGTGTCCGCGCAACGCCAGGCCGAATAGTCCGCCGGTCGGGCGACAGCAGACCTGGCCACGCAATTCGATGCCGCGAGCGTTGCCGCGTGCGATTCGTCCAAGCGTGTCCGCATAAAGTTGTGGTGTGCTGGCGCGCTGGAACACAGAGACTGACAAAGGGCGTCCCGACGTCTTGGCTATGCGCTCGAGCATGTCGAATTCGCGCTCATGGTCCTCGAAATCGGTAATCAGTTGGAAAACCCCGGCGCAGGCCTCGCTCATCCCTATCGCGATGCCGGTCAGTTCTTCTTCAGCCGCAGTGTAGACCGGAGAGGGTCTACCGTCGTTGAACTTGTGGTTGATCGCACGGGTCGTCGAAAAGCCGATCGCCCCTGCCGCGACGGCCTCTCTTGCCAATTTGGCCATGGCAGCGATGTCGTCAGGCGTCGCCGCTTCGCGGTCGATGCCGCGCTGGCCCATGACGAATACCCTGAGGGGCGCGTGAGGAAGCTGCATGGCGATATCCATGTCAAAATGCCGCGCGCCGACCACGTCGAGGAATTCCGGGAAGCTCCGCCAGTTCCATGGCAGACCTGCTGCCAGCACCGGTTCCGGGATATCCTCGATCCCTTCCATCAGCGCTAGCAGGGCTTGCCGGTCGGCCGGGCGGCATGGCGCAAAGCCCACCCCGCAATTGCCAGTAACAACCGTCGTCACTCCATGGTTCGACGACGGACGGATATGGTTCTCCCAGGTTGCGTGACCGTCGTAATGCGTATGAATGTCTACGAAGCCAGGCGTTACGATACAGCCCTTTGCATCGATCTCCTTCTTCCCGGAGGCCTCTACCGTTCCGGTGTCGACTATCTTGCCGTCTCGAATGGCGACATCGCCTTCGCATGGCTGCACGCCGGTCCCATCGACGATTAGGCCGTTTCGAACGACAAGATCTACTTCCGCAGATTCTTGAGGCATTGGTATCTCTCCTCCTGGCGTAGCCGACACCGTCTGCTCGCCTCATCAAGGCGGGCCAACGTAAAAGGGGGTTCCTTCTGTTTGTGGTCGCCCCCTTGGGTGGTCCCGAGCGCACCGCAGGACTGCCGTACAAGCCGTCTCCACTTAGGGCATGAATTCGAGTGCCGCCAGTGCGAAGGGATTTTAAGTGTATGGGGATATCTGCGGTCCCTCAGTCCCGCTCCGCCACGATCTGGGGCAGCGGAGGCTGCTTCAATGCTGGAATCAGAGCCGGTACTGCGGGATCCGTCCAAATCATTACGGGGAACGCGTTGGATTGGAAACCCAAGTACGGATTCGTGAGCTCTTCTCCCTTTTGTTAGGAGACAGCCGCGAGCGTCAGCTGTTTGGGGCCAATGGTTCTTGAAAGGCAAATGTGCCTAATCCACACCATTTCAAACATGCGGCGCGCAAAATTCGAATGGCCGTTTCTGGTAAGGCAGGGATCGGGAGTGAATAACTGATTTTGGGTCGATTCCTGCCATTCGCACAATGTTGCAATCGAATGGCGATAAATGGGTGGAATGCAGGCATTGTTGATTCCGGCTCGGAGATTGGCCACGATTGGTTCATGAACGAGCACGAACGCGGCTTTCTTGCCTTCCTTGCCGAGCCGACCTAGCGGCGCATGGGCATGCTACTGGAACTTGGTGAGAATCGCCGCCGTGACGTTCGGGAATTACTCGACCATTCGGTGCGTCTCGACTCCCGCTTCTGTCTGCACTTGACCGGCAATGACGCATTCGCCGACGCTATTGAAGCGGTACTTCGAATGAAGGGTGCACCTTCCTTGTGCTAGGTCCTGTCCGGCACCAGCGATTGGGACGGGCGCGATATGCCGCTAGGTAAGGCGCTTGATGATATCATCGGAATGGGCGACGGCACGTTCATCTCTTGTATCCCGGGCCGACTTGGCTTCTACGAATACGAGGGGATGAAGTCGTCATACCTTCTGTCGAAGTGATGCTGATTGTCCGCAATGTCGTCGAATCCGGAAGTCTCCCCCTGGCGCAGCCCAATTGCCGCCCCCGCTCCAGCCCGGCGCGCTCAAACGACTTTCCTAAATGGGTATCGCTGCGGTAGATTGGTCGGCATGACCTCGCCTGAACGCCTTCTTTCACCCAACGATAGCGGCTTGCAGAATCTGCAAGGTGACACTTTTGTACAAGGTGACAGTTTTCCCTCTGGACTGTGTCAACCTGTCAACTTCGCTCGGCCGATTTCGCCGGAATTGGCGTTTCTCGGTCCCTGCGAGGGTGGGCGGCGGCACGGGCGCAAAAAAATGGAGCGGGCGCCAGGCACCCGCTCCATCCTCTCCCAAGGGTCTTGCGCCCTATTTCAATCCGTAGAATTTCTCTGCGCAGCCAGCGAGAATCCAGTGCTTGTCTTTCTCAGGAACGCCTTCGAAATGGTCGGCGATTACCTCATGCGAATGCGGGAAGGTGGTTTCCGAATGGGGGTAATCCGATGACCACATGATGTTCTTGCCGCCGGGAAAATCGCGCAGCGCGATGCCGACCTTGTCGGAGATGAACGAGCAATAGACGTTCTGGTCGAAATAATAGCTCGGCTCATGCTTGATGTCGCAGCCGGTCCAGTGGCGCTGCATATGCCAGATGCGGTCCATATATTCAGCCGCCCACGGCATCCAGCCTGCGCCCGATTCGATCAGGCCGACGCGCAGTTCGGGGAAGCGGTCAAACACGCCGGAAAAGATCATCGGCGCGACGATTTCGAGCATCGGTGTCTTGCTCACCGCGAGATCGGGCAGGAACAATGTCTTGTCGGTATAGCGCACCACTTTCGCGCCAAGATGGTAGGTAATCGCAAGGTTCTCGTCGATCGCGGTCTTCCAGATCGGGTCGAATTCCTTATCGCGATATTGCCGCTCACCTGCCGGATCGCCCATGAGCGCCTGCATCAGCGAGTCCGACCGGTTGAAATGCTCCGCCGATTGCGGGAAGGCCGGCATATTGACGGCAACATCGCCACGCTTGCGAGCCGCTTTCATCATCGTCACCGCCTGATCGACATCGACCGTGGGCATGAAGGCGGCTCCGAACAGACGCCCGCTCGACGCATTGCAGAAGTCCGACTGCCAGCGGTTGAACGCCTCGAAGCTGTCGAGATAGAGATCCATATTGCCGGTTTGCAAAGGCCCGCCGCCAAACACGACGCCCTGATCGATACCGTCATGGTCCATATCGTTCAGGCGTTTGTCGAGCACCCAGCCGCCGACACGCATGTCCGACACCTTGCCGTCGTTGCGAAACTCATCGAACTTGCGACCAGCCTGCGACTGCATCAGATTGTGTTTCTTGCGGGTCCCCTCGAACAGGATCCAGTCGCAATCCTCGTCATGCTCGATGGTCGGCGCCAGATCGCGGAATTGCGGCGAAAGATATTCGGCCCAGAATTCGGGCGGCGGCGTCACATGGACATCGGCGTCGACAACAAGATCGGCAACGCGCGGCTTAGCAGCGATCTCACGATTGGCATCGATGGCATCTGCTTCGGCCATGGCTCACTCTCCTTCTCATGCTCCTCCCCATCCCGGGGAAGGGCGAATCACTATTTCAGGCCGAAGAACTTTTCTGCGCAGCCAGAAATGATCCAGTCGCGGTCTGCCTGCGGCACGCCTGCGAAATTCTCCTCAATCGTCACATGTGAATTGGGGAAGGTGGTTTCCGAATGCGGATAATCCGAGGACCACATGATGTTCTTGCAGCCGGGCAAATCGCGCAGCCGCACCCCGACCGGGTCAGAAATGAAAGACGCATAGACATTCTGGTCGAAATAATAGCTCGGCGCGTGTTTGATATCGCACTCGGTCCAGTGTTTCTGGAGCGTCCAGTTGCGGTCCATATAGTCCGCCGCCCAGGGCATCCAGCCCACACCCGATTCAATGATACCAAGGCGCAGCTCGGGGAAGCGATCGAAAATGCCGCTATAAATAAAGATGCCGATTGGCTCGAGCATCGCCACCTTGCCCATGGGCAGATCGGGCAGGAAATTGGTCTTGTCCTTGAACCGCGAGACCCGCGCGCCAAGGTGGAAGGTGAGCGGCAGATCAAGCTCAACCGAAGCAGCCCAGAGCGGGTCGAATTCCGGGTCGCGATAGCTGCGATCGCCGCCTGCATCGCCGGTCATGGCCTGCCAGACAGAGCCTTCCTTGGTGAATTGCGCAGGATTTTGCGGGAAGGCCGGCAGATTGACCGCGACATCGCCGCGCGCCTTGGCCTCACGCATACCCTCGATCGTGTGATCGACATCGACCGTGGTAAGAAAGGAAACGGCATTAACCCGTCCATTGGTGGCGGCGCAGAAGTCCGACTGCCAGCGATTGAACGCCTTGAAGCTGTCGAGATAGAGATCGAGATTGCCCGTGCCGAGCGGACCGCCGCCGAACACGACGGTCTTGTCGATACCGTCGCGATCCATGTCGCTGAGGCGCTGTTCCGGCATCCATCCGCCAACCCGCATATCGGACTGCTTGCCGGCATTCTTATATTGCTCATATTTGCGGCCAGCCTGCGACTGCATGAGGTTGATCTTGCGGCGCTGGCCCTCGAACACGACATAATCGAATTCGTCATCACTCTCGACCGTCGGAGCAAGGTCACGGAATTCGGGCGAGAGATACTCCGCCCAGAATGTCGGCGGCGGCGTGACGTGCTGGTCGGCATCGACCACATAATTGGCGACACGCGCCTTTTTCTCGATTACGCGATTTACGTCCACGGCATCGGCTTCGGCCACGACTCACTCTCCTTGATCGCCCGGATCGGGGCTGTTGGCGAGAGTTACCAAACGCTTGCTACAAGCGCAAACAGCTTGCGCAGGTTCGATCGATTCTCGACTCCTCGAAAATGCCGGGACCAGTCAGCTACTCGACATTCATTTCCAGCAGCAGGCGCCGGATGGTGTCGACCGCCTCGCGCCGGTCGGGGACATTGAAAGTGGCGAAGGCCTGCTCGCTTCCCGCTGGCACCTGCACAGGACCATTGCCGATCTCCCGCAGCGCCTGTTCGGCGACATCCTCGACCGTGGCGACCGGAAACAGGGCATTGTCCTGTGTCCCACTGCGCTGTCGTGACGGCGTATCGGCTGAACCGATGACGATATCGATCACATCGACGCCTGTCCCGTCCAGCTCGGCCCACAACGATTCAAGCAGCAACTGCACAAAGGCCTTGGACGCCGAATAGGTCGCAAGATTGGCCCCGCCGACATTGCCCGCCATCGAACCAAACGCAATAATGCCGCCCGACCCGCGCGCCTTCATCGCCTGGCCGTAGTGATGCACGAGCTTGAGGAAATTGACGCAATTGGCCATCACTGCGCGCATATTGTTGTCGAAAGAGCGGTCCAGCAGAGGTCCGAAACCCCCGCCCCCACCGACATTGTGGATCAGCAATCCAACTTCGATATCGTCGGTCAGTTCGCGAACCCGTTCCAGCGTATCGTCACGAGCAATATCGAGCGACAGTGTTCGCACATCGACGCCATGAGCCGCGCGAACCTTGGCGGCAGTTGCGTCAAGCGCCTCGGGCTTGCGGGCAACAAGCACCAGAGCGATCCCCAAGGCGCCCAGCCTGGTGGCCAGCGCCTCGCCAATGCCCTCCGATCCGCCGATGATCAGCGCCCATGGACCATGCCGTTCAAGCGTTACCATTTCCCGCCTTTCGTTCCGCCCGTGCGTTCGGGCACGCGGGATCAGGCTATAGATGCTGGGTGAATGCTTGCAATGATCACAAGCGTGACACCGCGAGGCCGGATTGACAGCCCCGCCCGGTAATTTATGGCACCCACTATATCATGAAATATGGCGGCTCGGTGTTATTGCCCCTGCCAAGAGGAGTCGATTGCATGTCAACCGCGCCCGAAGCCGATCTGGCCGAACGTGACTATTTCAGCGACCATTCGGTGCTACTGGAACCCTACGAATATTTCGAGGCACTGCGCGCCAACGGGCCAGTGTACCGATTGAAGAATCGTAATCTCGTCATAATCACCGGATTCGAGGAAGGCGTTGAGGTTCTGCTCGACGCTGATCGCTTCTCGTCCAGCATTGCCGCTGTCGGCCCCGTCGCGCCCCTACCCTTCGTGCCGGAAGGCGACGATATTTCCGACCAGATCGAAGCCGCGCACGATCCCAATTCGCCGACCGCGCTGATGGTCAATTATGATGGCGATCGCCATGTCGCCGCGCGCTCGCTGCTCACCAGCCTGTTCACCCCCTCACGCCTACGGGCGAATGAGAACTTTATGGAAAGCTATGCTCAAAGAATCGTCGGCGAAGTTGTAGCGCAAGGCGGTTGCGAACTGATCAAGGACATCGCCGCGCCCTATGTCACGCTGGTGATTGCCGACCTGCTCGGGGTGCCGGACGAGGACCAGGAAGAATTCCGCAAGGTGATCGACGCCGGCCCGCCGTCCGGCAATATCGACGATTCCGAGACCACCCAGGCAAGCCCGACCCTGCTGTTCATGGGCGCCTATTTCACGCGCTACATCCAGGAACGCCGCGAGAATCCGCGCGACGACGTGCTGACCGAACTGGCCATGTCGAAATACCCTGATGGCTCCCTTGCGCCGCTGCTTGAAGTCGTCAAATCGGCGATGTTCCTGTTCGCTGCGGGCCAAGATACCAGCGCAAAGCTACTCGGAAATGCGATCCGCTTCCTCGCCGAGAATCCCGAATTGCAAGCCAATCTGCGCGATGATCTCTCGCAGGTCCCGGCCTTCATCGAGGAGATGATGCGGCTCGAAGGCTCGGTCAAGGCGACATTCCGCCTGACGAAGAAGACGACCACCCTGGGCGGTGTCGACCTGCCGGCGGGCCAGCCCGTGGTAATCGCAATCTCCGCCGGCAACCGCGACGCCAGGCGCTGGGAGTCCCCAGCCGAGTTCCAGATCGGCCGGCCGAAAATCAAGGAACACACCGGATTTGGGCGCGGCGCGCACACCTGCTTGGGTGCGCCATTGGCCCGCGCCGAAGTGCGCGTGCTGCTCGAACAATTTCTCAAGCAGACATCGCGCATCTCGCTCAATGAAGCGCAACATGGCCCTGTGGGGGATCGCCAGCTAAGCTATGAGCCGAGCTACATCATTCGCGGCTTGAACGACCTTTACGTCGATCTCGCAAAGGCCTGAAAGCCCGCGTAGCTCAGAGCGGATTATCGAGCTCGATGATTTCTTCGTCGCTTTTGCGCTGGCTCGTCTTGAACTGGCGCGGTTCATTGAAGCTATTTAGAACCGGTTTGTCCCGGCCATAAATGTCACCAAAGGACTTCAGCGCGCCGTCGATATCGCGCGCGAAAGTGAAATAGGTGATGTAGGCCGGAAACGTCCGTGCCATCTTCACCTTGGTATATTTGCCCGATCTTGAGATTCTCGCAGCTTCCGCCGGTTCCATATTCGCACCGAGAATGGCCATCGTCATGCCGAGTTCGACCGCACGTTCGGTCCGGATGCAGCCATGGCTGAAGGCCCGCACTTCGCGATTGAAAAAGGACTTGGATGGCGTGTCGTGAAAATAGATCGCATGCGGATTGGGAATGTCGATCTTCATCAGTCCCAGCGCATTGCCGGGGCCCGGCTGCTGCACCACGTAAATGGTACCATTCGCTCTCCTGGTCGCCTTGTAGCCCTTCGAGCGCGCCCAAGCAGGGTTGGCGAGCACGCGCCGCCCCAGCCCTTCACCTCTGACGATCGATTGCGGCACCGTCCAGGTCGGATTGAACACCACGCCTGACACGGTTTCGGACAGTTGCGGGGTCGCGCTGCGTCCCGGCTTGCCCACCACCGTGCGGTAGGTCCGGATGATCTTGTCATTCACCACCAGCCGCAGCTGGAATTCGGGGACATTGGTAATGAGATAGGCCTTGCCCAAGTCTCGGGCCAGCCAGCGCCAGCGATCCAGATTAGCGCGAATCAGGGAATGGCGACCTGCATCGTCTGCAGGTGTGACTGCCAGCTCTTCCTTGAGCGCCAGATAATCCGGATGAGTGGGTGCCAGGCCTGCCAGCACGCCGGGAACATCATGCAGGGTCAGCGCCCGTGCCATCAACTGTTCGGTCGGCGCATCATCCTGGTCGGGATCCACCGCGAACCATTGCACCCGTGCCTTCATCGGCGTGCGCCCATCGCGCAAATCCTCGACAAGCCAGGAGAAGGACTGGCTGGCGGCCCGGTCAAGCACATCGCCTTCGCCTGCGGAAATCGCGGCGCGCAGAGCCTCAGGCTGATAGTCCGCCGGAAACAGGCCCTCGCTGCCGATCCCCTCGATACTCTCCAGCAACGCCACGGCATTGCTGGAGGCCCAGAACATGAGCGGTTCCAGCACAGGAATCGGCTGGACGACCGGCTCGGAAACCATACCGGTCTCGGCAATCTGGTCGGCGACG
Organism: Novosphingobium sp.; assembly: GCA_029247785.1. GTDB lineage: Bacteria > Pseudomonadota > Alphaproteobacteria > Sphingomonadales > Sphingomonadaceae > Novosphingobium. The sequence continues at coordinate 16,483 of JAQWKP010000208.1, forward strand.
ACTTCGCCAATTTCATCGCTGGCAGCGGGCTCCTGGCTCGAAGCCTCCGCGGTGCCCCCGGCTGCAGGGTCCGGCTCAACGACAGAAGCCCGGATGACTTGCCCGACAGGATCGAAGACTCCGCCAGATTGAGCCAGCGCCGGTTGACCGGCCAGCACCATGACAGGCACTGCCGCAAGCAGGCCCCATCTGTTCACGAATTTCGACACCCCTGTCATCGCCTTCCTGTCAAGAAACCTGTTTCGAGACTGACGGCCTCGAAACGAGTGCTTCGCTGATATCCTCCGTTCAGACAATAACATAAAGCAGTCCTGCTTTCACTGCGATGAATCGCTTGCCCTCGGTGACCCAGCGCCTAAGCCACCGCCATGACGCGGCGCAACTTGCTCCTTCCCATGATCGCCACGGCCGTGGGGATCGCGACATTCAGCGCAATGGATGCGGCGATGAAAGGCGCCTCGATCGCTGCAGGCGTATACACGGCACTATTGATCCGGGGATATCTGGCGAGCTTGCTTATCCTCCCCGCGTGGCTGCTGACCGGGAGAAAATTGCCAAGCGCACCGGCATTCAAGGTGCATGTGCAGCGTTCTGTCGTCGTCGCGATCATGGCCCCGCTGTTCTTCTGGGGACTGGTCCGCATCCCGATCGCCGAGGCCATCGCCATTTCCTTCATCGCACCGCTGATCGCGCTCTATTTCGCAAGCGTGATGCTCGGCGAGAAAATCCGTCCTGCGGCAATCATAGCCTCGCTGCTGGGCATTGCCGGCGTGGTTGTGATTGGCGCGGCACGTTTCGGCGAAGGCCAGTTCACGCAGGACGCGATTCTGGGAATCGCTGCGATACTGACATCGGCAGTGTTCTATGCACTCAACCTTGTGTTGCAGCGAAAGCAGGCCCTGCTGGCGAGTCCTGTCGAGATAGCGATGTTCCAGAACCTGATTGTCGCGCTGATCTTCACCGTTCCTCTGCCCTGGCTGTTCGCAATGCCCGGCCTAGATGGGCTGAAGCTGATTTCGCTCGCTGCGGTGCTTGCCCTGATCGCCCTGCTGTTGCTGTCCTGGGGCTATGCCCGGGCTGAAGCGCAGGTACTGGTGCCGATCGAATATACCGGATTTGCCTGGGCCGCGCTTTTTGGCTGGCTATGGTTCGACGAAGTGGTCAGCCCGGGTACGGTGATCGGCGCTGCGCTAATCGTGGTGGGCTGCCTGATCGCGGCGCGCGGTCATACAGAGCAGACGGCGGTCTAGACGGCCTCAATACTTGACCTGACGCCGCTGAACGCGCATCGGGCGGCGCATCGAATTTGTTTCCGCTGAGCCATGGTGCCTGCGCGCCTGCACCCTCGCGGAAACCCCAGCAGCAAGGGAATATGAAACACATGACTCAGGTCGGACAGGACACGCTCGGGACCCGCAGCACACTCACCGTTGGTAGCAGGGATTACGCTTTTTACTCGCTTGCCAAAGCCTCTGAGACAATCGGCGACGTCTCGCGCCTACCCTTCTCAATGAAGGTCCTGCTCGAAAACATGCTGCGCTTCGAGGATGGCGGCTTTACGGTTTCGACCGATGACGTCCAGGCGATCGCCGACTGGCAGAAGAACCCTGCCACCGGCAATGAGATCCAGTACCGCCCGGCACGCGTGCTGTTGCAGGACTTCACCGGCGTGCCATGCGTCGTCGACCTCGCCGCGATGCGCGACGCGATTTCCAAGCTCGGCGGAGATACCTCTCGGATCAACCCGCAGGTTCCTGTGAACCTGGTCATCGATCACTCGGTGATGGTCGACGAATTCGGCCATCCCAAGGCCTTCGAGCAGAATG
>JAQWKP010000215.1 GCA_029247785.1 Novosphingobium sp.
TGGTCTCGCTTGCTGCGCGGTCGAGATGATCCACGTCAACATGCCGCGCTATGATATGGAGCGCTTCGGCGTAGCCCCTCGCGCATCTCCGCGCCAGTCCGATGTAATGATCGTCGCCGGTACGTTGTGCAACAAGATGGCCCCTGCGTTGCGCAAGGTTTACGACCAGATGTCGGACCCGAAATACGTCATTTCAATGGGCAGCTGCGCCAATGGCGGCGGCTATTACCATTACAGCTATTCCGTCGTGCGCGGTTGCGATCGCATTGTTCCGGTCGATATCTACGTTCCGGGCTGTCCGCCGACAGCCGAGGCGCTGCTCTATGGCGTGATGCAATTGCAACGCAAGATTCGCCGCGTCGGCACAGTAGAGCGTTGAGGGCAGGTCAGTGACAGTCGTCCATTCAGCCCCGAAAATCGCCTCCAACGATGGCGTGCAAGAGACGCTGACCGGCGCGCTTGACGATATGGTCATGGCTTCCAGCGAAGAACACGGTGAAATCATCATCACCGTGACGCGCGATCGGATCGAAGACGCTTTGCGCCTTCTGCGCGACGATCATGATTACCAGCAGCTGATGGAGATCGCCGGGGCGGATTACCCCGATCGGGCCGAGCGCTTCGAAGTGGTTTACATGCTGCTCTCGCTGACCAAGAACCACCGCATCATGGTCAAGGTGAACGCCGCGGAGAGCACTCCGGTGCCGACGGTGACGACGATCTGGCCGGTCGCTGGCTGGCTCGAACGCGAAGTGTTCGACATGTATGGCGTGATCTTCGCCGGCAACCCGGATTTGCGCCGTATTCTCACCGATTATGGATTTGAGGGTCACCCGTTCCGCAAGGATTTCCCGCTCACCGGCTATGTCGAATTGCGATATTCCGAGGAAGACAAGCGCGTCGTCTATGAGCCGGTACAGCTTGCCCAGGATTTGCGCAGCTTTGACTTCATGAGCCCGTGGGAAGGCGCAGACTATATTCTTCCCGGTGATGAGAAAGCGGAGGAGGGCGACGCATGAGCACCTTCCAGATCGAGGAATCGCCGACCACTGGCGACGAGGTCATCTCCAACTACACGATCAATTTCGGGCCCCAGCATCCGGCGGCTCATGGCGTGCTGCGCATGGTGATGGAGCTGGACGGCGAGATCATCGAGCGTGTCGATCCGCATGTCGGCCTGCTCCATCGCGGCACCGAAAAGCTGATCGAGCACAAGACCTATCTCCAGGCACTGCCCTATTTTGACCGGCTGGATTATTGCTCGCCGCTCGCCATGGAGCACTCCTATGTGCTGGCCATCGAGAAGCTGCTGAATATCGAGGTGCCGGAGCGCGCCCAATATCTCCGGGTGCTGTTCGCCGAGCTATCGCGCATCTGCAATCACATGCTCAACCTCGGCAGTCATGTCATGGATGTCGGCGCGATGACGCCCAACCTGTGGATGTTCGAAATTCGCGAGGATTGCCTCAACTTCTTCGAGCGCGCTTCGGGTGCGCGGATGCATATGGCCTGGTTCCGGCCCGGCGGGGTGCATCAGGACGTGCCGCTCAAGTTGCTGACTGACATGGCCGACTGGCTCGACACCCGGCTGCCCGAATTGTTCGAAGACGCGATGAGCCTGGTCGTCGACAATCGCATCTTCAAGCAGCGCAATGTCGATATTGCGGTGGTCAGCAAGGAAGACGCGGTGAGCTGGGGCTTTTCCGGCCCGATGATCCGGGGCGCGGGCATTCCGTGGGACCTGCGCAAGTCGCAGCCCTATGACGCTTACGCCAAGATGGATTTCGAAGTGCCGGTTGGCACCAATTCCGATTGCTACGACCGTTTCATGGTCCGCGTCGAGGAAGTGCGTCAGTCCGCCCGCATCATGAAGCAGTGCCTCGCTGAAATGCCCGAGGGTCCGGTGGCGAGCGACGACCGCAAGGTCACGCCCCCCAAGCGCGGCGAGATGAAGCAATCGATGGAAGCGCTGATCCACCACTTCAAGCTCTATACCGAGGGCTTTCATGTCCCAGCCGGCGAAGTCTATGTCGCCACCGAAAGCCCCAAGGGCGAATTCGGCGTCTATCTGGTCTCTGACGGCAGCAACAAACCCTACCGTTGCAAAATTCGCCCCACCGCTTTCAGCCACCTGCAAGCCATGGACATGATGTGCAAAGGCCACATGCTCCCCGACGCGACTGCCATATTGGGCGCGATCGACGTGGTGTTCGGGGAGTGTGACCGCTAATGGCTAACCGTCATCTCACCCCCGACACTCCTGAACTGCGCGCCCGTTGGGGCCAATTCGTCTTTACGCCTGCATGGGACGCCAAGGCCAAGGCTGCCATCGCGCGCTATCCCGAGGGCCGCCAGCGTTCCGCTGTGATGGCGCTGCTCGATTATGCCCAGCGCCAAGTCGGCGAGGAAACTTCGACGCAGGGCTGGTTGCCGATTCCGGTAATGGAGTATGTCGCGGACTATCTCGACATGCCGATCATCCGCGTGCTCGAAGTTGCGACGTTCTATTTCATGTATAACCTCGTTCCGGTTGGCAAATTTCACGTCCAGGTCTGCGGCACCACACCCTGCATGCTGCGCGGTTCGGACGATATCATGGATGCCTGCAAGGCGCGCGGCATGGAGAAGGGCCACACCACAAACGATGGGCTGTGGACCCTCACCGAAGTCGAATGCATGGGCAATTGCGCGACCGCGCCGATGGTCCAGATCAATGACGACAATTACGAGGACCTGACAGCGGAACGGCTCGACCACGTGCTCGATGAACTCGCCGCCGGTCGTCAGCCGAAGACCGGCACGCAGGAGCCGGGTCGCCACACCAGCGAACCGCTCGGCGGGCCGACCACGTTGAAAGAGATGGTCACCGAAAACCACGACTACCGGGGGGAGTGGTGAGCCATGGCTCTCGCTGACAAGGACCGCATCTTCACCAATGTCTATGGCTACCAGCCATGGAATTTGAAGGCTGCCCAAGCGCGCGGCGATTGGGACAACACCAAGGCGATCCTGGAAAAGGGCCGCGATGGGATTGTTGAGGAAATCAAGGCGTCCGGCCTGCGCGGTCGCGGCGGCGCGGGATTCCCGACCGGGCTCAAATGGTCATTCATGCCCAAGGAGCCCAGCCCGGCAAAACCCGGCTTCCTGCTGATCAATGCTGACGAATCCGAGCCCGGCTCCTGCAAGGATCGCGAGATCATCCGCCACGATCCGCACAAGCTGATCGAAGGCGCGCTGGTCGCCGGTTTCGCGTGCGGTGCGCGGGCGGCCTATATCTACATTCGCGGCGAGTATATCCGCGAAGCCGAGGTGCTGTTTGCTGCCGTCGAGGAAGCCTATGACGCTGGGCTGATCGGCAAGAACGCCTGCGGTTCGGGCTATGATTTCGATGTTTTCGTCCATCGCGGCGCGGGCGCGTACATCTGCGGCGAAGAAACCGCGATGATCGAAAGCCTGGAAGGCAAGAAAGGCCAGCCGCGCCTCAAACCGCCATTTCCGGCAGGCGCAGGCCTCTATGGCTGTCCCTCGACGGTCAACAATGTCGAGTCAATCGCAGTTTCGCCAACGATCATGCGGCGCGGCGCGGCGTGGTTCTCCGGCTTCGGGCGCGAGAACAACCACGGTACAAAGCTGTTCCAGATCAGCGGCCATGTAGAAAAACCCTGCGTCGTCGAAGAGGAAATGGGCATTCCCTTCCGCGAGCTGATTGAAAAGCACTGCGGCGGGATTCGCGGCGGCTGGGACAATCTGCTGGCGGTGATCCCCGGCGGGTCATCCGTGCCGCTGGTCCCGGCAGCGCAGATCATGGACGCGCCGATGGATTTCGACGGGCTCAAGGAGTTGCAATCGGGGCTTGGCACGGCGGCGGTGATCGTGATGGACAAGTCGACCGACATCGTGCGAGCCATCAGTCGCCTCAGCTATTTCTACAAGCATGAAAGCTGCGGCCAATGCACGCCGTGCCGCGAGGGAACCGGCTGGATGTGGCGGGTGATGGAACGCCTGCGCACCGGCGATGCCGCGGTGGAAGAAATCGACATGCTCCAGCAAGTCACCAAGCAGGTCGAAGGCCACACCATCTGCGCGCTCGGCGACGCTGCCGCTTGGCCAATCCAGGGGTTGATCCGCCACTTCCGACCGGAGCTGGAGCGCCGGATTGCCGATAATGTGATGGAGGCGGCCGAGTGAAGACCGCGCTGATCCTTGTTGCCTCCTGTGCCTCAATGGCCTTGGCTGCGCCCACTTTGGCCAAAGATGTGCCTGCACCGGCTGTGGAAGTGCCCAGCAGCGAGGTGAAATTCGCGCAATGCGTGTATGACAAGAATCCTACGCTTGCGGGCTCGATCAAGGATGCACCTTCGCAGGAAGCGTTTGTCGCGGCCCTCAAACAGGGTGCGACGTTATGCGAGACCGACGTTGATGGGATGAGCCTAGGCAGGTTTTTCACTGCCTTGAACAAGCTGGTGCCTGACTATGGCGAATCAGGGGGAGCGGAATAGTGCCCAAGCTCACCGTTGATGGCGTCGAACTCGAAGTTCCTGCAGGTGCAACCGTGCTGCAGGCCTGTGAACTCGCGGGCAAGGAAGTGCCGCGTTTTTGTTACCATGAAAGATTAAGTATCGCCGGTAACTGCCGGATGTGTCTAGTCGAAGTGAAGCCGGGTCCGCCCAAGCAGCAGGCCGGTTGTGCGATGCCGGCGGGTGAGGGACAGGAAATCCGCACCGATAGCGAAATGGTCAAGACCGCGCGCGAAGGGGTGATGGAATTCCTGCTCATCAACCACCCGCTCGATTGCCCGATCTGCGACCAGGGCGGCGAATGCGATTTGCAGGATCAGGCGATGGCTTACGGGCGCGGTGCGACGCGCTATGAGGAGAACAAGCGCGCCGTCACTGAAAAGCACATGGGTCCGCTGATCAAGACGACTATGACCCGCTGCATCCACTGCACCCGCTGCGTGCGCTTCTCCGAGGAGATCGCTGGTGTCGACGAGATCGGCGCGCTGTTTCGTGGCGAGGACATGCAAATCACGACCTATCTCGAGCAGGCCGCCAGCCACGAATTATCCGCCAATGTCATTGATTTGTGCCCGGTCGGCGCCTTGACGTCACGCCCCTATGCCTTTGAGGCGCGGCCGTGGGAGCTCAAGAAAACCCTTTCGATCGATGTTTCTGATGGGATCGGCGCAAATATCCGCCTCGATAGCCGGGGCCGCGAAGTGCTGCGCATCCTCCCGCGCATCAATGATGACGTCAATGAGGAGTGGATCTCCGACAAGGCGCGCTATCAGGTCGATGGGCTGACCAAGCGCCGTATTGACCAGCCATGGGTCCGCAAGAAGGGCAAGCCCCAGCCTGCAAGCTGGGACGAGGCCTTTGCAGCCATCGCCAAAGCCAAACCGGGTAAGAGCATTGCGGCGATTGCAGGCGGTTTGGCCGATTGTGAGACGATGTTTGCGGCCAAGCAGCTGCTGGGCGCGTTGGGCTCCGAATTGCTGGAAAGCCGCCAGACTGGTGAGAGTTTCGATGTGTCGAACCTCGCGGCGATGACCTTCAATACGACGCTCGAAGGGATCGAAAGCGCAGATGCTGTACTGATCGTCGGCAGCCACGTCCGCTGGGAAGCGGCTTTGCTCAATGTTCGACTGCGCAAGGCAGCGGCGAGGGGCGGGGCGAAAGTATTTGTGGTCGGGCCCGAATGGGAAACGACCTACCCAGCGACCTTCCTCGGTGAGGACGCATCGGTTCTGCACAATTTCCCGCAGGATGTGAGCGACACCTTCGCCAATGCCGAACGGCCCGCGATCATTCTTGGTCATGGTGGACTGGCGGCAGGCGCGCTGCACCCGGCGCTGGCGCTTGCCGAAGACTGGAAACTTGTGCGTCAGCTTGAGGATGGCACGCCTTGGAATGGCTTCAACGTGGTGCAAATGGCCGCCAGCCAGATCGGCGCGCTGATGTTGGGCTATGCCAAGAGCGGCGGGATTGCTGACATTTCGGCTGCTTCACCCGAAGTGCTGATTTCACTGGGCGGCGACGCGATTGATTACAGCCAATTTGAAGGATCGCTAAAGGTCTATATCGGCCATCACGGTGACCGATCGATGCAAAGCGCCGATGTCGTCCTGCCCGCAGCAGCCTATACCGAAAAGGCCGGGACCTACGTCAACACCGAAGGCCGCGTACAATTTGCGGAAAAGGGCGTGTTTGCTCCTGGTGATGCCCGTGAGGACTGGACGATCCTGCGTGCGCTGGCCGATGCGCTGGGTGCCAAGGTCGATTTCGACAGCTTCGAGGAATTGCGCGCCGCAATGGTGGCCGAAGTGCCAGCGCTGGGCGAGGAAGCGCTGGCCGATGTCGGCGCGCTTCCGAAGGCCGACAGGGGCGCGAAGGCGTCCGGCGCGATCACATATCCGATCCGTGATTTCTACCTCACCAACCCCATCGCCCGCGCCAGCGCGACGATGCAGCGCTGTTCAGCCGAACTGCTGCATGGCGATGCGATTGCGGAGGCGGCGGAATGACTGCCTACTTCCAATCGCTGGGTATGTCCCATGACTGGGCGTGGTTCGTCGCTACGGTCTGCGGGATATTGCTGATTGCAGTGCCGCTGCTGGTGGCGGTGGCCATGACGATCTATGCCGACCGCAAGATCTGGGCGGCGATGGCACTGCGGCGTGGGCCCAATGTCGTCGGCCCCTGGGGGCTGCTGCAAAGCTTTGCCGATGGTCTCAAGGTATTCCTGCAGGAAACCATCGTTCCCTCTGCTTCAAACAAGGGCCTGTTCCTGATCGCGCCAATCGTCACCTTCACTGTGGCGCTGCTGGCCTGGGCAGTGATACCGTTCAATTCCGGCGCAGTGCTGGCGGATCTCAATGTCGGGCTGCTGTATATCCTGGCGATCAGCTCGCTGGGAATTTACGGGGTGGTGGTGGCCGGATGGGCCTCTAACTCAAAGTACCCCTTTTTCAGTGCGATGCGCGCGGCGGCGCAGATGATCTCTTATGAAGTCTCGATCGGCTTCATCTTGATCTGCGTGGTGCTTTGGGCTGGCAGCTTCAATCTCAATGACATTATTCTCGCGCAGCGGGGCCACATATTCGGCCTGCTGAACGGGTTCGCCTTCAACCCGCTGCTATTCCCGATGTGGGTGATGTTCCTGATTTCGGCGCTGGCCGAGACCGCGCGCGCGCCATTTGATCTGACCGAGGTCGAAAGCGAGCTCGTCGCCGGCTACCAGACCGAATATAGCTCAATGGCCTTCGCAGCCTACTGGCTGGGCGAATATGCCAATGTCCTGCTGATGTGCGCGCTCAATGCCGTGCTGTTCTTCGGCGGTTGGCTACCCCCGCTGGACTGGGCACCGCTCTACTGGATTCCTGGCTGGATCTGGCTATTCGCCAAGATCGGTTTCTTCTTCTTCGTGTTTAGCTGGGTCAAGGCGACCGTGCCGCGCTATCGCTATGACCAGCTGATGCGTCTGGGCTGGAAAGTGTTTCTGCCGGTGAGCTTGTTGTGGGTGGTGCTGGTGAGCGGATACCTGATGCTAACGAGGTATGGCGTATGAGTGTTGCCCAACTCATCAAGAGCTTCACCCTCTGGGAATTCCTCAAGGCGCACACCTTGACGCTGAAGTATTTCTTCAAGCCCAAGGCGACGATCAACTATCCGTTCGAGAAAAACCCGCTCTCCCCGCGCTTTCGCGGCGAGCATGCGTTGCGTCGCTATCCTAATGGAGAGGAACGCTGCATTGCATGCAAGTTGTGCGAAGCGGTGTGCCCGGCGCAGGCGATCACAATTGAAGCAGAGCCGCGTGAAGACGGCAGCCGACGGACCACGCGCTACGACATCGACATGACCAAATGCATCTATTGCGGCTTCTGTCAGGAGGCTTGCCCGGTGGATGCCGTGGTTGAGGGTCCGAATTTCGAATACGCCACCGAAACGCGCGAGGAATTGCTCTACGACAAGGCGAAACTGCTGGCCAATGGTGACAAGTGGGAGCGGGCGATTGCCGCGAACCTTGAAGCCGATGCGCCGTATCGGTAGGGGCGGCGCGGGGTTCATGATTCACATACTTGCATTCTACCTGTTCGCGGTGCTGACCATCGCATCGGGCGCGATCACCATATTGGCGCGTAATCCGGTGCATTCTGTGCTGTGGCTGATCCTTGCCTTCTTCAACGCGGCGGGGCTGATGGTGCTGGTTGGCGCAGAATTCATCGCGATGCTGCTTGTGATTGTCTATGTTGGTGCGGTCGCGGTGCTGTTCCTGTTCGTGGTGATGATGCTCGACATCGATTTCGCCGAACTGCGCGCCGGCTTCATCAAAAACTTCCCGCTCGGCATTCTTATCGCGCTGGTGTTGCTGGCCGAGATCGTGCTTGGCGTCGGTGCCTATCAGGCTGGCGCTATGCAGCTCGGCACTCCCGATGGCAGCGCGGCAACGCCCGTAGGGGCGAGCAATATCGAAGCAATAGGCGCGCTGCTTTACGGGCGGTACCTGTTCCTGTTCGAGGCAGCGGGCATCATCCTGCTGGTCGCGATGATCGGTGCAATTGTGCTGACTCACCGACAGCGGACGGATGTGCGCGGCCAGGATATCAGCAAGCAGATCGCCCGGCGACCGGATGAGGCGACCGTCAATACGCAGCCCGAGATCGGCAAGGGGGTTCAGCTGTGACCCTTCGGCAAGCTCAGGGTGAGCGGAGTTATGGAGTGCTTCGCACATGATCGGCATCGAACATTACGTCGTTGTCAGTTCGATACTTTTCGTGCTGGGCGTGCTTGGCATTTTTCTGAACCGCAAGAACGTCATCGTCATTCTCATGGCGATTGAGCTGATCCTGCTGGCAGTGAATATCAATCTTGTCGCCTTCAGCGCGTTTCTTGGTGACCTTACCGGGCAGATCTTCGCGATGTTCGTGCTGACCGTTGCAGCGGGAGAGGCGGCTATCGGGCTTGCCATTCTCGTGATCTATTTCCGAGGTCGCGGCACTATCGCGGTCGACGATGTTAATCGGATGAAGGGGTAAGTTCTTGGACGATATCCTCCTCATCGTCTTTCTGCCGCTGCTTGCCGCCATCATCGGCGGGTTGGGCAACCGTGCGCTGGGCAACTTCGTCGTCAAACTGATCACGACCGTAGCACTGTTTGCCTCTTGCGCATTGTCCTGGCCAATCTTCCTCGAGTTCGTCGCCGGAAATGGCACGACAGAGGTCGTTCCGGTGCTGAAATGGGTGGAGTCGGGCACGCTAAGCTTCGACTGGGCGCTGAGCGTCGATGCGCTGACTGCAGTGATGCTGGTTGTCATCACTACCGTCTCGGCCTTCGTTCATCTCTATAGCTGGGGCTATATGGAAGAAGACCCGGATCAACCGCGCTTCTTCGCCTATCTCTCGCTGTTCACCTTCGCCATGCTGATGCTGGTGACCGCCGATAATCTGGTGCAGATGTTCTTTGGCTGGGAAGGGGTGGGGCTGGCTTCCTACCTGCTGATCGGCTTCTGGTTCAAGAAACCCAGCGCCAATGCTGCAGCGATCAAGGCCTTCGTCGTCAATCGGGTTGGCGATCTTGGTTTCATGCTTGGCATATTCGGAACTTTTCTTGTGTTCGGCACGGTTTCGATACCGGAAATCCTCGCCGCTGCGCCCGCGATGGCCGGATCGACCATCGGTTTTCTCGGCTACCGCTTTGACACGATGACAGTGCTTTGCGTGCTGCTGTTTATCGGCGCGATGGGCAAATCTGCCCAGCTTGGCCTCCACACATGGCTGCCTGACGCGATGGAAGGCCCGACCCCGGTTTCGGCGCTGATCCACGCTGCGACGATGGTGACGGCCGGCGTATTCATGGTCTGCCGACTTTCGCCCATGTTCGAAACCAGCCCGACCGCGCTTGGCTTCGTCACTTTCATCGGCGCGGCCACCTGCTTCTTTGCTGCGACTATCGGCACCTGTCAGTGGGACATCAAACGGGTCATCGCGTATTCGACCTGCTCACAGCTGGGCTATATGTTCTTTGCCGCTGGTGTGGGTGCCTATGGTGTGGCGATGTTCCACCTGTTCACCCATGCATTCTTCAAAGCGTTGCTGTTCCTCGGTGCCGGCTCTGTGATCCATTCCATGCATCATGAGCAGGACATGCGCTATTTCGGTGGCCTCAGGAAAAAGATCCCGCTGACGTTCTGGGCGATGATGGCGGGCACGCTGGCGATCACTGGTTTGGGTATCGTCGGCGCATTTGGTTTTGCCGGCTTCTATTCGAAGGACGCGATCCTTGAAGCGGCCTTTGCCAGCGGCACCGAACTGGGCGGCTTGGCCTTCTGGGCCGGGATTACCGCCGCGCTGCTGACCAGCTTCTATTCGTGGCGGCTGATGTTCCTGACATTCTGGGGCAAGCCGCGCTGGATCGAGTCTGAGCATGTTCAGCACAGCGTTCACAAGACGCCGGAGACTGCCGAGGATTCTACCGGCGGCTATCAACCGCATGAATCGCCCTGGACGATACTGGTGCCGCTAGGTGTGCTGAGCGTTGGTGCGATCTTTGCGGGATACGTGTTTCATCACGCTTACATCGAGGACGCAGCCTTCTGGGGCAGTTCGATCGCTTACAACGAACATCTGATGCACGCGCTGCACGAGGTTCCGACCTGGGTGAAATGGGCACCCTTCGCGGTCATGATCACCGGCTTTGCGATCGCGTGGTACGGCTATATCCGCAACACCGCCTTCCCGGCGCGTGTGGTGGAGCAAATCGAGGTCGTTCACCGCTTCGTGTTCAACAAATGGTATTTCGACGAGCTTTATGACTTCCTGTTCGTTCGCCCGGCATTCTGGGTCGGCCGGCTGTTTTGGCGGGCCGGAGATATCGGAATAATCGACCGCTTCGGTCCGAACGGTGCAGCATGGGCCGTGGCGCACGGCGCGGGATATGCGCAGAAATTGCAGTACGGCTATCTCTATTCCTATGCGCTGGTGATGCTCCTTGGGCTGGTCGGCGCTGTCAGCTGGATAATCGCAGGATAGATTGATGGCTGACTTTCCGATCCTGTCCCTGATGCTGGCCGTGCCGCTAGTCGCGGCGCTCATCTGTCTGTTTGTCGAGGCGAAGGGCGCGCGCACGATCGCGCTTGCTGCAACGCTCGTCGATTTCGCACTCGGCGTACTGCTCTGGGCCAATTACGACATTGGCGGCGCGCAATGGCAGTTCACTGAGCGAGTCGAGCTGTTTGCTGGTTTCTCCTATGCGCTGGGCATTGATGGCATCGCGCTGATGCTGATCATGCTATCGGTATTCCTCATGCCGATCTGTATCGGCGCGAGCTGGAAATCGGTCGATAACCGCGTTGGCGAGTACATGGGTTCATTCCTGCTGATGGAAACGCTGATGATCGGCGTGTTCACTGCGCAGGACCTGTTCCTGTTCTACATCTTCTTCGAGGCCGGCCTGATCCCGATGTATCTGATCATCGGCATCTGGGGCGGGGCCGAGCGGATCTACGCCAGCTACAAATTCTTCCTCTACACCCTGCTCGGATCGGTACTTATGCTGATCGCGATGTTGTGGATGGTCAATGAGGCCGGGACGACCACTATCCCCGTGCTGATGGCTTATGATTTCCCGCCGGGTGCACAGACTTGGCTGTGGCTGGCCTTCTTTGCCAGCTTTGCAGTCAAGATGCCGATGTGGCCGGTCCATACCTGGCTTCCCGACGCCCACGTGCAAGCACCGACTGCCGGCTCGATCATCCTTGCGGGCGTGCTGCTGAAGATGGGCGGTTATGGTTTCATCCGCTTCTCGCTACCGATGTTTCCGGAAGCTTCGCTTGAGTTCGCCTGGCTGATCTTCGTGCTGGCGATGGTCGCGGTGGTCTATACCAGCCTCGTGGCGTTGGTGCAGCACGACATGAAGAAGCTGATCGCCTATAGCTCGGTCGCGCATATGGGCATCGTCACCATCGGGCTGTTCGCCTTCAATGTGCAGGGGATCGAAGGCTCGATGCTCGTGATGCTGAGCCATGGTCTGGTTTCAGGCGCGCTGTTCCTCAGCGTGGGCGTGATCTACGACCGGCTGCATACGCGCGAGATTGACCGCTACGGTGGGCTTTCGATCAACATGCCGAAATATTCGCTGTTCTTCATGCTGTTCACCATGGCCTCGGTAGGCCTTCCGGGCACCAGCGGTTTTGTTGGCGAATTCCTCAGCCTGGCGGGTATCTACCAGGTGTCAACCTGGGTCACTCTGGTGGCGGCCACGGGGATCATCCTTGGCGCGGCTTACATGCTCTATCTTTATCGCCGGGTGATTTTTGGCGAGCAGAAGAATGAGGATGCGGCCAAGATGCCGGATCTCGATCTGCGTGAGTGGCTGATGATGGGGCCAATCGCCTTGGCGGTGCTGTGGATGGGGGTTTACCCCGAAAGCTTCCTGGCACCGATGCGCGCGGATATCGCGGCACTTGATGCAAGGGTGGCGCGGGTCAAGCCGGAAGGCGATTCACTTTTGAAACTCGCGGAACCCGCAATTGAGGGTGAGGCCACGGAATCTGACGATCACGGCGAAGAGCCAGCGCATGGGGGGGCACACTGATGGACTGGTCACAGTCACTGCGCCTTATCGCGCCTGAGGAAACGCTGACGATTGCCGGGCTTGTGCTGCTGCTGGTCGCCGCCTGGGCTGGAGACAAGGCTGCGCGGGCGATTACATGGGTTGCGGTTGCCGCCTTGGCTGGCGCGGCTGCCTTTGTCGTTCCGGCCCTGTGCAGCGGCGCAACCGGGCCAGACACCGTTGCCTTTCTCGGCCAATACCGGGCCGATGCTTTCGCCAGCTTCGCCAAGCTGCTGATCTATGGCGCTGCGGGAGCCTCGCTACTGATCGCGCCAGTTTTCTTTCAGCGCTACCAGGCCTATCGCGCCGAATATCCGGTACTGATCCTGTTCGCCGCGCTTGGCATGGGGATGATGGTATCGGCCGGCGACCTGATTACGCTCTATATCGGCCTCGAGCTCAATTCTCTTGCTGCCTACGTTCTTGCGGCCTTCCTGCGTGCAGATGATCGTTCTGCCGAAGCGGGCCTCAAATATTTCGTGCTCGGCGCGCTGGCGAGCGGCATCCTGCTATTCGGCATGAGCCTGACTTATGGCTTTACCGGCACCACCAGCTTCGAAGGTATCCGCGCCGCGCTAGATGGTGATCTGGCGACGGGCGCATTGTTCGGCATTGTCTTCATGCTGGCGGGCCTGGCTTTCAAAATCAGCGCAGTGCCATTCCACATGTGGACACCGGACGTTTACGAAGGCGCGCCAACGCCGGTCACCACTTTCTTTGCAACCGCGCCCAAGGTGGCAGCTCTGACGCTCACCATGCGGGTTGCGCTCGATGCGTTCGGAGGTCAGGCGGACGCCTGGAGGCAGATCGTCATCTTCGTCGCGCTGGCCTCGATCGTGGTTGGTGCATTGGGCGCAATCGGCCAGTCGAACATCAAGCGACTGATGGCCTATTCCTCGATCAACAATGTCGGCTTCATGCTGATCGGACTTGCCTCAGCGACGCACAGTGGCGCGTCGGCGATGCTGGTCTATCTTGCGATCTATGTCGCGATGTCGCTGGGCGGATTTGTCGGCGTGTTGATGCTCAAGCGAGAGGATGGCGAACAGGTTGAGGCGATTTCCGACATTTCCGGGCTTTCCAGCACCCGTCCGGGCCTTGCTGCCGCGCTGGCGATGATCATGTTCAGCCTTGCTGGTATTCCGCCCTTGTTTGGCTTCTGGGGCAAGTTCGTGGTGTTCCAGGCTGCGGTTCAGGCCGACCTGATCGCCCTGGCAGCGATCGGAATAGCCGCCTCGGTGATCGGCGCATTTTACTACATCAAGATCGTCAAGATCATGTATTTTGACGAGCCTGCCGATGTCGTGAAAGGCCGGAGCGACTGGATCCATCAAGGGCTGCTGTGTCTCACCGCGCTATTCATCTCTCCGCTTGGCTATTTTCTGACGATATGGCTGGGCGGCCTGGCTGATACGGCGGCAAATTCGCTGTTCCCGGCGATTTGATCCAAACGCTTACAGAAACCGGATCGACCAATGCGGACCTCGCTGCGCGCTTGAGTGCTGGCGAATATTTGCCGGAAGGTGACTGGCTTGTCGCTGATCGACAGGTGGACGGGCGCGGGCGGCAGGGACGGCAATGGCTGGACGGGCAGGGTAATTTCATGGGCTCGACCGTGGTTCACCTGCGCGATGGCGATCCGCCGGCCCAGACGCTTGCTCTGGCCACCGCAATCGCGTTGCATCAGATCGTCAGCCAATATTTGCCCCACAATCTCAAAGCCATGTTGAAATGGCCCAACGATATACTCGTGGATGGTGCCAAACTCGCCGGAATCCTTCTGGAGAGAGTCGCCGATTCACTAATCATTGGTGTCGGCGTGAATTTGAAATCTGCCCCCGATTTGCCGGATCGCCTAGCAATTGCGCTGTCGCAACTGGGCGACGTTCCGGATCGCCACGATTTCGCAACGAAGCTTGCAGACCAGTTCGATATCGAGCTTGATCGCTGGCGCAGCTATGGTCTCGCGCCTATCATCGCGCGATGGCTGAATGCCGCTCACAGCCTCGGCACTCCTCTGGATGTGCAGACCCAGGACGAAACAAGGCTCAACGGTACTTTTGCCGGGCTTGAAAGCGACGGTAGCTTGCAACTTCGCTTGGCGGACGGCACCACAACTGCCATTCACGCGGGCGAAGTTCTCCTGGCAGGCAATCGTGACTAAGGATGTGAATGCGCCATGCTGTTAGCTGTTGATGCGGGGAATACGAATGTCGTGTTTGCGGTCTATGAGGGGCGCAAATCCAAGGCGCGCTGGCGTATTGCCACCGATCCTCGCCGGACGGGTGACGAATATGCCGTCTGGCTGATGCAATTGCTCGAAATCCGGGGGCTGGAGCGCAGCGACATCACCGAGATCATCATTTCGACCGTAGTTCCGCGTGCGCTGCATAATCTGGATGTGCTTGCGCGCAATTATTTCAATGTTGAACCGCTGATTGCTGGTTCTGGCGCCGCCGATTACGCGATTGCCATCGATGTCGACGAGCCGCGCTCGCTTGGTGCAGATCGGGCCGTCAATGCGGTCGCCGCCCATGACAAATATGGCGGCGACCTGATTATCGTCGATTTCGGCACTGCCACCACGCTGGATGCGATCGATTTCAACGGGGCCTACAAAGGCGGGATCATCGCGCCGGGCATCAATCTTTCGCTCGATGCGCTGGTCGGACATACCGCGATGCTGCCGCGCATCGCCATTGATGTCCCCGAGACAGACAGCGTTATCGGGCGCAATACCGAGGACCAGATGCTGATCGGGGTATTCTGGGGCTATGTGGCGATGATGGAGGGGCTGATTGCACGCATGCGCGCCGAGATAGGCCGACCAGCCAAGGTGGTCGCAACAGGGGGGCTCGCAGTGCTGTTCGACCAGGCGAGCGACATATTCGATGTCGTCGATGGCGATTTGACTCTCGACGGCCTGGCCCTGCTGGCTGAGCGGGCAGCTGGCCAGTGAAACCAGGCAAGGAACTGCTGTTCTGCGCGCTCGGCGGCTCGGGCGAAATCGGCATGAACGTCAACCTGTATGGGTGTGACGGCAAATGGCTGATGGTCGATCTGGGCATGACCTTTGGCGCAAATGAATATCCCGGAACTGAATTGGTCTTTGCCGATCTCGATTTCATTGAGGAACGCCGCAAGGACCTTATCGGCATCGTGCTGACCCATGCCCATGAGGATCATATCGGCGCGGTGCCCTACTTCGCTGCCGAACTCGGCGTGCCGCTCTATGCAACGCCCTTCACGGCGAGGCTGGTGCAGGGCAAGCTGGATGAGGCCGGCATTGCCGATGAAATTGAGCTTCACGTGATCGAGCATCTAGATAGCTTCGATCTCGGCCCGTTCGGCGTGCGCTATGTCCCGCTCGCTCACTCGATCGCCGAGGGCAATGCCTTGATGATCGAGACGCCCTATGGACAGATATTCCATACAGGTGACTGGAAGCTTGACGATGAACCCCTGATCGGCACGCCAGCGACCGAAGAAGAGCTTACCGCCATCGGCGATAGCGGCATTCTTGCGATGGTCTGCGATTCGACCAATGTCTTCAACCATCAGGCATCCGGCTCTGAAGGGGCTGTGCATCGCGAATTGCTGAAGGAAATGAAGAACCACAGCGGCAAGCGCGTGCTGGTGACGACCTTTGCATCCAATGTCGCACGGTTGCAGACTCTGGGCGAAGTGGCGAAGGCCAGTAGCCGCCAACTTTGCGTTGCGGGGCGCTCACTCGACCGGATCATCGCCACTGCCAAGGCCAGCGGCTATCTCAAGGATTTTCCTGAAACCGTCAAGTTTGAAGAGGCGATGGATATCCCGCGCGGCGAAATTATGATCCTTGCCACAGGAGGCCAAGGCGAACCCCGCGCCGCGCTCGCCCGCGTTGCCTCCGGCTCACACAAGATCAAGCTTGAATCAGGAGATGTCGTATTGTTCTCCAGTAGGCAGATTCCCGGCAATGAAGTAGCCATCGGTCGAATCCAGAACCAGCTGGCTGACCGCGGTATCCTCATCGTCACCGACAGGCAGAGCCCGATCCATGTTTCAGGCCATCCGGGCAGGCCGGAACTGGAAGCGCTCTATGGATGGTTGCGACCGGAGATCCTGGTCCCGGTGCATGGCGAGATCAGGCATATGCATGAGCAAGGCAGGCTGGGCCGGGACAATGGTATTGCCAAGGTCGTCGTTCAGAAAAACGGCGATCTTGTGCGGCTCGCGCCTGGAGAGCCGGGTAAGTTTGATGAAGTACGAGCGGGTAGGTTTGTGCTCGATGGTGACATCATTGCCCCTGCCGATGGCGAAGCGATCGTCATGCGCAGGCGGCTTGCTCATAGCGGGATTGTCAGCGTTGCCGTCGATGGCGAGGGCCAGGTCGAGATAGCAGCGATGGGCCTCCCGCTTGACGAGGATTACGATGATTTCGTTGCCGAGGCGTCGCGCGATGTGGCCAAGGCTCTATCGAAGCTTGGCAAGGCAGAACGTGCTGACCGGATCGAGGCAGCTCGGCTCGCGGCCCGGCGTGCGGCCAATCGCTGGTGTGGAAAGAAGCCGCAAGTGCAGGTCCTGCTGGTCGGGCAATAGGGATGAAGCTGACCTCGATCATCGCCATCTATTTGCTGTTCGTGGCGCTCAGCCTGTTCCTTGTCCTGCCATTCGGGATCAAGACTCACGACGAGGCGGGCATCGGAAAGGTCACTGGCCAGGCAGAAAGCGCGCCGGCCAATTTCAGGCCAGGACGCATTGCTCTGCGCGCTATGACTCTGGCTGCTGTCCTGTTCGGGCTGTATTATGCCAATTACGTCAATGGCTGGATCGGTGCCCAGGACCTGAATATTTTCGGCACGCCGCCCGGCTCCGAAGAAGTGGCCGGAGCTTGAACTACGAAGCTCAAGGATCAGTCGCGGAGGCGTTCAATGCCCTGTGCCAGCGCGACGTAAAGCTTGCCCATATCCGACGATAGCAGTGTTACGCCCAGCGCATGACCGTCTCGCGTCGACAGCACCTGGCGCAGTATCGCCTCGAAATCGTGGACATAGCGGCTGACATGCTCGCGGAAATCCTGGTCGCGCTCGTAAACCTGCTGGATCGACTTGGCATCGCTGGAATCAATCAGGTTGACCGCACGTCTGGTAAAAATTCCCCGGTCTCCACGCAGATAGGCTGCCCATGACGTGTCCGATACTTCGGTGGATAGCGCCTTGGCGATGTCGATTGAGTTGGAATTGAGCGTCTCGGTGATCAGCGCTACGCGGCGAGAGAAATCATTGTCGACCTGTTCTTCGGCACGCTCTCGCGCATGGGTGACCCGCTGCTCGAGATTGCCAACCAATTCGCTGACTGCTGCAAGCTGATCGCGCAGCTGGATAGTCGCTTCCCGACTCACTCCGGAGGCATGGGCGGCAGCCTGTTCCAGCTTGCCGGATGCTTCTGCGGTTGAGATGCGGATCGCTCGGTCGATCGCTTCGGCGCTTACCGCGCCAAGCCTTTCGGCCAGCGCATTTATGCTTGAGGCCCCGGTTTCATCGATTGCCGCCACCGTATCGCGGGCCGATTGCGAGAGTTTTTCGAGAGCCTGCGACAACTCGGCCTGGGCCTTGCCGGCGATCCGCTCGCTATGCTCATCCAGTTCCTCGAGTGAACGGAGGAGGGCGGCAAATGTCTCGTTCTGCTCAACACCGCGATCATTGAGCGTTTGATGCAGGGCCTCGGCCTGGGACGTCAAAGCGATCAAGGTTTCACCTGAACTCTCGATGCGATCGGCCATTGCATTGCCGGTGCCGCCTGCCTGTTCGAGCGCCTCGCCTAGATGTGCAATCCTGTTCTCGATCGTAGTGAGGCGCTCCTCGGAGAATTTCAGGGCTTCCGGCAACTCTGCGCGGCTGTTTTCGGCGCTGGCGTTGATCAACTCCAACAAACGAACGCTCGCATCGGTCAGGCTGGCAACACCCTCTTCGGCTCTTCCCAGCAATGATTGGGCGTGGAACACACCCGTTGTGATCGATTTCATTCCGTCTGAAATACTTTCTCGTGCCTCGTCGCCGCGCGAAGCAAGTTCGCCGAGGCGCTGGCCGGATGCTTCGAGTTCGGCAGTGACTTCGCCAGCGGTCTGTGAGATTTCCGCGCCTTGCTGCTGGTGCCTTGAGAGGCGGGTGCCAATTTCCGCGGCTAGGTGGGTGAGCAGCTTGCCCAGACCGGCGACGGCCTGTTCCTCGCCTTCTGTCAATTCACTGCGCCTGCGTTCGATTTCCACGGAAATTGTCTGGCCGCGCCGGGTCGCCTCTTTATCGAGGGCTTCAAACCGCTCTGACAAATCCTTGATGAGGTTTGCGTGGCGATCCTCGAGCCTGCCCTGGTGCAGCGCAACTTGCGAAAGCATGGCGCTTGCTCTGTCCGACAGCTCGGCGTCGAGAGTTGCGCTCTTTTCCGAAAGCTCGGCCATGACCTGGACGTGGCGCGCTTGCAGAGCTTCCTGCTGCTGGTCCAGTTCCGTGCCAAGCACCTGTCCACGCCCGGCTATTTCGCGGGAAACAGCTTTGATCCGCTCGGACAGGCCGGTGATCCATTGGCTATTACTCACATCTGCGTCAATACGAAGCTGCTCGAGTCCAGTAGAAAAGCTCTCGCTGCTTTGCACAAGTCGGGCTTCGATATTCTCCGCATCTCTCGCGAAATCTTGCAGTCTGGATTGTGCCGATGCAGCCAAATGCTCCTGTGCGTCTTGCATCGCTGAGAACACCTCGGTGTGGCCAGTTTCGAATGCGGCTAGCCCCGATTGCCATTCCTCGAGCGCCTGCTTCTCGCTTTCGAGTAGCGAGTCCGAGATCGCGGTTCCCTCGTAGCGCAATTCAGATAGCCGGGTCCTGAGCGAAGCGAGCCGCTCTTCCTCCTGTCTCTCGACTATCTCTTTCGCTTCGTCCAGCTCTTCGCCAAGCGCCTTGGCGCGACTGCGGATTGTTCCCAGCGCTTCGACCTCGCGCATCTCGAGCTGTGTACGGAATTCGGCCCCCTCCTTGTTGAGCGCAGCAAAGTGAGTGGTGGCGACATTTGCCATCTGGTCGCAATGGCGCTGGAATTCCTCGATCGTCTCGCTGGTGTGTTTACGCAGCACGATAATTTCGCGACTGCACGCCTGACCGAACTCGTTCAAGCGGTTGAAGCCATCGATCATTTCCTCGATTTGAACTTTGGCGGTTCGTCCGGCGTTGGCGATATTGTTGGTTACGTCCTTGGCCGAGCTGGCGATCACTGGTAGTTGGCCGCGCAGCTTTTCCATGTTCTCAAGCGCGGCTTCGCTAACACTGCCGATCGCTTCAACACGTTCGCCATTGTCCTGGACAAGCTCTTGCAGCCGATCAGCATTATGGCTGAGCCGGTCGGAAGCCATGCGGCCAAGCGCTTCGAGATCGCGCGACTGGGAGGCAAGGAACTCGCGCGCAAGGCTCAATTCGCGATTGACAGTCAGCAGACGCGCTTCAAGTCGGCTTGATTCATCTGAAAGTAGCCGAGCAGCATTTCCGAAGCGGTTTGATTCTCTACGGCTGTTTCGCATCAATAGCAGCCAACCCAAGCTTATCAGCATGATGGGAACGGACCATTGCGTGATTAATCCCGCCCAACCGGCAGGAGTGAGCCCAAGCTGCAACTCGCTCCATCGCGCCCACCCGAAAAATCCCGTCCAGGAGATGGCAGCGATTCCCGCGAGTGCGTGGGGGATCCAAGCGAGAAATGAATGGGAGCCACTTTCCTCTTCCAGGTCATCTGCTTCGACGGTCCAGTCTGATTCCTCGTCAATGGTGTCGGTCAGCAGGAGTTCGCTTCCCTCCTCCATCTCGATTTGCGTACCCTCGGCAGGCGCTTTTTCGTCGCCAGAGCCGAATGCGATGATCCGATTTTGTCCCGTCATTCCCCTGAAATACCAAATCTTACCAGGAGATAAACCCTAGATTAACCATGAGCGGGTTAAGCAGCATCCCATGGCATTCGAGTCAGGAACCCTGGAAACGACCATCGCTGCTGCTGCTGGCGACGATCCGGCGCTGATTTCCGAGCTACGCGCTGCGTTTATCGAGAGTGTTGCGCGGCAGGTTGATTTGCTCTCGCGATCACGTTGCGACGGCAATTGGCATGTCGCTGCCATGCGGCTGAAAGGGCTTGCTGCAAGCTTTCATGTCGAAAAACTGATTGCCCTTTCCGAAGAGGCCTTGCAGGCTGCGCCCGGCGAGCCGGGCATTGTGCGGCATCTTCAAGCATTTGTGAAAGAATTCTCGGCAGATTGATTTCGATGCAGGCCAGGCAATTGCCTGTTCATGACCCAAAAAATTTGCTGTCGCGTCACTTTCTGCGGATAACCCGTTCCCACTTTTCCGCGCGATGCTATAGAACCTGAGCGCTGCTGCCTGGAGAAGCACGCTGCGGATCGCATTGCTCGCCATGATGGACGACGGATCGTCGGGACAGGCCGTCCCGCGCGCGTTTCTGCGCATTGGTGGAGCTACCCTGGCCCAACACCAGCTGGGTGTGGCTCGGGCGCTCGGTTGCCAACATCTTGTTTGCCTTGCAGCCGGCATGGTCCCGGAATTGATTGCGCTCCAACACGAGGTCGAAGCGTCGGGAATGAAGTTTCATATCCTCGCCGATGCCAGGGGTTTATCGGCCATTGTTGCAGCAGGTGATGAACTATTGGTGCTGAGCGCAGGCCTGTTGGCTGATCCCGAGACAGTTGCCAGCCTGATCGAAAGGCCGGTTGTGCTTGTGCAACCCGCCGAAGCGGCAGCCGAAGCAGGATTTGAGCGCATTGATCTCAACTACGCTTGTGCCGGGGCAATTCTCATTGCCGGCAATCTCGTCGAAGGTCTTCACGACATTCCATCCGATTGTGACGTTGCCTCGGCACTGACCCGGCTAGCGCTTCAACAGGGCGTCCTGCGCCTCGAGGTGCCTGCCGGAAAGCGCGCGGGCACACGCTGGAGGATGGTGGAGAATGAATCCCAGGCACATGCGATCGAGAATGAATGGCTCAACCACGCGCTCGGCCCCAGACAAAGCAAGTCCCCGGGATTCTTTCTTGCCCGTACAGCCGCACTAACATTGGGTCCGTCGCTTCTTCACTCGGGCAATGGGGGAAGTGTCGCAGCCTTGTCGGTTCTTGCAGGATTGGCAATCGCTCTGGGAGCGGGATGGATCGGAATGGGTGCACTGGCATTCCTGGCTTGCGCAATTGCCTGGGTGCTGTTCGAACTCCACCGCTTGCTCGGCAAGGTGGAGCAGCAATTCTCAGGCTCTCCGGTTTCCGCACTTGTCCGGCTTGATGCGCTGGGTTGGTTATATGATTGCGCAGTCGTACTGCTGTTGACTTGGCTATCATCTCGCGGAGCAGGCACTCCTCTTGCAGAGCATGTCTTTGCCCCGATCATGCTGATTTTGATGCTGCGGATTGCGCCCCATAATCCGCGAGCCAGTCAGACGAATTGGATCAAGGATCGCGCGATTCTGGCAACGGCCCTTGCCGTGGCGGCCATTCTGGGGACAATTCCCTTAGTAGTCCAGATACTTGCAGTTGGTCTGGCCGTTGCAGCGATTGCCCTTCGGACTGGCCCGACAAAGTAGACGGCTAACAAGTATTTAACCATCAAGTTCTATGGCATTAGCATGATCGACGCAGCTGTGAATTCCGTGAGCCTGGAATCTGTCGAGGCGGTCCTGCGCGAGGAATTGGCGCGGGGTGACGCCATGACCGATACCGTCGTGCCGATTTTGCGGCATTTGCTCGGCAATGACGGAAATTCCATCTTTAGCGATGAAGTGGTCGCCAGCGTGCGTGGCATGATGACCGATATTGCCTGCCAATTGCTCGATAAGTTGAACGAAGTGTCCGGAGACCAGCCTGACCCTGACGACATCAGTGCCCTGACTGACGCATTTATTACGAATGCGGCGCTTGTCGGTCATGTGCATGCACTCGCGCTGGAAACCCAATTTACCAACAGATTGCATGCAAAGCTGGCGTTGGATCCGGTGCTTTCTCCCTTGCTCCAGGCGCTGATAGCGTCGCAGGACGAAGCGACGGCGAGCCTTGCCATGAAATTGCTCGCAGCGCAGGCGCGATTCTGCCAGTCACAGCGGCGTATGCAACTGCCTCTGAATGAGCTGCCAGGCGATTTGCTGCACAGTGCATTGCTCAGCATGCGGACATTGGCGGGAACCGAACCCGAAGTTGATGAGCGGGCCGCAGCGGCAGAAGCACAGATCAGATTGGGCTATGATGAGGCCGCGACCCGGCTTGGACTGATTTCGCGTCTTGTCGAAGGGATGGCCAGCGGTGCGATTGCGGCGCTGGCGGTCCGCCATGCTGGCGCCTCGATATTCCTTTCCGCAGTGGCAATCGGATCGGGACAGGATCGCGATACGGCAGTGTTTTCTACCGACGAAGCACAGGCCGCGCGCCTAGCCCTGGGGCTACGTGCCGCCGGGCTCAAGCAACAGGCGATCGAGGAGCAGTTCCTTGCGCTCCACCCCGAGGTCTGCCTTCCCGAGGGATTTGATCGGCTGACTTCTGACCGGTCTGCAGCAATCCTCTCCGTTGCCAGCTACCGCGGAGGATGAGCATGGTGGCCGATGGGGCCATACTCTCCCGTGCCGTCAGCGACGCCGATGACAGGCTGGTCCTCGCCGATGAGCTGTTGGCGAGCTTGCAATTGCGCTGCGGTGGCGAGCTTCCCGGCACAATTGCCATTCCCTCGCTGCTTGAGGTTGTCCGCAAGGTTCGGCGCTATCAGCTGAAATTGGCGCGACAGGTATCGGGCCAAGATCATGAGGAAGCCTTTGGGGCCTGGGTCGAAGTGGAACCGCGCAGCGATGGCGAAATCGGGTGCGAAATCTTTCTGCGCAGTATCCGCAGATCCGCTCTTCCCGAAGAGGCTTCGGACAGGGCCGAGGAGCGGCGCATTGCGATAGATCGCCATCTCGCCGAATTGACGGCAAGGCTCGATGGCAGGCAACGCTTGCTCGCGGTCGAAAGCGATGCGGCTGATCTGGCTGAATTGCGCGAAACCATGCTCGACGGAATTGGCGAGCTGTGGACGAACTTTGTCACATTCAACGCGAACAGCCACCATCAGCCGCTGCATTGGCGGTTGCTGGATGGCGCGCAGGTTACGGTGGCCGGCTCAGCGCGCAGCTGGCGGGCGACCCTTATTCCCACGCCGGCTCCGGGATCAGAGCCGTCGGGCTTTGAACTGTTGCTGGTTTCGGATGAACCACTGCAAAGTGGGCCCGTGCAATTGGTTCATGATCTCGCTCCAGTGCCTCCGGCCTTGATCGGCGAGGATATCGCTCCAGTGCTGCGTCAACCGATTGAGCGCATCAAAGCGAATGCCGAGACGATTCGGACGCGACTGGCCGGTCCATTGTCGCAGGACTATGCAAATTATGCCTCGGAAATATCGGCAGCTGCAGAGCACCTGCTCGGGCTGCTTGACGACCTTTCGGACCTGGAAGTCGTCGAAGCCCAAGGGTTTCTGACAGCATCGGACCATATCGATCTCGCTGACGTGGCGCGGCAGGCAGCAGGGATCCAATCTGTGCGAGCACAGGAGAAACAGATCAGCATCGATGTGCCAAAACCAGGAGACAGCCTTCCAGCAATCGCCGAATTTCGCCGGGTCCTCCAGATCCTTTTGAATCTACTAGGAAATGCAATCAATTATTCGCCCGAAGGTTCGTCCATCTGGATCCGGATCGAAGAAGTCGAGGATCGCTCGAGAATAATCGTCGCCGACCAAGGGCCGGGACTCTCACCAGAGGCCACTAGGGTAATTTTCGAAAAGTTTGAACGGCTCGGACGAAGCGGTGACGGTGGTTCTGGATTGGGACTCTATATATCACGCAAACTCGCCCGAGCGATGGGCGGCGAGCTCAGCGTTGATAGCGCGCCGGGACAGGGTGCCCGGTTCTTGCTTGAGCTACCGGGCGATGGCGACAAGAGCGCACTGTAGGGCTGAAGCTTCAGGGGTTCGCCGGTCAACGCTTTCCGATGGGGGTGTAATCGCGCTTAACCGGCCCGGTATAGAGCTGGCGTGGGCGACCAATCTTCTGGGCTGGATCGGAGATCATCTCGTTCCATTGCGCAACCCAGCCAACAGTGCGCGCCAAGGCGAACAGCACGGTGAACATCGTAGTGGGGAAGCCAATCGCCGAGAGGATTATGCCCGAATAAAAATCGACATTTGGGAACAGCTTTTTCTCGATGAAGTACTCATCATTCAGCGCCAGCTCTTCAAGCCTGAGGGCCGTTTCGAACACCGGGTTCGTCACTTTCAGCGCGTCGAAAACCTCTCGAACGGTCTTCTGCATGACCGTCGCTCGTGGGTCATAATTCTTGTAGACGCGGTGACCAAAGCCCATCAGGCGAAACGGATCGTTCTTGTCCTTCGCGCGCTCAATGAAGTGCGGGATCTTGTCGGGTGTGCCGATCTCGCGAAGCATGTTGAGTGCTGCCTCATTTGCTCCGCCGTGGGCGGGGCCCCAAAGGCACGCAATTCCCGCTGCAACACAGGCAAAGGGATTTGCCCCGGAGGACCCGGCAAGTCGCACAGTGGAAGTGGAGGCGTTCTGCTCGTGATCTGCATGGAGAATGAATATGCGGTCCATCGCCTGCTCCACGGCCGGGTGCAGCTCATATTCCTCGGCGGGAACACCGAATGTCATGCGCAGAAAATTGCCGGTGTAGGAAAGTGAGTTGTCCGGATAGAGGAAGGGCTGTCCGATCGAATATTTATAGGCAGCCGCTGCCAAGGTCGGCATCTTTGCGATCAGCCTGTGTGAACTAATCTTTCGATGTTCCGGATCGGCTATATCCGTGCTGTCATGGTAGAATGCCGAAAGCGCGCCGACGACGCCACACATCACTGCCATCGGGTGTGCATCTCGTCGGAATCCGCGATAGAACTGAAGTAGTTGCTCGTGCACCATGGTATGGCGGGTAATCGTGGAGGAGAACTCGTCGAGCTCACCCTTGCCAGGCAGTTCACCGTTTAGGAGCAAGTAAGAGACTTCCATGAAGCTCGACTGCTCGGCGAGCTGGCCGATCGGATAGCCACGATGCAGCAAGATGCCCTCTTCACCGTCGATATAGGTGAGCGCGCTTTCGCAGCTCCCCGTCGAAGTGAAGCCCGGATCAAAGGTGAACATCCCAGTTTGGCCATAGAGCTTGCGGATATCGATGACATCCGGCCCGACGCTGCCCTTCAGGACAGGAAAGTTGGTTACTGTCTCACCCGCACTTAATTTCGCTTGATCACCCACCAAAAAATACTCCCCTAAATACGTGGCCCTGCCGGTGCGTTCGCCTGCGCGGCAATGCGCGCGAGGCTCTCGTCTCGTCCAAGCAGAACCAGAACATCAAAAATTCCTGGCGAAGTCGTCTGACCCGTCAGGGCTGCGCGCATAGGCTGCGCTAGCTTGCCGAGGCCCACACCGAGCTCTTCGGCCTTCGATTTCAGACTGGCTTCCAGCGTTGCGCTTGTCCAGTCCGTTTGTGCATCAAGCAGTGCGTGAATGGTGGCGAGCCGTTCACAGGCCTCGTTGGTTAGCAATCCTTCTGCCTTTTCGGTCAATTCTAGTGGCCGTGTGGCGAAAAGAAATGCTGATCCCTCAGCCAGCTCGTCGAGGTCCTTGGCGCGTGTCTTGAGAAATGCCATCGCCTGCGTGAGCAATCCGACATCGGGCTCGCCAGTGACCCGCTTGGCGGCGAGTTCGGCCAATCGCGTATCGTCCGCCTCGCGAATGTACAGGCCATTGAGGTTCTGCAACTTGGCCAGATCGAACCGAGCCGGCGACTTCCCGACACCGTCCAGATCAAAGAGTCTGACCGCGTTGTCGCGCGATATCACTTCCGTGTCACCATAGCCCCAGCCAAGGCGAAGCAGGTAGTTGAACAGGGCTTCCGGGAGGACCCCCATCTCGTCTCGATAGGCCTCGACGCCAAGCGCACCATGTCTCTTGGAAAGTTTTGCGCCGTCAGAGCCGTGAATTAGCGGGATATGGGCGTAGACCGGCTCGTACCATTTGCCCTCAATTCCATTCATTGCTCGGATGATCGGCAATTGGCGAAAGGCGTTGTTGAGATGGTCATCGCCGCGGATGACATGGGTAACTCCCATATCGTGATCATCGACCACTGCGGCGAGCATATATGTCGGCGTGCCGTCCGAGCGTAAGATGATGTAATCGTCGATCTCGGCGTTGGCGACACGGACAGGGCCCTGGACGGCATCCTCAATGATCGCTTCACCATCGCCCGGGGTTTTTAGACGAACAACGAAAGGTGCGCCGGGCGGTGCCTGCGATGGATCACGGTCCCGCCAACGGCCATCATAGCGCAGTGGCTGTTGTGCCGCGCGCTGTGCGGCGCGCATTTCCCCAAGCTCTTCCTGAGTTGAGTAGCAACGATAAGCATGATCATGCGCGAGCAGCAATTCGGCGACTTCAACATGCCGGGCACCACGTTCTGACTGAAAGACGGGCGGTTCGTCCCAATCCATCCCAAGCCAGCCAAGGCCATCGATGATCGCATCGATGGCTTCCTGAGTTGACCTTGCTCGGTCAGTATCCTCGATCCTGAGCAGTGCCTTGCCGCCATGATGGCGAGCAAACAGCCAATTGAAAAGGGCAGTCCGGGCCCCGCCAATATGAAGGAACCCAGTGGGCGAGGGCGCAAAGCGCGTAACGACGGGATGCTGTCGCACCGTTCCGCCTTTCTCGCCTGCGCTTGTCATTACCAGAACCTTCCTGTCCTATGGTCACATGGCTAGAGACGCCACGCAATCCGGGGGTATTCCCGACAATCTCACAGCTGACGCTGCACTGCAACATGGGCAATGGCGCAGGCCGGCCCGCTTGTCGAGACGTTTGGCCGGAATTGAACGAAATCTTGGTGAAGCAGGATTTGACCGCGCGCCATGGCTTGCCGTGGCTTTTGCTGCCGGGATTGCAGCGTGGATTGGGTTGCCTACACACTGGGAGTGGCTTGGTCTGGTCGCATTGTGCCTGGCACTGGCTCTCGCGACGACTGTCCTGCTGCGTCCCTCGGGTGAATATCCCTTTGTGCGGTCAGCAGCGATCACCGTGTCCCTGCTGGTAGCTGCTGGCTGTCTGACTGTCTGGGCAAAGTCCGAGCTGGTAGGGGCTGAACCGATAGATAGGCCGGGCGTCTCATGGCAGACCGCAAAGGGGCTCACTCGCCAGGAACGACCGGCCGAGGGCCGGGTTCGCCTAGTCGTGGCAGGGCGACTGGATGGCGGCAATGAGCAGCAACGAATGCGGCTTAACGTGCCTGATCGGTTTGATAATGTGGATATTACGCCGGGGTCTGTCGTACGTGTGAGAGCTCGGCTGATGCCACCGGCACCACCGATGTTGCCGGGAGGATATAATTTTGCGCGGACGGCCTGGTTTTCAGGTCTTTCAGCGACCGGGACAGTTATTTCACCGATTGATGTCGTTGAGCGGGGGGAAGGCAGCGACTTTGTCGGGAGGCTCCAGACCAGGCTTGCTCGGCATGTCCGCGAGCAGCTTGATGGCTCTGCCGGCGGCATCGCGGCGACGCTGGCGAGCGGTGACCGGGGCGGAATCGCAGAAGAAGACGCCGAAGCGATGCGCGATTCCGGACTGGCCCATCTCCTTGCGATCAGCGGATTGCATGTAAGCGCGGTTGTTGGAGCGGCCTATCTCCTCTCTGTGAAGCTACTGGCCGTCTGGCAGTGGCTCGCTCTCAGGGTCAGACTGCCCTTGATGGGCTCAGCATTCGGAGCAATGGCGGGGATTGGATACACGCTGTTGACCGGCGCCCAAGTTCCAACCGTCCGTTCATGCATTGGCGCGATATTGGTCCTCATTGCACTGGCACTGGGCCGCGAGGCGCTATCACTACGAATTCTTGCGGTCGCTGCTTTCGCTGTCCTCATGCTTTGGCCCGAATCACTTGTCGGGCCTAGTTTCCAGATGAGTTTCGCGGCAGTGATGGCAATCGTCGCGCTTAGTACCAGCGCTCCGGCGCGCAAGTTCCTGTCGCCGCGAGAGAAAGGTTGGTTGGCGCGACCGCTGCGCTATCTGGCCATGTTGTTCGCGACCAGCCTGCTGATCGAATTGGTGCTGATGCCGATCGCGCTATACCATTTCCATCGTTCGGGGGTTTATGGAGCGACTGCCAACCTCATCGCGATTCCATTGACGACACTAGTGGTTATGCCATTGATCGCTATCGCGCTAGTCCTTGATATTGGCGGGCTGGGTACCCCTGCCTGGTGGCTGGCAGGCAAAGCGATCGAGGCAATGCTGGCGATGGCGCA
This sequence comes from Novosphingobium sp., assembly GCA_029247785.1. GTDB lineage: Bacteria > Pseudomonadota > Alphaproteobacteria > Sphingomonadales > Sphingomonadaceae > Novosphingobium. Next base: position 28,956 of record JAQWKP010000215.1, read on the forward strand.
TTGGGTTTCAAACCGGCCTGGCGCCGTCACGATCCTGCCGCCGATGGGTGCGGGCAGCTATGCTTTGTTTATTATTGGCGGATTGTGGCTTGCCTTATGGCGAAGCAAGATCAGGTGGATCGGGCTGGTGCCCGCGGTGATCGGCGTCATCAGTTTGTCGACACTGCGGCCTCCTGACATTCTCGTTTCCGGTGATGGTCGACATGTGGGCATCACTGGGCTGGTGGACGAAGAATTGCTTGTCTTGCGCGACAGTCGTTCAAGCTATGTCAGCGACAATCTTACCGAGTTGGCTGGAATGGACGGGAAGGTCCAGACGCTGGACCAGTGGCCCGGTGCGCAGTGCAGCCGTGAATTTTGTGCGATTTCACTGAACCGGGGAGATCGCCGATGGCATGTGTTGATGGCGCGCAGCCGCGCCCAGGTGCCGGAACGCGCCCTTGCTGCCGCGTGCCACAATTCAGATATCGTAATCGCCGACCGATGGCTCCCGCGGAGCTGTCGGCCGCGCTGGTTCAAAGCCGACCGGCGGTTTCTGGGGCAAAGCGGCGGGCTTGCCATCGATCTTGATGAGAGGAAGGTCCAAACCGTCGCTGATGGCCAAGGAGATCATGGCTGGTGGCAAGGTAACCGTAACAGAAAACCTAGGGGCAAGGACGCTGTGAAGCGGAACAAGCGGGCGGCACCCACCTTGCCTCGTCAATGATAACGACGCAGTAGTCCGGCAAGTTTGCCCTGAACGATCACTTCATTTGGGGCAAAGAGCTGCGGATCATAGGCTGCATTGGCCGGATCGAGCCGGACCTGCCCGTTCTCGCGGCGCAGATATTTGAGCGTTGCTTCCTCATCCCGGACAAGTGCAACGACAATCTCGCCATCTCTTGCCGTGTCTGTCCGCCTCACCAAGGCAAAATCGCCGTCCAAAATTCCGGCTTCGATCATCGAGTCGCCAGAGACCTCCAGCGCATAGTGCTCACCAGAACCAAGGAGAGCGGCAGGGACGGGCAGGGTGCTCTGCCCTTCCAACGCTTCGATCGGGACGCCGGCAGCAATGCGTCCATGGAGCGGAATCTCTATAACATCATTTGCCGGCTGCGGCATTGTCTCAGGCGCTCGTGTCGCCGGACTCGTCGTGTTGGAGTTGGCTGCGCCTTGCTGCGACCGCGCGACGCTGACATCATCGGGTTGGCGAATGACTTCCAGCGCACGCGCCCGATTGGGCAAACGTCTGATGAAGCCGCGTTCCTCGAGTGCGGAGATTAGTCGATGGACACCAGATTTCGATTTGAGATCAAGCGCCTCCTTCATTTCTTCGAAGCTTGGAGAAATCCCGGATTTCTCTAGCCTAGCCTGAATGAAACGGAGCAATTCGTGCTGCTTTTTTGTCAACATCCCGGCTACCCTCCTTGGGAGCATTTAATGAACGAATGCAGAACAAGTAAGCAACGAAATTGAGAACGTCAAGCGATTCCGCCATTTTCCAACAAGAACACCGATACTTCATCACCAACCATAGCTTCAGGGACGCCCGCGTGGCGGTCTATCAGTACGTTGCTTGCCGCTAAAGCTGCCAGCGCGCCACTGTCCTGAACTTGTTGAGGGCTAGCCGAACTGCCGTCCCAAGTTGCGCGAACGAACGTACGGCGTGAGCCATTTGCTGCAAGTGGTGCCCCCAATAATGTGGAGAATTGTCGTGGCAAGGGATCTGCCGCTCCCAGAATTGACCGAAGTAATGGAAGCAGGAAGAGATACGCTGTGACGTGGCTCGAGACCGGATTGCCAGGCAGACCAAGCACAATCTGTCTTCCCCTTGATCTTTCGCGCGTAGCCACGAGCAAGGGCTTGCCCGGCTTGATCGCCACGCGCCAGAAGTTGATCGTCGCGCCCCATGCCTCCAGAGCTGGTCTGATCAGGTCGTGGTCACCCACCGAGGCACCACCGCTGGTAACGACAACATCGGCGTCTTCGGCCCGGGCCAGTACATTGCCGAGCTGCTCCATGGTATCGCCAACCGGTCCTAGACGTTCGGCACCGCAAGATAGAGTGCGCACCATCGCTGCTAACATGGCTCCGTTACTAGCCGGGATCTGGTGCGGCTCACAACAATCCGCGTCGGAGGCAAGTTCATCCCCACTATCAATAACAGCGACTTTTGGGCTTCGTCTGACAGGGAGGTGCTTGTGCCCGGACGAAATAGCGAGTGCCGCCTGGGCCGCGCCTATCCGGCCCCCGGCGGGCAGCACCTGCTTACCTACTTTAAAATCCATGCCCTCGCGGCGGACATGCCGGTCTTGTGGCTGCGGGCCATCACCGCTCAGTTCGATCCGACCGTTATCCCTAGCGATGTCCTCTTGGAGAATGACCGCATCGCCGCATTCCGGCATGACAGCGCCAGTTGCAATTCGCACTGCCTGACCGGGCTGGATTTTCCCAATAAAGGGATGACCTGCCGCGCTTTCGCCAATAATCTGCCACGGACCCGTCACATCGTCGATCCGAACAGCGTAGCCGTCCATGGCCGACAGATCGAGGGCGGGTTGAGTGCGGCGGGCTGTCAGCGGTTCGGCAAGGTATCGACCTAGAGACCCTTCGATATCGACATGCTCGATCGGCTGCAGATCAGCGAGCGCCAGCAAGCGCGCCTGCGCCTCTTCGAGGGGAATGGGCGGCTGCTTCACTGACTCGTCTGCTCCCCCGCGCGCCATGTTCCAGATTTGCCACCGCGCTTTTCGAGCAGCCGGACATCTTCGATGATCATGCCCTTGTCGAGCGCTTTGGCCATGTCATAGATCGTCACCAAGGCGAGGGACGTAGCTGTGATAGCTTCCATTTCTACGCCCGTCTTGCCGGTTAGCGATGCCGTGGCGGTGACTCGGATTGCGTCGTCCTCAAAGGCGAAATCGACCGTAACCGCATCAAGCGCAAGCGGATGGCATAGGGGAATTAGCTCGGCAGTTCGCTTCGCGGCCATGATCCCGGCGATGCGGGCGGTTGCCAGAACGTCGCCCTTGGGTGCGTTGCCCGCGCGGATGGCAGCAAGTGTCTCACAATTCATGCGGATCCGTCCCGAAGCTTTCGCAACGCGAGCTGATGCGGGTTTGTTACCGACATCAACCATCCGCGCATGTCCCTCATCGTCAATATGTGTGAGCTTGTTCATGGTGAATCGGCTTCTCCTCGGCGTCTTGCGCTTATCCCTGTAGTTGCCACAGCCGAACGGGGAAAATCCAGCCCGTTGCGGGCAAACCTGCATGGGAAGGATAAAATCGGTTGAAACCGGAGAACTGGACCTCGTGGCTGCATTGTATTCACGATATGCTTCGCTGACCGACGAGGCATCCGGCGCGCTCACGGAGGGCGGATCATGGAACAACACAAGAGCAGCGGATTTCGGCTTGAGGATGGCGGCCTTCTCGGTCTTGTCATTCTCGTTTCGCTGGCGTTTGCGTGGCTAGTCATGCCCTTTTTCGGGGCGATCCTGTGGGGATTGATAGCAGCTATTCTGTGTGCGCCAGTCTATAGCGATATTGTCGTGAGGACGGGGGGAAGGCGCAATCTGGCAGCTTCTCTTACCTTGGTACTGATAGTCGCACTTGTAATCTTCCCCGCAATCCTTCTCGGAGTCAGCCTGGTGCAGGAAGCAGCGCAACTCTATGCGCGCCTGCAGTCGGGCGACATCGATATCGCCAAATTCTTCATCCAGCTTCAGAAATCCTTGCCGCCTTGGGCCCTGGAGATGGTTAGTTCATCTGGTCTAACTGAATTCGAGACAGCTCGCGACATGTTGGGTAACAGTGTTGCCTCGATCCTGCAGAGCATCGCTTCGCGGGCCTTGTGGTTCGGCCAGGGCGCATTGCAACTGCTCGCGGCCCTCGGGATAATGCTTTATCTCACGTTCTTCCTGTTACGCGATGGTGAGCAACTTTCCGCAAAAGTACGGCGGGCGATGCCGCTTGATGCCAAGCTTCGTGACCGCCTTATCGATCATTTCATCGTAGTAATCCGGGCGACGATGAGAGGCACTGTGGTTGTGGCGATCCTGCAAGGCCTGGTCGGCGGAATCATTTTCTGGCTTCTGGGTATCGATGCTGCGGTCCTGTGGGGACTGCTTATGGCGCTGTTCTCGCTTGTCCCTGCCGTCGGCACCGGGATCGTCTGGGTGCCGGTGGCGATCTATCTGCTTGCCACGGGTTCAATCCTGGAAGGCGTTGTCCTCGTCTTTTGCGGGCTTTTCGTAATCGGACTGATAGACAATGTTCTGAGACCGATCTTGGTGGGTCATGAGGCACGTTTGCCAGAATTTGTCGTGCTGATAGCAACTCTGGCGGGGTTGAACCTGATGGGGCTGACCGGGGTCGTCGTCGGTCCAATCATTGCAGCCCTATTCATGGCGATCTGGACCATCGTTGGAGAGCGGCATAACCCCCAGAACGTGATTGAGCCAGATACAAGCTAGCTGGTGAGGAGTTGGCGCGTTGCTGCTTCAACGTCATTCTGCCGCATCAGGCTTTCGCCGACGAGAAAGCTGCGGACGCCGCAATGTGATAGCCGGTTGAGGTCATCATGGTTGGCGATGCCGCTTTCGCTCACCAGCAGCGTTCCTTGCGGTGCAAGTGGGGCGAGAAGCTCGGTAACGCCAAGATCAGTCACGAAGCGCTTGAGATCGCGATTGTTGACGCCAATCAGCCGCGATTTGAGGCTCGCCGCACGCTCCATTTCAGCCTCATTGTGGACTTCGACGAGCACGTCCATGCTGCGTTCCAGGGCAGCTGCCTCGATTTCGGCCATTAGCGCATCATCCATTGCGGCGACGATGAGGAGGATGGCGTCCGCGCCGATCGCGCGAGATTCGGCGACCTGCCAGGGATCAACCATAAAGTCTTTACGCAGCACAGGAAGTGAGCAAGCCGAGCGAGCGGCAACGAGGTAATCCTCGTGGCCCTGGAAATAGGGCGCGTCCGTCAGCACGGAGAGGCAGGCTGCGCCACCTGCTTCATAGGCCTGGGCATGAGCGACCGGATCGAAATCGGCTCGGATCAAACCCTTGGAGGGTGAGGCTTTCTTTATCTCTGCGATCAGCGCGAAACCAGTATCCGCCCTGGCCTTCAACGCCGCGCGAAATCCGCGTGGAGCGGAGTGCCGGGCAGCGTCATGATCCAAAGCAGTGACTGAGCGCTCGGCTCGGCGCGCACCAACTTCCTCGCGCTTGGTGTCGCAGATTTCGGCTAGCTTGTCAGTCATCTGCAGGATTGGATCCAACAGTCTAGCAGCGCGTTGGCGAGCCCTTTGTCGATCACTTCTGCGGCGTCCTCGGCACCATCGCGTAGGTCACTGGCCTCACCGGCAATGATCAGGGCGGCTGCCGAATTGAGCAGCACCGCATCGCGATATGCGCCTTGCTCACCAAGCAACATACGCCGTAGCGCAGCAGCGTTATAAGCAGCATCGCCGCCCCGCAGTTCGTCGAGCGGATGGCTGGCAAGCGCGGCATCGCCTGGGGTCACACGATCGCCGAGATTGGGGACGTTGATGGTTGCGATCCGGCTCGGTCCTTCGATCGACAGTTCGTCCAGGCCTTCTTCGCCTGAAGCGATCAGCGCCGCTTCGGTGTTAAGCAGTTCCATGGCATCGCGGTACAGTGACACAAGGTCAGGCGAGGCAACGCCAACCAACTGACGTTTGACGCCAGCCGGATTGGCCAGAGGTCCGATCAGATTGAAGATCGTGCGCCGTCCGAGTTTCTTTCGGATCGGCATGACATGCTTCATCGCTGGGTGGTGCGCCTGGGCAAACAGGAAGGCAATTCCGATATCGACCAGCGTCTGTTCAGCGAACTCACTGGCCTTCGCGAGATCCAGCCCAAGCGCTTCGAGAGTGTCGGCGCCGCCCGCCTTGCTCGACGCGGCGCGGTTGCCATGCTTGGCGACAGGAACCCCGCAGGCGGCAATAACGATGGCTACTGCAGTAGAGACGTTGAGGCTATGCTGCCCGTCTCCGCCTGTCCCGCAGACATCGATTGCATTGGCAGGAGCTGAAATGCGCTGCATACGCGCACGCATCGCCAGAGCCGCTCCGGCGATGTCCTCCGCAGTCTCGCCCCTGTCGGCGAGGTCTAAGAGTACCTTTTCAATCTCAGATTCTGCCATACCGCCCTCAAGCATACGTCCGAACAGAGCTTCGCTGCTGGCGATCGCATCACTCATGCCGGTATCCTTGCTTCAATCCCGCAAACTTCCATAAAATTGGCAAGCAGCGCGTGGCCATATTCGGTGGCGATGCTTTCCGGGTGGAATTGCACGCCGTGGATTGGCAGGCATTCGTGGTGAAAGCCCATGACATGGCCGTCATCTGACGTCGCATTGACGATTAACTCTGCCGGAATCTCTTCAACTACCAGCGAATGATAGCGTGTCGCGGTGAACGGCGAAGGGAGACCCGCGAAGAGTCCGCTGCTGTCATGGCTGAGCGCCGAGGTCTTACCATGCATCAGCCCACCGCGCACGACCTTGCCGCCAAAATGCTGACCGATTGCCTGATGGCCAAGGCACACACCCAGCAAAGGTTTTTCAGCATCTGCACAAGCGGCGACGAGATCGAGGCTGATGCCGGCTTTGTTAGGCGTGCAAGGCCCAGGCGAAATTAGCAGGCCCTTCGCGTCACCGGAGACAGCCTGAACCGCCGAAATCGCGTCATTGCGTACAACTTCTACCTCGGCCCCGAGTTCCATCAGATAATGGACGAGGTTGAAAGTGAAGCTGTCGTAATTGTCGATGACGAGTATCATGTCGGCCTCACTGCCCGAATCCCGGTTCGCCCGCTACTTTTACCGCCTCGCGCGCCGCTGCAATCAGAGCGCTGGCTTTGGCTTCGCATTCGCGCTGTTCGTATTCAGGATCGGAATCAGCGACGATGCCGGCACCGGCCTGAACATGGAGCACACCATCCTTGAGCACGCCGGTTCGTAGCACAATGCAGCTGTCGACTGAGCCGTCTGGCGCGAAATAGCCAACGCCGCCAGCGTAGGCGCCGCGCGTTTCGGGCTCTAGCTCGGCGATTATCTCGCAGGCCCTGACCTTGGGCGCGCCGCTGACAGTTCCGGCCGGAAAACCAGCGAAGACCGCGTCGATGGCATCGTGCTTGTCCGCATCAAGCCTGCCTTCGACATTGGAGACGATATGCATGACATGGCTGTAACGCTCAATGTCGTAGCTCTCGGTGACATGGACGCTGTTGGCAGACGCGACCCGGCCGACATC
>JAQWKP010000217.1 GCA_029247785.1 Novosphingobium sp.
AGGCAGGATGTGTTCGATTACATCGAGATGTTCTACAACCCGATACGAAAGCATGTGAGGAACGGGATGCTGTCGCCCGTCGAGTTCGAACGGCAGCAGATTATGAGCACCGAGGGCGTCTAGAAAACTCGGGGCTATTCAAATCTCGCCGGTCACCCCCATCCAACTCCGGCCAGCACGTAAACGGGCAAGCTTGCGTATCCATCCCCTATCGAAGGGGAAGGGCGCAGCAACCCTTGACCCCACCCCCAATCCCCCCTAATGGCCCGCGCACTCGCAGCGGGTTCGCTCGTTTGCGACAACAGAGCTGAACATTGCCGGCGCGGTCACTATGGGGCTTTGCCGTCAAAGTAATCCGGCAAAGGCCGGGTGGAGTGGTTTCGGTTCGTGCGGTTTTTGTTCGCTGGGTTCCCGTTTTCACGGGAATGACGAGAGGGCGGAAAAAGCGCACGGCTCCTCAACCCCCTTCACCTGAACCGGCGCCACAACAGGTGAAGTTTATATATGCCGACGATCAACCAGCTGGTCCGCAAGGGCCGCGTGCCGCAGAAGGCCAAGTCCAAGGTTCCGGCGATGGAGCAGAACCCGCAGAAGCGCGGGGTCTGCACGCGTGTCTATACAACCACGCCGAAAAAGCCGAACTCGGCTTTGCGCAAGGTCGCCAAGGTGCGGCTGACCAACCAGCGCGAAGTCATCACCTATATCCCGGGCGAGGGCCACAATCTGCAGGAGCACTCGGTCGTGCTGATCCGCGGCGGCCGTGTGCGCGATCTTCCCGGCGTGCGCTATCATGTGCTGCGCGGGGTGCTCGATACGCAAGGGGTCAAGGACCGCAAGCAGTCGCGTTCGAAATATGGGGCCAAGCGGCCGAAATAAGGTTTGATGGCTGCAGGCCGGTGGTTGCTTGCGGTTAGTTTTTGTGGGGTGCGGTCAGCACATTCGTACTGACCTCGGTTCCAGCCCGTCTCCCTCGCCCAACCACCCGATTATGTCCCGATACGGTATCGGGTGGTTGGGCGGGGGAGACGGGCCGGAACAGCCCTCCCGAACTCCGAAGGAGTGAGAAAGAATGTCACGTCGTCGTCGTCCCGAGAAACGGGAAATCCTGCCTGATCCCAAGTTTGGTGATGCCATTCTGTCGAAGTTCATGAACAACCTGATGCTCGACGGGAAGAAGTCGATCGCCGAGGGGATCGTTTATGGTGCGCTCGATTCGATGGAGAGCAAGGTCAAATCCGATCCGGTCCAGCTGTTCCATGAAGCGCTCAACAATGTCAGTCCGCAGGTCGAGGTGCGATCGCGGCGTGTTGGCGGCGCGACCTATCAGGTTCCGGTCGAGGTGCGGCCCGAGCGGGCCCAGGCGCTGGCGATCCGCTGGCTGATTGCCTCGGCGCGCAGCCGTCCGGAAACGACCATGTCGGCGCGGCTGTCGGGCGAGCTGCTCGATGCGGCCAATAATCGCGGCAATGCCGTCAAGAAGCGTGAGGATGCCCACAAGATGGCCGATGCCAACCGTGCATTCTCGCATTATCGCTGGTAAGGGCGCCCCGAATACAGGGCCGTTACGGTTTCAACTTTAGGGCGGGGCGCCTGATCGCTCTCCACCCGATCCTTCGAGGAACAGACCATGGCACGCAGCCATCCGATCGAACGCTACCGCAATATCGGTATCATGGCGCATATTGACGCCGGCAAGACCACGACCACCGAACGCATCCTGTATTATACCGGGAAATCCTACAAGATCGGCGAGGTCCATGACGGGGCCGCGACGATGGACTGGATGGAGCAGGAGCAGGAGCGCGGCATCACCATCACGTCGGCCGCGACGACCACGTTCTGGAAAGCCGATGACGGCGAGGGCGAAGAGCATCGCATCAATATCATCGATACGCCCGGACACGTCGATTTCACGATTGAGGTCGAGCGCTCGCTGAGGGTGCTGGACGGCGCGGTCGCGGTTTTTGACGGCGTTGCAGGGGTTGAGCCGCAGTCCGAAACCGTGTGGCGCCAGGCCGATAAATACGGCGTGCCGCGCATGTGTTTCATCAACAAGCTCGACCGCACCGGCGCTGACTTCTACTATTGCGTGCAGTCAATCATCGACCGCCTCGGCGCCACCCCGCTGGTGCTGACACTGCCGATCGGTGCCGAAGCCGATCTCAAGGGAATCGTCGATCTCGTCAACATGCGCGGTGTGGTCTGGGAAGACGAGGCTCTCGGGGCCGAGTTCAACTATGTCGATATTCCCGCAGACCTGGCAGACCAGGCCGCCAAATACCGTCACGACCTGCTCGAGACCGTCGTTGAGCAGGACGACGATGTCATGGAAGCCTATCTCGAGGGTGAGGAGCCGGACGCCGCAACGATCAAGCGGCTGATCCGCAAGGGTACGCTGGGTCAGAGCTTCGTGCCGGTGCTGTGCGGTTCGGCATTCAAGAACAAGGGCGTGCAGCCCCTGCTCGACGCGGTTGTCGACTATATGCCGAGCCCCGTCGAAGTCGCCGCGATCAAGGGCGTGTTGCCCGATAGCGACGAGGAAGCAACGCGCCCATCGGACGACGACGCACCATTTGCCGCGCTAGCGTTCAAGATCATGAACGACCCCTTCGTCGGGACACTTACCTTTGCGCGCATCTATTCGGGCAAGCTCGCCAAGGGCCAGGTCTTGAATTCGGTGAAAGACAGCAAGGAAAAGATTGGCCGCATGCTGCTGATGCATTCCAACAACCGTGAAGATATCGATGAGGCATTTGCTGGCGATATCGTCGCTATTGCCGGGCTCAAGGAAACCACGACTGGCGATACGCTGTGCGATTCGGCCAAGCCGATCGTGCTTGAGCGGATGGAATTCCCCGATCCGGTTATAGAGCTTTCGGTGGAACCCAAGACCAAGGTCGACCAGGAGAAGATGGGTGTTGCCCTCTCACGCCTGGCCGCTGAGGACCCCTCATTCCGTGTGACGACAGACCACGAATCGGGCCAGACCATTATCAAGGGCATGGGCGAACTGCATCTCGACATCATCGTCGACCGCATGAAGCGCGAGTTCAAGGTCGAAGCCAATGTCGGCGCGCCGCAGGTGGCCTATAGGGAAAGCCTCGGGCGTGAGGTTGAAATCACCTATACACACAAGAAGCAGTCCGGCGGCTCGGGGCAGTTTGGTGAGGCCAAGGTCATCGTCACTCCCGGCGAACGCGGCCAGGGCGTCGTTTTCGAAGATTCGGTCAAGGGCGGCAATATTCCACGCGAATATATTCCCTCGGTTGAGAAGGGCATGCGCGAGCAGGCCGAAAGCGGTTGCCTGATCGGATTCCCGATCATCGATTTCACCATCAAGCTGATCGACGGCAAGTATCACGATGTCGATTCGAGTACGGTCGCTTTCGAGATTACCGGCCGCGGCGCCATGCGCGAAGCTGCGCAAAGGGCGGGTATCAAGATCCTTGAGCCGATCATGAAGGTTGAGGTTGTCACGCCTGAAGAATTCATGGGCGACGTCATTGGCGATCTCAATTCCCGGCGTGGCCAGATTCAAGGCACTGATAGCCGTGGCAACGCCCAGGTGATCGAGGCAAATGTCCCGCTGGCCAACATGTTTGGCTACGTCAATGAGCTGCGCGGCTTCACCCAGGGGCGCGCGCAGTACTCCATGCAATTCTCCCATTATGACGAAGTCCCGGCAAATGTCGCCCAGGAGGTCAAGGAGAAGCTTGCCTGATCGGCAAGTGTCGGCTAGGGGCGGCGCTCAAATCGTGGGGGCCGCCTTTTCCCACCAGTTTCAGATTCAACGAGAAGAAGGTTAGAAGAATGGCCAAGGCAAAATTCGAGCGGAACAAGCCGCACTGCAACATCGGCACCATCGGTCACGTCGATCATGGCAAGACAACGCTGACAGCTGCCATTACCAAGGTTCTGGCGGAAGCAGGCGGTGCTGAATTCACCGACTATGCCAATATCGACAAGGCTCCCGAGGAGCGCGAGCGCGGCATCACGATTGCCACGGCTCACGTCGAGTACGAGACCGAGAACCGGCACTATGCGCATGTCGATTGCCCGGGCCACGCTGACTATGTGAAGAACATGATCACCGGCGCGGCACAGATGGATGGTGCGATTCTGGTCGTCAACGCGGCCGACGGTCCGATGCCGCAGACGCGCGAGCACATCCTGCTTGCCCGCCAAGTCGGCGTGCCGGCGCTGGTCGTCTATATGAACAAGGTCGACCAGGTCGACGACGAAGAGCTGATCGAGCTGGTCGAGATGGAAATTCGCGAGCTGCTCAGCTCTTATGATTTCCCAGGCGACGACATTCCGATCATCAAGGGTTCGGCATTGGCCGCTCTTGAAGGCCGTGACGAGGAGATTGGGGCGAATTCGATCAACGAATTGATGGCTGCTGTCGATGAGTTCATTCCGCAGCCGCCGCGTCCGACTGACAAGCCGTTCCTGATGCCGGTCGAGGACGTGTTCTCGATTTCCGGTCGTGGCACCGTGGTCACCGGCCGTATCGAGACCGGCGTTGTCAATGTCGGCGAGGAAGTTGAGATTGTCGGTATCAAGGATACCCACAAGACCACCGTCACAGGCGTCGAGATGTTCCGCAAGCTGCTTGATCGGGGCGAGGCCGGCGACAATGTCGGTGCACTACTTCGCGGTGTTGCGCGTGACGATGTCGAGCGCGGCCAGGTGCTGTGCAAGCCCGGTTCGATCACCCCGCACACCGATTTCGATGCGGAAGTCTACGTGCTGTCGAAGGACGAAGGTGGGCGTCACACGCCATTCTTCGCCAACTATCGACCGCAGTTCTATTTCCGTACGACCGACGTGACCGGCGAAGTTGTTCTGCCGGAAGGCACCGAGATGGTGATGCCGGGCGACAACGTGACAATCAGCGTGAAACTGATCGCGCCGATCGCGATGGACGATGGTCTTCGCTTTGCTATCCGTGAAGGCGGGCGCACCGTCGGTTCGGGGGTTGTCAGCAAGATCACGAAGTAATATAGGCCGCGCTCCGCTGAACAGGGACGAAGCTTCGACCCCGTCCAGCAGCAGGTTTGTTAACGATCGCCCCGCTCTTTCACTAAGGCGGGAGAGGGCGGGCCGGTCGGTTTTGTTTTTGGTTTGCTCTTTCTCATCGGTATTTGGATATGGAAGCTCAGAATATTCGCATCCGCCTCAAGGCGTTTGATCATCGCGTTCTTGATCAGGCGACCGGCGAAATCGCGGACACTGCTCGCCGCACTGGCGCGCTGATCCGTGGGCCCATTCCACTTCCGACGAGGATCGAAAAATTCTGCGTCAACCGCGGACCGCACATCGACAAGAAGTCGCGTGAGCAGTTTGAGGTCCGCACCTACAAGCGGCTGCTCGATATCGTGCAGCCCAACGCCACGACTGTTGACGCGCTGATGAAGCTCGATCTGGCCGCTGGCGTGAATGTTGAGATCAAGCTCGCCTGATGGTGAGTGAGTTCCCGCAATAGCGGGGACGCGGAGTGAAATCTTCGCAAGACACTGGGATACCGCCGGATATTGTGTCCGGGCAGCGTCCCCCGTCTAGCTCCCAATCGCGGGAGCGTTCAGCCCGGACGGGGCGAGGCTTAGATTTGCAGGCTGGCAAGCACCCGGAATGGTTCGGGTGCCTCTGTTTGAGGAGTTCGGGTCATGCGCACTGGCGTGATCGCAAAGAAAGTTGGGATGACTCGCCTGTTTCAGGACGATGGCCGCCACGTGCCGGTCACAGTTCTGGCGCTTGAAGGCTGCCAGGTTGTCTCAGTACGCACTGAAGAGCGCGACGGTTATGTCGCGGTCCAGCTTGGTGCCGGCGAAGCGAAACAAAAGAATGTTGCGAAACCGCAGCGCGAGCATTTCGCCAAGGCGCAAGTCTCGTTGAAAGCGCGAGTCGCTGAATTCCGCGTGGCTGATGATGCTTTGCTTGAAGTCGGGTCGACAATTGCTGCGTCCCATTTCGTCCCCGGCCAACTGGTCGATGTTGCCGGGCACACCCAGGGCAAGGGCTTTGCCGGCGCGATGAAGCGCTGGGGCTTCAAGGGCCTGCGCGCGACTCACGGCGTTTCGGTCTCGCACCGTTCGCATGGTTCGACCGGCAACCGCCAGGATCCGGGCAAGGTCTTCAAGGGCAAGAAGATGGCCGGCCATATGGGTGATCGTGAGCGGACCCAGCAAAATCTTGAGGTCGTGCGCGTCGATGACGAGCGCGGCCTTATTTTCGTCAAAGGCTCAGTCCCCGGTGCAAAGAATACCTGGCTGACCGTGAATGACGCCGTCAAGGTAGCCCGCCATGGCGAGGCGCCCTATCCTGCCGGCCTGAAAGATGCCGCAAATAGCAATGAGCCCGGGGCTGAAGTCGCTGCTGCTGAGACCCCGGTCGAGGAAGCCGTCGCTAGCGAGGCTCCTGCCGAGGCCGCGCCCGCTCCTGAACAGCAGGCTGAAGCGCCCGCTCAGGAAGCACCCGAGCCCGAAGCTCAGGACGACAATGCTGCCGAGGGCGACGCCGCCGTCGGCGATGCAAAAGAAGGGGAGGGCTGAGCCGTGAAGGTCAAGGTTCAGAAACTCGACGGCACCGCCGGCAAGGGCGATATCGAACTGTCTGATGACGTGTTCGGGATCGAGCCGCGCGCCGATATCCTCCACCGTGTTGTTACCTGGCAGCTGGAAAGCCGCCGAGGCATCGCCAGGGCTACGCGCGAACGCTCCGATGTTGCTCGCACGGGCAAGAAATACGGAAATCAGAAGGGTGGCGGTACCGCTCGTCACGGCGCTCGCTCTGCTCCGATTTTCGTTGGTGGCGGCAAGGCGCACGGCGCTCGCCGCCGCGAATTCAACCCGTCGCTGAACAAGAAGGTGCGCTCTCTCGGACTGAAGATGGCGCTTTCGGCCAAGGCCAAGGAAGGCCTCGTGATTGTTGATAGCCTGGACGTCAAGGATGCCAAGACCAAGGGACTGGCAGGCCAGTTCACCAAGGCTGGCTGGGCCGGCAAGGTTCTGGTGATCGACGGTGAGCAGGTGGATGCCAGCTTCGCCCAGGCCGCTGGGAACCTTGTTGGGATCAACGTAATTCCTGCCATGGGTGCCAATGTCTACGACATCCTCAAGCACGATACGCTGGTGCTGACGCGCGCAGCGGTTGAAAAACTGGAGGCGCGTTTCAATGGCTAAGAAGCAAGACACGGATTCGCGTCATTTCGACGTGATCCTCTCACCCCACATCACCGAGAAGTCGACGCTGCTTTCCGAGAACAACGCGGTCGTCTTCAAGGTGGCGGGCGGTGCCAGCAAGCCTGAGATCAAGGCGGCTGTCGAGGCTCTGTTCGACAGGAAGGTGAAGGCGGTCAACACCATCGTCACCAAGGGCAAGTCGAAGCGCTGGAAGGGCAAGACCTACAGGCGCTCCGATGTGAAGAAAGCGATTGTAACGCTGGCAGAAGGCCAGGACCCGATCGATATCACCGAAGGCGTGGGCTGATCCGATGGCACTGAAGAACTATAAACCGACTAGTCCCGCACGGCGCGGACTGATCCTTGTCGACAAGTCGTCGCTGTGGAAGGGCAAGCCGGTCAAGACGCTGACCGAAGGCAAGCGCAAGTCCGGCGGCCGCAATAACAAGGGCCACGTCACGTCGCGCGGCATTGCAGGCGGTCACAAGCAGAAATATCGCTATCTCGATTTCAAGCGCCGCAAGTGGGACATGCCCGCGACCGTCGAGCGCATGGAATATGACCCCAACCGCACCGCTTTCATCGCGCTGATCAAATATGAGGACGGCGAACTCGCCTATATCATTGCGCCGCAGCGCTTGTCGCCCGGCGACACGGTGATTGCTGGCGAGAAGACCGACGTCAAGCCGGGCAACGCGATGCTACTGTCCCAGATGCCGGTTGGTACGATCTGCCACAATGTTGAAATGAAGCCGAACAAGGGCGGCCAGATCGCCCGATCCGCCGGCACCTATGTTCAGGTCGTCGGTCGAGATCGCGGGATGGTCATTGTTCGTCTCAATTCGGGCGAGCAGCGCTACCTGCGCGGCGATTGCATGGGCACAGTCGGTGCCGTTTCAAACCCTGACAACCAGAACCAGAATTTTGCCAAGGCCGGCCGTACGCGCTGGAAGGGCAGGCGCCCGCTTACGCGCGGTGTCGCCAAAAACCCGGTCGATCACCCCCATGGCGGTGGTGAAGGCCGGACTTCCGGTGGCCGTCATCCGGTCACCCCGTGGGGCAAGCCTACCAAGGGCGCCCGCACCCGCAAGAACAAGCAGACGGACAAGATGATCATCCGTTCGCGCCACGCCAAGAAGAA
>JAQWKP010000241.1 GCA_029247785.1 Novosphingobium sp.
GCCGGGCCGACCCTGCCGCGCGCGCTTAACGGCGGGCATTTGATGTGGCGGGTGACATTCGCCAGCGAGGACCATCACTGGGCCGCGCTTGTGTCGGAGGCATGGCGAAGCTCGGTGCTGCCGCTGCTGGCACCGGAGGACGGGATTTCGGCTGATCGGATATCCTATCGTCCCGGCCTGAAGGATGTTTCGGATGGGCGCGGGCAGCCTGGCATCTGGCGCTGCCTGGTGCTGTCGGTCGATGCCGGGACAAGTGCGGACACCATTCGCCAGTTTGAGCGCGATACTGCGAGCATGCCGCAACATGTCTCGACCATCCGCAACTGGTCGATGGGGCACGTTGTCGCCCACGAGGGACGGCGCAATTGGACGCATGTCTGGGAACAGGAATTTGACGATCTTGGCGGGCTTGAGGGCGAATATATGACTCACCCGATCCATTGGGGCCTGGTCGATGGTTGGTTCGACCCCGAATGCCCGCAGCGGATCGTCGATCCGCTGCTGATTCACGCTGCGATGGACGTGACGGAGGCGGTCATTATCTGACCGCCTCCGCCTATCCAAGCTTACTCTCGTGCCGCCTGGACGGCAGGCAGCAGCAAGCCAATCAGAATTGCGATCGGGTTCGTGTTGAAGCCATAGTCGTCGATCGAGCGGGCCTGGGCCGGCGTGACCGCGGCAAGGCTCATGGTGAGGGCCAGAGCGGGGATAATCAGGTGCTTTTTCATTTTCATTCTCCGTAGATTCGGGTTTCGAGTGGTTTGTTTGTAAAATTCAAATGGAAGCGCGAATTACCTCCGCGCCGCCTCGCGAGCTGCCTGGACCGCGGGGAGCAGTAGGCCGACCGGCTGAGGAGTTTGTCCCTTGGCGGCAACCGAACCCGGCGTCGTGGAAGAGGGCTTGTTTGCCCGCTTGGGCGTCACCACCGGCCTTTGCTGGACGCTGTTGTCTGTGCCGTTGAACACCCTGACATGCGGTCCGCCACCTTGTCCGGGAGCGGCAAAGGCCGTGCCCTGGATGCCGAGGGCGAGGACAGAAAACAGGGCTGCTGACTTGATCGTGGCTACGAATTTCATTGGTTGTCTCCTTGGACGGGGCAATTTCGCTTTGAACACCCCCTTTATGATCGAGCCGCTTCGATCTGGCAGTGAGCAACGCCACGCCAACCATGTGAACAATGTCACAGGGCTGTGCGCGGCCTGACTTGGAGATCATTGACGGGGAGACCCGTCTCATGCTCTCAGGGGGAGGAGGAGAGAGCGGATGAGCCGGAAGAAGCGGGCAGCGATGCTGATAGGACTTGGTCTGAGCGCTGTCGCCGGTGCCTGGCTGGCCGCTCCGGCCTTGGGCGGCTCAGTGGAGGCCGCAGCCAGTCCTTCCGAGACTATGCCGACCGCCGCCCGACCCCAACCCTATTCCCCACCGCTGCGCGCACCTGCCGAGAACAATCTCTATTGGGGCGATACCCACCTTCACACCGCCAATTCCACGGTCGACGCCTTTGTCCAGGGAACCCGGCTGGTCGGCCCGGCTGAAGCCTATCGCTTTGCCATGGGCGAGGAGATCACGGCGGATAATGGCGTCAGGGCGAAATTACGCCGTCCGCTCGATTTCCTTGCGGTCACCGATCACAGCGAGAACATCGGCCTGTTCCCCCGCATCGCGGCAGGTGACCCGATGATCGCCGGCACGCCGCTGGCCGAGCGCTATGGCGAAGTGCTCGATCTGGTCGGCAAAGTCGGCCTGCGCAATGCCTTCATGACGGTCATGCGCAAGCACGGGTCGCTGCCCGATGTGCCCGAGGAATTCTCCCGCTCGGTATGGGATGAGATCACCCGCACTGCCGATCAATACAATCGCCCAGGCCATTTCACTGCGTTGATCGGCTATGAATGGACTTCGATGATCAATGGCGACAATTTGCACCGTGTCGTGCTCTATCGAGATGGCGGGGCCAGGGCGTCAAAGATGCTGCCGCTCGACGCGATGAAAGACTCCGATCCGGAAACCCTGTGGGCCGGGCTCGCCCGTTATGAGGAGGGCGGGGGCAAGGTTCTCGCCATCGCGCACAATGGCAATCTCTCGAACGGCCGGATGTTTGCGCCGAAACGGGTCAATGGCCAGCCGCTTGATCGCAAATATGCCGAGATCCGCGCGCGCTGGGAGCCGGTCTATGAAGTCACCCAGGTCAAGGGCGATGGGGAGACTCACCCCTCGCTGTCACCCAAGGATGAATTTGCCGATTTCGAGACCTGGGACCGGGCCAATGTCGCTAATACTGCGCTCAATGAGCCATGGATGCTGCGCTATGAATATGCTCGGCAGGCGCTGCGTGACGGGCTGGGTTTCGAACGGAGCCTCGGCGTCAATCCGTTCAAATTCGGGATGATCGGCAGCACCGATATCCACACCGGCCTTTCGACCACTGCTGAAGACAATTTCTTCGGCAAGTTCAGGGGATCTTCGCCCGAGCCCGGGCGCTTCATGCGCAAGATGGCGGGCGAGTTCGAAGAAGGCCAGTCGGAGATGAACTGGGAGCTGGGCGCTTCGGGTCTCGCAGCAGTCTGGGCACCGGAAAACACACGCGAGGCGATCTTCGATGCGTTCCGCCGGCGCGAGGTCTATGCGACCAGCGGCAGCCGCATTCGCCTGCGCTTCTTTGGCGGCTGGAACTTTGAGCGCGATGACATCGAGAGGGCCGACTACGCACGTTATGGCTATAGCCATGGCGTACCGATGGGCGGCGATATGCCGCGCCGCGAGGGTGCCAAGTCCCCGAGCTTCCTGGTTCATGCTGCGCGGGACCCGGATTCGGCCAATCTTGACCGGGTGCAGGTGGTGAAGGGCTGGCTAGACTCTGCGGGCAAGTCCCACGAGAGAGTCTATAATGTCGCGCTTGCCGATGGCAGGCCGATTGGTCCCGATGGCGCAATCAAGCCGATTGGGTCGAGCGTTGATGTCAGCGCCGCCAGCTACCGCAATTCGATTGGCGATCCCGAATTGGCGACATGGTGGAGCGATCCCGATTTCGACGCTGCCCAGCCCTCGTTCTATTATGTGCGCGTGCTGGAAATCCCGACCCCGCGCTGGACCACCCATGACAGCGTCTGGTTCCGCGCGCCACTGCCCAGCGATGTACCGCGCACCGTGCAGGATCGCGCCTATAGTTCGCCGATCTGGTATCGTCCGTGAAGTGGTTAGGCAGGGCCGATCCGCTGGTCCTGTTTCTCGTTGTCGGTCTTACGTTATATCTGATCCTGGATGCGCTGGGGCTTGCGCGTGGCGATGATCGGCTGATTGCGGTCGATGATGCTGCGCTCAGCGCCTTTTTTGCCAGTGAGGGCGGGCAGATGCCGGGCCGAACGCTGGACGCGCTGAAGCTGGAGGAGCGGCGCAAGCTGGTTGAGGACTATGTGCGTGAGGAGGCGCTGTATCGTGAGGCCCGCGCCTTGGGCCTGGACCGCGATGACAGCGCAATCCGTCGTCGCCTCGTCCAGTCGCTGCGTTTCAGTTTGCAGGGCGAGGGCGAGGGTGAGGGTGAAGGCGGCGCGGCGGAGCCAAGCGAAGCTGATCTGCGCACTTTCTTCGCCGCCAACCGTGACCGTTATACCGAAAGCGCCAAGCTGAGCTTCTCCCATATATACTTCGACAAGGCTCTGCGCGGGTCGGGTGCTGCGCGCGACGCCGCTCGGCAGGCGCTGGCACTCGCTGGCAAGGGCGATTGGCTAGCGATGGGCGACCGCTATCCCTACCAGCGCAGTCAGGTCGAGCTGCGCGAAGATGCGCTCGCTTCGGAATTGGGTGAAGAAGCGGCCCGGCGGATATTCGCCATGGCAGCGCAAGGGGAGCGCTGGCAGGGGCCGGTCGAAAGCGAACTCGGCTTCCACCTCATTCGCATCGACCGCAGCACCGCCGGGAGCGAGCCGGTTTTCGCGCAGATACGCGGCGAGCTTGTTGCCGGGCTGGAGCGTGAAAGGCGCGAGAAGCAATTGCAGCGCGCGGTAGACGGTATCGTCGAGGGGTACCGCGTCGAGATGTCGCCCGAGCTTGAAAAGCAGCTGCGATGACCCGAGCGATACAGCTCTGCACATTGTTGCTGGCCCTTCTCGCCGTGCCTTCCCACGCGCATGACGCCTTGCCGATCGCTTTGTCGCTCGATCAGACCGGGGAGCGCGAATACAGCTTGCGCGCTCGCTTCCCGCCGACATTTGCCGACGACGAGACTCCGCAGTCGGGTGTCGCAGCGCCCTGCGAGATCCATCGACAGCGGGCGACGACGCAGGTCATCCAATGCCCAGATGCGAGCACGCCTCCCGCGCTGACGTTGACCTATCCAGGGCCAGCCGGAAATGCGCCGATCCTGCTGCGCCTGTCCTATGTTGATGGCCAGCGCCAGACCCTGGTTTCGCCCGCCGGCACTTCGCGGATCGCGCTGCCCGACAGGCAGACCCGTTCCGGCGTTTTCTCCGGCTATTTCCGTTCCGGTCTCTCCCATATTTTCGGCGGGGCTGACCACCTGTTGTTCCTGGTCTGCCTGATGCTGATCGCGCAGCGACCGGTGCGCATCGCCTGGACGGTAACCGGCTTCACGCTTGGCCATGCGTTGACGATCAGCTTGGCCGCGCTGGGACTGGCGATGGTCGATGCGGGCGCGGTCGAAGTGCTGATCGCGCTCAGCATTGTGTTCGCCGCCGCCGAAATCGCGCGGGGGCGCAAGGACAGCCTGACCTGGCGCAAGCCGTCGCTGGTCGCGGCGCTGTTCGGCCTGCTGCACGGTCTTGGCTTCGCCGGGGCATTGAACGAGATTGGCTTGCCCCAAGGCGAGGTTCCGGTCGCGCTGTTGGCCTTCAATCTCGGGATCGAGACGGGTCAGCTGGCGTTTGTTGCGGCGCTGATGCTGCTGGCAGGCGCGGCGCATTGGCTTGCCTTGCATTTTTGGCCCTCGCCGGAGCGGATACCAGCGCCCGCCCTTGCTGCATGGCCAATCGGGATCATCGCCAGCTTGTGGTTCTTCGCAAGGCTGCACGCGCTATAGTGCGCCGCTCAGACTTCCCACACCAGTCCGAGCTGCGACACGCCGATCACCACGCCGCTATAGGTCAGCGGCGGCAGGTCCGGATCGATCCGGCATTCCGGAATACGCGCGGTCCATTCCTCAAGAAACACGCGCATTTCCAACCGAGCGAGATGTTCGCCGACGCAGCGATGGACGCCGTTGCCGAAAGTATCGTGGGTGCTGGTGTCGCGGTCAAAATCCACTTCCAGCGCGTTAGAATAGGCGCGTTCGTCCATCGAGCATAGCGCGTCGACCACCAGCAATATCTCGCCCTGCTTCATCGGCACGCCCTTGCGGGTGACATCTTTGGTAATTAGCCGCCCGGAATTGCTAAGGCCGTTGCGGCGAATGTATTCCTCGGCGGCCTGGGGGACGATTTGTGGTTCCTCGACCAGCCGTTGCTGCGCCTCCGGATGGCTGGCGAGGTGCAGCGCCGCGAAGCTCAGAAGGCCGGTCACCGTGTCGAGCCCGGCGAGGAAGGAGACCATCGCCATGCCTATCACTTCCTCTTCGGACTGGTAGCGCGGATTCTGGCGCCATGCGGCAATCGCGCTGAACAGGTCGTCGCCCGGATCGGCCTCGCGCTGGTCGAGCACGCCGGTCAGGAATT
>JAQWKP010000251.1 GCA_029247785.1 Novosphingobium sp.
TTCTTCTATGTGCTTGACCGCGAGACCGGCAAGCTGATCTCAGCGGAAAAGATCGGCAAGGTGACTTGGGCCGAGAGCATCGATCTGAAGAGCGGTCGCCCGGTGGAAGCGCCCAATATCCGTTATGAGGATGGCGCGGTCGATATCTGGCCGTGGCCTGCGGGCGTCCACAACTGGCAGGCTATGTCCTATGATCCCGGAACTGGGCTGGTCTATATTCCGACTCAGCAGATGGGCTTCCGCTGGACCCCGACGCCCGGCACATTCGCCGGGGTGGTCGCCGAGCCGATCGAGACCGATGATCCGCACGACGGCAAGGGCGCATTGCTCGCCTGGGATCCGGTCAAGCAGGAGCAGCGCTGGATCAAATGGCATAGCGGCATCCAGAATGGCGGCGTGCTTTCGACCGCTGGCGGCCTCGTCTTCCAGGGCACGGATGAGGGCTGGCTGACCGCATATGATGGCAAAAGCGGTAAGCAGCTGTGGCGCTTTGATGCAGGCCTGGGAATCATCGCGCCGCCGATCTCCTTCTCGTGGAAGGGCGTGCAATATGTCTCGCTGCTGGTCGGCTGGGCCGGCCCCAATCCGTTCGGTCGCAAGCTGATGAAGACCGGCTGGCGCTATAATGCCCAGCCGCGCCGTCTGCTGACGTTCCGGCTCGACGGCGCGGCAAAGCTGCCCAAGACTGCGCCCTATGACGAGACCCCGCATCCGATCGACGATCCGGCTGTGGTGCTCGCCACAGTCGATATAGCTGCGGGCGATGCACTCTATCACACCGGTTGCCACCCCTGTCATGGCGGCGGTCTTGAATCCTCGGGCGCACCGGGACCGGACTTGCGCGAATCGCCACTCGCCATGGACAAGGATGCGATCTGGAGCGTGCTGCATGACGGCTCCCTGCTCGCCAAGGGCATGCCGCAATTCGGCTATCTGAGCCGCAAGCAATCTGACCAGATATACACTTACATTCGCGCCGGCGCCCGCGACGAGCTGGCGCGGCAGGCAGCGGATAAGGCCGGAAAGCCAGGTGAATACAAGAAGCTGACCGAGGAAAAGGGCCGAGCTGCCTCGTTCTGAGCGCCAGCACCGCATTTGAAATTCGCAAAATTGCGCAATTCGAGATAGCATCCGGCCCCAGAGGAGAGGCCTGATGGAATTCCGCCCGTTGCATCCCGATTTCGGCGTCGAAGTAATCGGCTTCGATGTCGAGAATGGCAGGTCCGAGTCTGACATCGCCGCGCTGGTTGCAGCCTATGACACCCATTCGATGCTGTTGTTTCGTGGCGCAGACAAGCTCTCGCATGAGCGCCATGTCGAATTGACCAGTTGGTTCGGCCCGCCCGATCCGGTCGACAATATGGGCGACGGCAATTTCGTCTCGGTGCTGCACAATGACGATATGGCGGGCAGCATGTATATCCCGTTCCATTCGGACCTGACCTATACGCAGGAGCCGATCCGCGCGATCTGCCTGCAGGCGATCGAGCTTCCGAAGAAGCCGACGTCGACCACCTATGTCAGCGGCATCGCCGCCTGGGCCAGCCTGCCCGCCGAGTTGCAGGAGCAGCTGGCCGACAAGACCCTGAGGCATTTCTACAAGTCACGCGTCACCGATTACGACTGGCCCGATTTCATCGCCGAACACCGGCTTCGCCTGTCCCATCCGCGCACCGGCAGGCCAGTTCTCTTCGCCACCGAACACCACGCTCATCGCATCCTCGAACTGGACGAAGCGGACAGCGCGGCGATGATCGAGACTCTCTACACCTACCTCTACGCTGCCGAACGCAAATATGAGCATGTCTGGCAGTTCAACGACCTGCTGATGTGGGACAACATCGTCCTCCAGCATAGCCGCACCGAGGAATCTGACCCGGCAGACGGCCCGCGCGGCTTGCAACGCGTGGCACTGAGCAACATGACCTTGCAGCAGACAATCGAGCAGGCCCGGGCGAGGGCGGCTGCTTGAGATTGGCGATATTCGCCTCGAGCAACTGCCTGCGAACTTCTCGAACTTCGCCTCTATAGGATCTGCAATGTATTTAGGGTCTCCTTTTTGGAGTAACCCCTCCGATTTCAGTCGGATACTGGCTTCAGCCTTGGACTCGCTTGATAGCCTGTAACCTCGGGAAAGTGAGACCGCCTGGAAGGCGTGATGCCT
>JAQWKP010000277.1 GCA_029247785.1 Novosphingobium sp.
TCCGCTGGCGCGCTATTTCGCCACGCTGAGCGATGATCCACTGCCGCCCGACGGTGCCTTTGCCGAATTCGCCCGATACGCTCGCGAGCATCATGCGGAGGTGCAGGAGCTGCTGGAAACCCGAAGCGTGCAGACTACCTATGCCGAACGCTGCCGCGCGATCCTGCCGCCGATGTGCGAGGTTGCGCGCGAAGCTGGCGAACCGCTCAACCTGATCGAGATCGGATGCAGCGCCGGGGTGCTGCTGGTGTTCGACAAATTTGCCTATCGCCTCAATGGTCAGGGCCTGGTCGGGCCGGAGGATGCGCCGCTGCTGTTGGAAGGCGATCTGCATGACGGCCCGGAGCTGTTCATTCCCCGGATTGGCAAGCGCACCGGCATCGATCTGCACACGATCGATGTCCGCTCAGCCGAAGAGCGCCGCTGGATGTTGTCCTTGTGCTTTCCCGAGCTGCGCGAGGAACAGGCCCGGCTCGCTACCGCGTTCGATGTGATCGCAGCAACCGACATCACCCTGCTGGAAGGCGACGGGCTCACCCATATCCGCGCCGCGCTGGCCGACACGCCCGATCCTTTATGCGTCTATCATTCGGCCTGCCTGCGCTACTGGCCGGTCGAGGCCAGGGCCGCGCTGGAGGAGATTTTTCTGGAGGAAAGCCGCAAGCGAAGCTTCTGGCGGATCAGCATCGAGCCCTCGGACGCTTTCGATGAATGGTACACCGGCCAGCGTGAAGAAGCGCGCGGTGATAGCCCGGCCGGCCGCCCCTCGGGCGAAATCGCGATATTCCGTTATGCAGGTGGCAAGGCCGAGCGCCGCGTCGTCGGCCTGCCCAATGCCGATTACGGGGTGGTGCGGTGGCTGGGCCAGGATTGAGCCCTCAATCCTCCATCCCGACAATCGCCACCGCCGCGACGTTCTGGTTGGGCATGCCGCCGAGATTGTGGCTTAGGGCGTATTTTGGCGGTTCCGCCCTTTGCCGCTCGCCGGCCCGGCCGAGCAGCTGCAGGTAATTCTCATAGATCATGCGGATGCCCGATGCGCCAATCGGGTGGCCGAAGCATTTGAGCCCGCCGTCGATCTGGCAGGGGCTCTTGCCGTCGGCGTCGAACATGCCATCAAGCACGTCCTTCCAGCCCTCGCCGGGTTTCGAAATGTGCAGATCCTCCATCGTCACCACTTCGGTGATCGAGAAGCAGTCATGGACTTCGAGCAGCCCGACTTCCTCGCGCGGATCGGTGATGCCGGCCTCGTCATAAGCGCGTGACGCGGCAAGCCGCGTGGTCGGGAAATAGCTACCGTTCCAGCCCGTCCCCTGCATTTCCCAGCCATTCGAGACTGACAGCTGCAGCGCCTTGACCGAAACGAGATCGCTCTTGCCGAGGCTGCGCGCGATTTCAGGCGTGGTGACGATGGCACACGCCGCCCCGTCGGACACACCGCAGCAATCGAACAGGCCCAATGGTTCGGCGATCATCGGCGCATTGAGCACCGTGTCCATGTCGATCAGTTTGCGCAAATGCGCCTTGGGGTTCTTCGCGCCATTGGCATGGCTCTTGACCGAGACATGCGCCATCGAGCGCTTGAGGTCATCGGCCGATACCTTGTGTTCGGCGCGGTAGGCAGCGGCGAGCTGGGCGAAATTGCCCGGTGCCGATCCGGTCACCCCGATCATGTCATGCATGGTGCCGCGCGTGCGAACCGGCAGTCCGCCATAGCCGATGTCCTTCAATTTCTCGACGCCCATGGCGAGCGCGATATCTGCTGCGCCCGAGGCCACCGCATAGACCGCGCCGCGAAAGGCTTCGGTGCCGCTGGCGCAGTAATTCTCGACCTTGGTCACCGGAATATTGTTGAGTCTGAGCGCCATCGACAGCGGAATGCCGGACGGGCCAATATTGACCGCATCGAAGCCAACCGCCAGCCAGGCAGCGTCAATCTGCGAGGTTTCGATCCCGGCATCACCGACCGCCTCTGTAAAGGCTTCGACCATCAGCTGGTCGGCGTCGGCATCCCAGCGCTCGCCGAATTTGGCGCAGCCCATGCCGAGAATGGCTACCTTGTCCTTGATTCCGCGAGGCATGTTTGACTCTCCTTCAGGTGCGGGGTGCCGCTTTCCAGAAATAGCGATAATTGTGGCGCATTTCATCGACCGCCTTGATACGGAAGACCATCTTCATCTCGCACCCGACCTCCACGTCCGCGCCTTCAAGGTCAGTAAATTCGACCGTGATCCGACCGCCACCATCGAAATCGACAGCGCCATAATAGGCCGGCGGATCGGGCGAATAGGTCAGCCGGTCAGCGGTGTAGGACATGATCCGGGCCGGAACCTCGGCCAGCGGATAATCCTCTTGCGTGCCAGCTGCGTGATCATTGGGATTGACCCCGATCTCGGACTTGGGGAATTGCACGGTGCCGGTCTTGGTGCAGCGCCCGCCGACCAGGCCGAGTACGCCCTTGCGGTTGCGGTACAACGTGGTTGAAGGCTGCTTCTGGTCGAATTCCGCGCGCGCGCCCCGCTCAAGCGGCAGAATACAGCGATGGAACAGATAGCGCATGTAATTGTCGACCGATTTGCCAAGCGCGAGTGAGCCTGCAACACCGTTGCGAGATGGCAGTGAGGCGATCGCCTCGGTCGCCTCAAACAGCAGAACATCGGCACCCTGTCCGAAATCGAGCAGCAGGATCTTCTCACCGGGCTTGGCCTTTTCCAGCGCGGCGGCCAGCATCAGCGTGGAATGCGCCGCGCCGGCATCGCCGATGGTGGCGACCAGCGGATCATGCACGGCTTCGGGAGCAATCCCGGCGCGCTTGGCGATAGCTGGCCCCGCGCCCCGCCCGGTGATGGCGATGACGCAATGGTCGATCTCGCCTGCCGCCACACCCAGGTCCTCAAGCGCCGAGGTGAGCGCACCACCGGCAATCTTGAGATGGCCCTCCTGGCGCACCCAGCGGGCCTCCCAGCCATAGTCGAAATCGACTCCTGAGGCCCTGAAATGATCGACGAAATCGATTGTCACGCTATGCGCGCCGAGGAAGCGGGCGATCACTTCGCCATGGCCCACCAGCAGTGCCGCCGAGGCATCGCCGTTGGTCAGTTCGTCTCCCGAGGCAGGGGCCGCCTTGCGCAGGTCGGAGGCAATGCACAGCTGGGGCTTGCGGTTCTCAGCCGCGCCATGCAGCGCCTGGATCAGCGCCGAGGTGCCGCAGCGCTGGCTACCGGTCGCATCGCTGGCACCAATCGCATCATTCAAATTGAGCGCTTCCTTGACTACGCCGGAATTGAGCCGGTCAGCAAAGGGCAGCGTGGTCGAGGCGAGCGAGAGCGAACCAAGCTCGGCCCGGTCGAGCCCGGTCAGCGCATCGCGTGCGGCCTCAACCGCCATGGTGATCGCATCCTCGTCCCAGCTGGCCACGGCCTTCTCGCCCTTGGCCAGCCCGCGCAAATCAGGCGCGAACCACGAGTTGGCGGCATAGATTGCCGAGCGCTGTAACCGGCGCTGGGGGAGGTAGGCACCATAAGCGAGAATGCCGATTTTGGGGTCCGTCAAGTCAAGTGATCCTTTTCAATCCATCCCTTCGTCATCCCCGCGATAGCGGGGACCCAGCAGCGACGGTCGAAACTGGGTTCCCGCTTTCGGGGGAATGACGAAGTATCTTTGCATGCGAAGCCCTTCCATCTCAGCATCGCCCCGCGATCAAATCGGCGGATAGCCAAGGATGTCCCTGGTCCGGTCGAGATCGAAGAAACTGCCTTCGACAGACGGCAGGAATTCCTCTGCGATGGCTTCGGGGGTCCAGCCTTCGGACTTGTGCATCGAGCGCAAAGGGCGCGGCTGGCTGAACAGGATGATTTCGTTCTTGCGCACTGAGAAGATCTGCCCGGTAACGTCTTTGGCCGCCTCTGACAGCAGGAACACCACCATCGGCGCGATCTTTTCCGTGCCCATCGTCTTGAGTTGTTCGACGCGTTCTTTCTCGGCATCGGTTTCAGCCGGGATGGTGCCGATCATCCGGCTCCAGGCGAAGGGCGCAAGGCAATTGGAGCGCACATGGAAGCGCTGCATGTCGAGCGCAATTGATTTGGACAGGCCGACAATGCCCATCTTGGCGGCGGAATAATTGGCTTGCCCGAAATTGCCGATCAGCCCCGAGGTTGAGGTGAAATGGACGAAGCTGCCCGATCCCTGCTCCTTGAAATAGGGCGCGGCGGCTTTGGATACGAGGAATGCGCCATGCAGATGTACTTCGATCACCTGGCGCCAGTCGATCTCGCTCATCTTGTGGAAGATGCGGTCACGCAGGATCCCGGCATTGTTGACCACCCCGTCGATCCGACCGAAATTCTGAACCGCGTCCTCAACGATCGAAGTCGCGCCGGCCGGATCAGAAACGCTGGCGGTGTTGGCTGCCGCCTTGCCACCGGCCGCAATGATTTCATCAACGACTTCCGCTGCCGGACCCTTGTCGGTTCCTTCGCCTTCGGTGCTTGAGCCAAGATCATTGACCAGGACTGCCGCACCCTTGCTGGCGCACAGCAGTGCGATATCCCTGCCTATTCCCCGACCCGCGCCGGTGACTGCCACGACTTTGCCTTCAAGCATGTGTTCCAACTCTCCTGTTTGTTCGCCCGTGATAGAGCGCTGTGCCGCCGCTTGGCTATGGCAAATTCCCTGCCTGATCCAGTGTGCCCTTACATCCCGCCATCGGCATTGAGCGTCTGGCCGGTAACATAGCGGGCCTCGTCGCTGGCAAGGAATACGGCGACGCCGCCGATGTCGAGCTCGGGATCGCCCATATAGCCCAGCGGGATCGTCGCGACGACCGCCTCCATCGCTGCCGGGTCCTTGAAATATTCGTCGGTGATCTTGGAGTGGGACGAGGGGATGATGATGTTGACCCTGATCTTGTGCTTGCCCCAGTCCCGCGCTGCAGAGCGGGACATGCCGCGAATCGCTTCCTTGGCTGCGGCATAGGGCGTGAACAGCGGCCAGCCTGCAACTCCGGCGATCGAGGCCAGGTTGATGATCGATCCGCCCTTGTCCTTCATCTGCGGGAAGGCCGCCTGCATGAAATAGACGGTGCCGAAAAAGCCCGATTCCATATGCTGGCGAAAGTCGCTCTCTGGCGTTTGGTCCATCGGCAGGGTTGGTGAGAATGTGTGGGCATTGTTGACGAGGATATCGAGCGTGCCGAATTCTTCGACTGCAGCGGCAACAACCCGAGGTGCGGTCTCACTATCGGCGACGCTGCCTTCGAGGCAGAGGATATTGCCGCCAGCTGCTTTGACCTTCTCGCGCGTGTCCTCCAGCGTTTCGGGCGTGCGTCCGCAGATGACGATATTGGCGCCCTGTTTGGCCATGGCGATGGCGATGCCCTGGCCGACGCCAGTTCCTGCGCCGGTGATGATCGCGGTGCGGCCCGCGAGCCTTGCGTCGCTCATTGTCATGTTCTCCCCAACTGCACTTCCCCGCGATCCAGGACTACCACCTCGCGCTCAGCAGCGACAGCGCGGAACCGCGCGCCTTCGTTCGACCGGTAAAATTCAAAGCGTAGGGTTTCGCCCGGGAAGCAGACATTGCTGAACCGCACGAACATTGAGCGCACGCGGTTCGGATCGTGGTCGCACAGCTTTGCGATCGCCGCCCGTGTCGCCATGCCCATGGTGTTCATGCCGGCGATCCACGGTTGGTCGAAGCCGCCTTCTCGCGCCACTTCGGGATCGGCATGGACCGGGT
This sequence comes from Novosphingobium sp., assembly GCA_029247785.1. Classification (GTDB taxonomy): domain Bacteria; phylum Pseudomonadota; class Alphaproteobacteria; order Sphingomonadales; family Sphingomonadaceae; genus Novosphingobium. The sequence continues at coordinate 5,740 of JAQWKP010000277.1, forward strand.
TGTAATCGCCATTGAGCCGATAGAGCAGAGCGATCTGGCGAGAGCTTGCTATCTCGTAGGAGAGATCGGGCGCGGTGTCGGGCAGGGCTGGTCGCTTCTTCGCTGCGTCGCCGAAACTGCCACAACCGCCATCGCCCCGGCAGAAGTTTGACTGCTCAACCCGCGCCAGCAGCTGTCCGGCCTCGTCGTAAAGAGCCTTTTCGAAATGGACGATCGCGCCCCTGCCTTCGCCCTTGTCCTCAACGCCGGTGACCCGGTGCCTTGCGGTCAGGAGGCCTTCGACCGGCAGGGGCTGGAGAATTTCGTAATAATGCTCGCCATGGAGCAGCTTGACCCAGTCGATTGCCAGCTCCGGCTCGCGCATCCAGAAGCCGGGATAACCCATCACGCAAGCCATTGAGGGAACTGCCTTGAGATTCTTCTCATAGGCGAATTGCAGCTGATCCCAGTTGAGCGGTTCGGTGCCGTAGCCCAGCCCCAGCGCATAGAGGATGGTGTCGCGCCAGCTCAGCTGGTGCTCGATCGGCGCGAATTCATAGGTCCTGATCTTGTCGAGATTCATCAATTCAATACCGCTTCGCCAGGTCCTTGCCGATGATGTGTTTCATCACTTCCATCGTGCCACCGGCGATCCGGTTGAGGCGAGCGTCGATGAAGGCGCGGGCGATCGGATATTCCATCATATAGCCATAGCCACCGAAGAACTGCAGGCATTTGTCGAGCACTTCGCCCTGCAATTCCATCGTCACCAGCTTGAGCTGGGCCATGGTCACCCCGTCCAGCGTGCCCTTGTCCATCTGCATCATGCAGGCATCGGTGAAAGCGCGCGCGCCGGCGGTTCTCGCATCGAGTTCGGCGAGAACGAATTGGGTGTTCTGGAAATCGAAGATGGTCTGGCCGAAAGCCTCACGGTCCCTGGTGTATTTGACTGTCCATTCGATCGCGGCCTCGCACACGGTGACCGCTCGCACCGCCTGGCCCAGCCGCTCCTGGATGAGATTGGCCATCATCACCTTGAAGCCGCCATGCTCCTCGCTGACCCGGTTGGTGACCGGCACGCGGACATCGGCGAAGAATAATTCGGCAGTGTCGGCGGCGTGCAGCCCGATCTTTTCGAGCTGGCGGCCCTTGTCGAAACCTTCGCGGTCAGCTTCGACCAGCACCAGGCTGACGCCCTTGTCGGCGGCGTCTGGATCGGTCTTGCAGGCCAGCACGATGAAGTCGCAATTGATGCCGTTGGAGATGAAGATCTTCTGGCCGTTGATGACATAGTCATCGCCATCGCGGATCGCGCGGGTGCGGATTGCCTTGAGGTCGCTGCCCGCATGCGGCTCGGTCAGTCCCAGCGCGCCAACCTTCTCGCCGGTCACCATTTTAGGCAACCACTCGCGGCGGATCGCCTCATTGGTGCCATGCAGGATATAGGGTGCGACGATCTCGGAATGGACCATGAAGGCGCTGCCCGGGCCACTTGCCCCGGCGCGGCCAAACTCCTCGATAATGATCGCATTATACAGCCAGTCGGCACCCGGCCCGCCATATTCCTCCGGCACATTGGCGCACAGGATGCCAAGCTCGCCGGC
>JAQWKP010000290.1 GCA_029247785.1 Novosphingobium sp.
CCTCCGCAACCGGATAGCCCCGCTCCGTGATCTGGGCCACCGCGTCGCGCTTGAAATCATCGTTGAAAGTACCCTTGCTCATCATCGCCTCCTTGCCTCAAATTTAGGGAAGTAGGTGTCTGCAAATCTAGGGGCTATTCAGGGAGAACTTTGCGTGATCCTCGTCGAAGGCGGTCTTGTAGCCGAACGTGCCGGGTGGTGTGACGAAGTTCGCGAGCATGGCAATCGGCTTGTCGTCGAGCAGCAACGCAAGGCGCATCAGCCGTCCGCGTTCTGCAGCGCCTGTCAAACTATTCCTGAAGATCGCAGCTGTGGCTTGGTCGCAGGCCAGGGCCGAGCCTTGCTCGCCTTTCCAGCCGGTCGCCTCCAGCTTCAGGAATTGATCAATCCAGGTCGAAATGTTGCTGCTTGTGTTCTCCCAGACAAATCGCACATCGCCGAGTTCGCGCAGGCGGTTGAACCGGCGCCGCAGATCCTTGCGCTTCTGTTTGGAGAGTGCCGCCGCGAGATAGTCTTCGGCGCCCAGGTCAGATTCGAGCATCGCTCGATCATCGCGCTTGACGATACCCCATGGACGCTTTTCGTCCCTGAGTACGGTTTCGAGTCCAATACTGAGCGGTCCGCGCAGCGAAAATGCGTTCAAATGGAGGAAGAGGGCGGGTCCTGGATGTTCGTCCGCCCAGCTCAGCATGGCCTGCCAGAAGGCGACTTCCGAACAATTTGCGACCAGTGGAGTTCCGAGAAAGCAGTTTGCGTGGACCCAGTTGGAAAGGTGCGGAATGGGCCAGCTGAAATATTTCGATTCGTGCTGGATCGGCATCAGCCCGCGCAATCTACCATCCTGTTCGAAGCGCAGTATCGATATATCGTCCTTGCCGTCGAGCGCTTCCAGCGAACTGAGCAAGTACCAGCTTTCGAAAAACGGATTAGGCTCTGCCGCATCGAGAGCCAGTTGGTCCCAACCATCTATCTCGCGGGACATTTCGCGCCACGGCACGCATGTGATCTCACCGGCAGGTAAGCTCCAGCCTGCGGTCTGCGAAAATCCGCCTTCCAGCCATGAAAATTCCGGCTTGCTCGCCACGCGCCATCCCTCGTTTACCGATTGTTGTGGGCAGGCTTGCCCTAGCAATCGAATATCAATGAAAGCCTAAGCCGCGTGACGCCGCAGTTAGCGGACGTGGTTAAGTTATTTTAAGTATAGGTAGTTTATCTAGGTCGGAGAGGTGTGGCGGGTAAAAGCCGGTGCCGCCCTGCGTAGTGAGATTTCAACCAAGGCTGGCTCAAGGCTCGATGATCAGATCCAAGACAACACTGATAGTCGGAGCGGGGGCGAGCTGCGAAATCCAGATGCCCAGCAATGAGGAATTGCTGTCCCGGATCGCGCAAAGCATGGATTTTTCGCGCTTTGGCACCGGGCTGCAGACCAAGGACAGCACTCAGCTGGCCCAATATATGCAGAAAATGGCGACTCGCCTTAACAAGGACGAGGCCGATATTCACAGAGCCGCTGATGGGCCAGCTCGTTACTTCCGGCGTTCCCCGTTCGAAGGTCGAACAATCGCTGGATGATCTTTCCATCATCAGCTTCAATTACGATCGCTCGATCGAACATTTTTTGCCCTATGCCATGGTCGTGGCGTTTGGGATGTCGCTCAAGGAAGCGCAGGAGATTGTCGGGGCCAAGCTGAACATCATTCATCCTTATGGAACCGTCGGCCGCCTTCCGTGGCAAGCAGGCGAGATGCCGGATTGCGAATGGGGCACCGAGCAGCCGTGGAATATCCACAATCTGGCCCAGCAAATCCGGACATCCAGCGAGGTTGTGCGCGATCATCAGGGCCTGCTGACGATTCGCGGTATGGTTTCCAATGCCAAGCGCATCGTTTTTCTGGGCTTTGGCTTCCAGCCGCAGAATGTCGATATCCTGGTGGACTATTCGCTGTCTCACGACCCTGAGCTCGTGGCGACGGTTTACGGACTGTCGCAGACCAATCGCATCTCTGTGACCAAGATGCTCAAGCGCAAGACGGGAATTGAAGACGACGAGCTGCTGCTCATCATGAATGCCAAATGCATCGATATGATGCGCGACTTCTCCATGCTGCTGGAAAGCTGAGACCCGCTAAACGGTTCTCTGGTTTGCAGGCTACTTCAGTCCGCTTGCGAAGAAGCGAAGCGCGTCGCGCCGATCTTTCTCAGCACGCGGTAGCTGTATGCCTTGGCAAGATTTCGTTCCGGCCAGCGGCCCGGGCTCGCCGGCTTCAGCCCGACGCGGCGGAGCATAGCGTTGAACACTCGGGCGTCGGATTCGGCGTAGCTCCATCCGGAACGCCAGGTGATCGACAGAGAGATTGATACTTCCGGCCCGTTGCGCACGAAATGCGGGGCCATCACCGGAACGAACAAAGCCTCTCCCGGACCAAGCGCGAATTCTCGTCCACCTGCGTGCAATTCATCACGCCACCGCAGCTCACGGGCACCGCCATTGTGATAGCTCTCATGCAATTCATCCGGAGCATAGGCGCTATCCCCGGCGGGGAACTGGGTCATTACCTTGGAGCCGCGTATCTGCAGCAGAATGTTGTGCTCGGGGTCGAAGTGATAGGGGGTTACGCCGCCCGGAGAGGTTACAAAGATGAACCCCTGCGTCTTCAGCATATGGCCGGTGCGCTGCTCAATGGCTGGGCGGAATTCCGCCAGAAGCTCGCGGAGCAAGGCACCATAGAAAGGATCCTGTTCAATATTCTTGAGCACTGCCCAGCTGTCCGAATTGGCGATGTCGCGGATTGTGTGGCCGATCGGAATTCCGGTTGGTTCCGGCTTGCTGCTGATGCCGATCGGCTGTTTGGCGAAATTATACTCTAGCGAATTGGTGGGCAGGCACTCGGCCAATTGTGCCAATCTCTCCAACTCCAGCAGCGGATGTGCATGCAGCCCATGCTGCAACACGTGGGGAGTTTCGGGATAGGCCTCGGCAAATGTCGTGAGCGAAGGTGCGTCGAAGATTCTCACGCGGGCACTCCTTCAGGCTTTCGTGCGGTTTCTGCATCGACGAGGCGGTTGAACAGTGCCCGGCGGAACTTGCCGCCGATCGCGATAGAGATATGTCCGACGGCGCGGCGTTCCCGCCAGATATGGCCGATCATCGGGTGATCGGCTGCCGCGCAGCTATCCGTCCAGGCAATCTCCTGATTCTCGAGAATCGCCAGATTTTCGCGCTGGAGCAGGACTCCGGGCGAGAAGCGCGAATAGGATTCATCGAACGCAGTCTTGAATGAGAAGGCACCGGGTGGGGTAAGGAAGTTTGCGAGCATGGCGATTGGCTTGTCGTCCAGCGATAGCGTCAGCTTTTCGAGCTTTCCACGCTCGGCAGCACCTGCCAAACTCTCACGAAACAGGGCCGTCGTGGCTGACGACACGGCCAGTGCGGAGCCAGACTGTCCCTTCCACCCCGCAGCCTCAAGCGCAAGAAAGTGTTCAGTCCAGCGCGCGAGGTCTTCAACCCCGTTGGTGCGATCAAACGTAAGCTCGCCTTCTTCACCGAGCCGTGCCGCCTGGCGCCGAAGCTCCTTGCGCTTTTTGATCGAGATCGACGCCTCCCAGTAAGCATCAGGTGACAGGTTCGATTCCAGCAAGGCGCGTTCCTCACTCATCACCAATTCGGCCCTTCGTGCTTCGGTCGCAAGGACGCCGCTCAGCGCTGCATAGGCCGGCCCGTCAATTGTCATCATCCCGAGATGGAAAAATAGTGAGGCTCCGCAATGCGTGTCGGCCCACGCGATAACGGCTTGCCAGAATTCGACTTCATAACCTTTGGCGACCAGCGGAACTCCGAGGAAGCAATTTTCGTGCAGCCAGTTCGAGTGATGTGGAATTGGCCTGCGGTAATAACGGTAACGAGAATGGATCGGCATCAGGCCGCGCAAACGACTGTTTTCTTCGAAACAGAGGATCTTGACCCGCTTAACGGAGAATGCCCGCAATGCCGGCAGCAGAAACCAGCTTTCCATGAACGGATTGGGCTCGCAGGCCTCTGCGGCGAGGCTGTCCCAGTCAGTTATGCGATTGGCCAGCTCTTGCCGGTCCAGGCAGAGAAGCCGACCCGATAGGCTACGCCCACGCGAGCCGACTGGCTGCGCTGGTGCTGGTTCCCAGCTGGAATCGGGCTTGCTCGCCACCTGTATTAACCCTTGAATCGCGCGGCCTACTGGGCCGCAATCAAGGGCTTACCACTTCAAAATCAACGAATTCCTAATATCCTGGCAAAGCAAAAGCCCCGCCCGGTTTGCTCCGGACGAGGCTTTGCAAGTCTGTCAGTCGATGATCAGTGCGCCGCGAGGGCTGCAAGCAGCAATAGCGCAACGATATTTGTGATCTTGATCATCGGATTGACGGCAGGGCCGGCGGTGTCCTTGTAGGGATCGCCAACCGTGTCGCCGGTCACCGCGGCATGGTGAGCGTCTGAGCCCTTGCCGCCGTGATTGCCGTCTTCGATATACTTCTTGGCGTTGTCCCAGGCACCGCCACCTGCGGTCATCGACAGGGCGACGAACAATCCGCCGACGATCACGCCCAGAAGCAGCGCACCGAGAGCAGCAAAGCCGTTCTCCTGTCCGCCAATCGCCGATATTGCGAAATATACCACGATCGGAGCGAGCACTGGAAGCAGCGACGGAATGATCATTTCCTTGATCGCCGCCTTGGTCACCAGATCGACGGTGCGCGCATAATCAGGCTTGGAAGTGCCCGCCATGATGCCCTTGTCGGCTGCGAACTGCTCGCGCACGTCCTTGACCACGTCGCCAGCGGCGCGGCCAACAGCCGTCATCCCCATCGAGCCGAACAGATAGGGCAGCAGAGCGCCCAGCAGCAGTCCGACGATCACATAGGGATTCTCAAGGCTGAAATTGACCGTCAGATCCGGGAAGAACTCCCGAAGGTCGGTGGTGTAGGCGGCGAACAGGACCAGCGCGGCAAGACCGGCGGAACCGATGGCGTAGCCTTTGGTCACTGCCTTGGTGGTGTTGCCCACGGCGTCGAGCGCGTCGGTCTTCTGGCGCACATCGTCGTCGAGGCCAGCCATTTCGGCAATGCCGCCGGCATTGTCAGTGACCGGACCGTAGGCATCCAATGCGACGACCATACCGGCCAGCGCCAGCATCGCGGTTGCGGCATAGGCAATGCCCATCAGCCCTGCGAGCTGATGGGAAATGATGATGCCAGCCACGATGACCAATGTCGGTAGTGCGGTCGATTCCATGGAAATCGCGAGGCCCTGGATAACATTGGTGCCGTGTCCCGTTTCCGAAGATTTGGCGATTGAGCGCACCGGGCGATATTCGGTTCCGGTGTAATACTCGGTGATCCAGATGATCAGGCCGGTGATGATCAGCCCGAGCAGCGAACAATAGAACAGCGCCCGGCCAGTGAATTCACCACCGCCGATCGGCGTTTCCATGCCACCGAGCGCATAGCTGATGGCCCACCAGATCGCCGGTACGGAAAGTACTGCAGTGACCAGAAAGCCCTTGTACATCGCGCCCATGATGTTCGTGCCGCCACCGAGGCGAACGAAATAGGTGCCGATGATCGAAGTGACGATGCACACGCCGCCGATCAGCAGCGGAAGCGCCATCATCGGCATGAGCATGTCGCCCAGGCCCTTCATCAGCAGCGCGGTCAGCACCATGGTGGCACCCACAGTGACGACATAGGTTTCGAAAAGGTCGGCGGCCATGCCGGCGCAGTCACCGACATTGTCGCCAACATTATCGGCGATCACGGCAGGATTGCGTGGATCGTCTTCCGGGATACCGGCCTCGACCTTGCCAACAAGGTCGGCGCCGACATCGGCAGCCTTGGTGAAGATACCCCCACCGAGACGCGCGAAGATCGAGATCAGCGAGGCACCAAACGCAAGAGCAACCAATGCGTCGACTACTTGGCGGCTATTTGCCTCATTCCCCGCGAATTCCACCAGGTAATAGAAGAAACCGGCGATCGCGAGCAGGGCGAGGCCTGCGACGAGCATGCCGGTAATCGCGCCGGCGCGGAACGCCAGGGTCAGGCCATTCTGTAGCCCGACCTGGGCTGCCGCAGCGGTGCGGACATTGGAGCGAACCGAGATGTTCATCCCGATAAAACCGGCAACGCCAGACAGCACGGCACCGAGCAGGAAGCCCACTGCAGAAGTGACACCAAGGAAGTAACCCACGACAATGGCGACGCCGACGCCGACTATCGCGATCGTACGGTACTGCCGGCTCAGATAGGCTTGCGCGCCTTCCTGAATCGCAGCTGCGATTTCCTGCATCTTTTCGTTGCCTGCCGGTGCGCCGAGCACCTGACGGCTGGTGATGAAGCCATATACGACGGCTAGAAGCCCCAAAATGATTGCGATCGTGACCAAGTCCACGGAACGCCCCTCCTGCTGTTAACCCAATACAATATGGTCCCGGGGAGACCGGGACCGTCAAGCCGAGCGCGCTAGAGCGTCACTGCGCCCGGTGCAAGCCCAATTCGCGGACTTTGCCCATTATGAGCGGCCCGTCGAGTCAGTGCTGGTAGCCAAGTTTTGCGTGCGCATCGACGGGCTTGCCGTCGAGGAGCAAGGGCGCTTTTAGGGGTTTGAGCGCTTGTCCGATTTGGGTTGCCGGAATTGGCGGGGCCTCGCCAGCGGGAGCTGTGAATAGCAGCTGGTAGTCGTCCCCCCATCGCATGGCATCGTCCCGGCGATCCTCCGGCGCGGCGATCGGTACCGATGCGCTGTCGATCGCCATCGTCAATTTGCTGGCCTGGGCGAGGCGAGATGCATCGAGCAACAGTCCGTCGGATATGTCCATGATTGCCGTGACATGCGGCGCAAGCACCTGGCCCTGTTGGAGCAGGGCATCTGGCCGGCGATAAGCCAGGGAGTCGCCATCGCCCGATTGCAGCGCTTCCATTCCCATCATCGCCGCGCCGACAGACCCGGTGACATAGAGTATGTCACCTGCTTTCGCCCCGGCGCGGGAGGGTACTGGGCGGTGCGTTGCCCGACCGATGGCGGTCAGGCCGAGCGTTTGCGGGCCTTTGCCGGATACGGTGTCGCCGCCAAGCAGAGGCACCTTGTAGAAGGTTAGCGCCTCGTCCAGTCCCACGACAAAGCGCGTATTATCCTCAACCAGCATGTAGCCGAGCAGCACGCCGACGGGCTCTGCGCCCTTGGCGGCAAGATCGGACATGTTCACCGAGACCAACTTCCAGGCGATATCGGCCGGGTCCTGTCCGGCCAGGTAGTGCACACCCTCGGTCATCATGTCGTGAGTGAGTACCAGGCTCTCGCGGCCAAATTCGATCACCGCGCAGTCATCGTCGAGATTGCGCGCTCCCGGGTGCTCCGCCAAATTGCGCAGCATGTCGATGAAGGGGAGTTCCCCGCTCAGCGGACCACCTTTGCGACGGCGTCCAGCACCCCGTTGACGAATTTCGCCTCGCGCTTGTTGAAAAAGGCGTGGGCGACATCGACATATTCGCTGATCGCGGTTCCGACCGGCACGTCTTGTCGGGCCATCAATTCGTAACTGCCGGCGCGCAGGACTTGCAGCATTGTCCGGTCGAGCCGCTTCAGCGACCAGCCTGAGGCCAGTTTCTCCGCGATCGCTGCGTCGATTTCATCACGGCGTGCCAGAACACCTTTGACGATGTCGTCGAAAAATCCGGTCTCGGCCTCGGCATATTGGGCTCCCTCAATATCCGGGTCGATCTCTGCGCCGAGCCGATGCCTATGAAACTCGTCGAGCAGCCGCGCCTCGGGCGTCGCTTCCATCTCGTGCTGATAGAGTGCCTGCACGGCTGCAAGGCGCGCTGTGGAGCGGGCCTGGGTCTTTGCGCTCATATGCCCAGCCTCAATTCAATCGATCGGGCATGAGCAGGCAGCCCTTCCGCCTCTGCTAGCAGTATCGCAGCTGGACCGATCGCTTGCAAAGCGGCCTCATCCATGCCGATGAAGCTGGTGCGTTTCATGAAGTCGATCACTGAAAGGCCAGAGGAAAAGCGCGCGCGCCGCCCGGTCGGCAGAACGTGATTCGGGCCCGCTACATAGTCTCCCACCGCTTCGGGAGCATATCGACCGAGGAAAATGCTGCCGGCGTGCCGGATATTGGCAAATAGTGCCTCCGGGTCCGCGGTGGCGATTTCGACATGTTCGGCGGCAAGCGCGTTGGCGATGGCCGGAGCCTCGTCGAGATTTGCGACCTCAATGATGACGCCGTGGTTATTCCAGCTTTCGCTCGCGACCCTGGCTGAGGGCAGCATCGCCAGTTCGACGCCGATGCGATCGGCAACGCTGTCTGCCAGAAGCGCATCGTCGGTAATCAGGATCGACTGCGCCACTGGGTCATGCTCGGCCTGGCTGAGCAAGTCGACCGCGATCCATTCGGCATCGTTCTGGCCGTCTGCGATCACCAGGATTTCACTCGGGCCAGCCACCATATCGATGCCGACCACGCCAAACAGCTGGCGCTTGGCTTCGGCGACCCAGGCATTGCCTGGCCCGGTGATCAGGTCGACCGGGCTGATCCGCTTGGTGCCATAAGCGAGCGCGGCGATCGCCTGCGCGCCGCCAATGCGCCAGATTTCGTCGACCCCGGCAATATGCCCTGCAGCCATCACCAGCGGATTGACTTCGCCCTTCGGTGTGGGCGTGGCGACAGCCAGCCGCTCCACGCCTGCGACTTTGGCCGGAATTGCATTCATCAGCAGCGAAGAGGGATAGGCCGCGCGGCCTCCCGGAATGTAAAGCCCGGCAGCATCGATCGGGAGCCATCTTGCACCCAGCCTTACACCGTTTTCGTCGGTGTAGTCGCGGTCAGCTGGCAATTGCGCTTCGTGATAGGCTCGTATGCGTTTGGCTGCGAGTTCCAGTGCCGCGCGCAAATCGGGATTGAGGTTGTCGAACGCGTCGCGGCAGGCTTCGGGCGCAATTCGCCAGTTTTCGTCCTGAGAGAGCGAGTGCCCGTCATAGCGGCTGGTCAGTTCGGCCAGCGCTGTATCGCCTCTGCTGCGCACGTCGGCGATGATCGTGGTGACATCGCGCGCAACATCCGCCCCACTATCGCGGCGTTCACGCACGAGCTTGTTGAATGCCTGTTCAAAGCCAGGATCGCCGGTCTGAAGCCGCAGCATCAGGTGGCCCCCGTGCTCTCGCCGACAAGGGTGCGGAAACGCTCCACGAGGTCGGCGACCCGATCGTCGGTCTTGAGCGCGGCGCGATTGACGATCAACCTCGCTGATATCTGCAGGATCACGCTGCTTTCAACGAGGCCATTTTCCTTGAGCGTGCGGCCCGTCGAGACGAGATCGACGATCCGGCTCGCCAGACCCAGGTTGGGGGCAAGCTCCATCGCACCGTTGAGCTTCACGACTTCGGCCTGCACGCCCTGCTTTTCAAAATGGCGGCGCGTGAGATTGGGATATTTGCTCGCGATCCTGAGGTGGCTGGCGCCATTTCCGTCCCGTGCATCCGCGGGCTCGGCAACCGACAGACGGCAGTGGCCAATATCAAGGTCGACCGGTGCATAGAGATCGGAATAGGCGAATTCTTCGACCACATCCGATCCAACGATGCCGACATGCGCTGCGCCATGGGCAACGAATGTGGCGACATCGAAGGCGCGCACGCGAATGATGCGCGTATCCGAGCCATCACAGGAAAACGACAGCGACCGCGAATTCTTGTCATGAAATTCCGCGTCGGGTACCACGCCGGCACGCGCCATCAGCGGCAGGGCTTCATCGAGAATCCTGCCTTTGGGAACGGCGAAGGTCAGCGGTCCGGACATGGAGCGCGCATTAGGGCCAGCGCAACGAAAGGGCAACCGATGGCGGGCCATGAAGACATATCCATGGAAGACCCCGACTTGCTGCGGGCGCTGACCTGGCAGGCGGGGCACGCAGATAACAATAGTGCTCCCA
>JAQWKP010000310.1 GCA_029247785.1 Novosphingobium sp.
GCCGGAGCGCATCGCAACCACATTATCACGCCCGCGCTGGAATATTCGACACTGGCAGGCAATCGCACCTTCCTGCGCTTGGCGCTGTCGGCCGAATTTACCGGTGAGAAATATGCCGACTATTACTTCGGAATAACCCCCGTCGGTGCCGGTGCCAGTGGTCTTGCCACCTATTATCCGGATGGAGGGCTGGCCAGCCTTGGCAGCAGCGTGCTTGCGACATATTCCCTTAGCGGCAGGCGCGCCGGTTGGTCGCTGTTCGGTGTCGCCAGCTATAAACGCCTGCAGGGAGATATCGCAGCTAGCCCGATTGCGCGCAATGTCGGCTCACCCAATCAGTTCTTTGGAACAGTCGGGCTGGGATACACATTCTGAACAACCGGACATGTACGCGATCGGGCTGCAGTCAGAGCGCGCGGCTGTCATAGGCCCAATGCAGCAGCGCCTGTCGTTGTTTGGGCCTGCAGAACGGATCGCCGGGGTTGCAGTGCTTCTGAACTTGGGCCGCATGGCGCCGGAACGCTTTCCAGCGTCCGATCTGGCGGCTGTCTTCCTCGGGCATTCTTCGCCCGGAAAAGTATCGGCAATACCACTGAAACCAGCCGCGCGGATCGTCGGGGTGTATCCAGCCTTTCGCGATCCAGACGCTGAGCGGGGTTCCCGCTCTCACTCCGAAATAATTGAGCGAACAGTCCGGCTCTTGGAGGGCTAATTTGGCATTCTCGAACCACGACGGGGGAAACTCTGGGCCGCAGTCGGTCATATACTTGCCGCAGAACACGCCCAGCTGCAGCATCTGCGCCGGTGTGAGTTCGGGATGGAATCCGGGATCAAAGTCTTCTCCCATTGGAGCCGAACGCGTATACCGATAACCTTGCTGCATTCGATCATTGACGACAACATCGATCGGGCTGCCCATGGGGCTCCTCCAGTAAACGACAAAACGCCCGCCCCCCGGAATTTCTCCAGACGGAAGCGGACATTTTGGCCAAGTTGTCAGGAAAGTCTAACCTAACTTGGCAGCGACACAGCATCGGTCACGTGGATGATGCCATTCGACGCGGCGAGGTCAGCGGTCAGGACCGTTGCCATCCCGCCATTCTCATCGGTGATCGTGACCTTGTCGCCATTCAGCCGTGCGGTCAGAAGCCCGCCCGCCAGGGTGGTCAGTTTTGCTGAGCCGCCATTCTTGTTGATATTGCCGATAAGGTCCGTAGCGGTCACCCGGCCGGACACGACGTGATACGTCAGAACGGCCTGCAACTTACCCTGGTTTTCGGGTTTGAGGAGCGTCTGGACGGTACCTTTGGGCAGGTTGTCGAATGCCTGGTCCGTAGGCGCGAAGACCGTGAACGGACCGGAGCCAGACAGCGCGCCGGCCAGGTCTGCGGCCTTGACTGCTGCAACCAACGTCTGATGTTGAGGTGACGCTATTGCCGTGTCGACGATCGTGCTGGTCTCATGGTGACCGGCAGTGGCGGGATAGGCCGTTCCCAGCAAAAGGACGGCAGCGAGTGTGGAGAGCATCTTCATCAATAAATCCTTCAAGAGCTGAATAGTCAGGACGACGTCGCCGAAATCGCGACTGTCACAAACTAGATGCAAGGTTTGCCGGTCATCCTCAATACGTCCTTACGGACAGGTTATGCGATTAAGAAAACAAAGGGATCATCCTTTATTATGTTTACGCCATGCTTTCGGCAAAGCGTGAGAGCCAACTCTCCGAGATTGATCGAGATTTCATGATGATTGTTGCTTTCTTTGTTTCCCATTCGGAATCTTTCCGGTGCACCTTGTCGACGGCGTTGGACTCGTGACCTCGTCTCGTCACGAAATGCGAGCCTGCGTATTCGGTGCTACCGGCGGCATAGGGAGCGCATTGTGTGAGTGTCTGGCGCAGTCAGGTCGCTTCGCGCGGATCTACGCCGGAGGCAGGAGTGCAGTCAGGCTGAAAAACGAGACTATCACAAACTTTGCCTTCGACCTTCTCGACGAACGAACCATTGCCTCTGCTGCCTACGAGATTGGCAAGAAAGGGCCGCTCGATCTTGTGATTGTGGCAACCGGCATGTTGCAGACGGAAGAACTTCGGCCGGAGAAGAGCTGGCGTGCGCTTGATGCGACAGGCATGTCAGCGGCTTTTGCGATCAACGCGACAGGCCCGGCGCTGATTGCAAAGCACACATTGCCACTGCTGCGCGACAACTCCCGATCGGTGTTTGCCGCGCTCTCAGCTAGAGTTGGCTCAATCGAAGATAACCGCCTCGGCGGTTGGCACAGCTATCGCTCGTCAAAGGCGGCCCTCAATCAACTGGTACGCAATTTTGCGATCGAACTAGAGCGCAAGAAGCCAGGTGCGATTGCGGTAGCGCTTCATCCGGGAACGGTTGATACGCCGCTTTCGAGGCCCTTTCAGCGAGGAGTGCCATCTGCACAACTCGTCTCGCCAAGAACCAGCGCAGCCAATCTGCTGCAGGTGATAGACGAGCTTACCCCCGATGACACCGGCTTGTTGCTTGCATGGGATGGCTCTCGCATTCCATTCTGATGGAAAAATGGCGCATTCGCATTCATCATCGCCGTCAGCCGCACTCCAATCCACCTGTCTGCACCTCGCCTTGATCCGGGTCGAGAACCCAATACCGGGCGAAGTGCAGGCGGCAAATTCTCCAGCGCCTTCGTGCTGAGAGCGTTAGCGGGTCGCGTGCCTTATCGCCGCCGAAGCGATAGGAACATTTGCGGCCGCTTCGTTGCCGCAGTGTAGGTTGCAACAGTTATTGCGGCTGCGCCGATAAGAACTGCATGCCCGACCATGCTTACGGCCAGGACAGTGTAGCTGCCGATTGCAATGGAGAACGACAGCGCCCACATCCAACCCAACAGTTGGAATACCATATGCCTCACTGTAAAATCAGGAATGTTACGAAGGGGGCTCTTTTCATGATCGAAAATATATTCCCACATGAATACAATAAGATTTCTCATGGCGTCGTCCTCTATGTTCTTTTGGAAACGGAATAATGTTTACTGTTACGCATCTTGGGCAAATTGGCGATGCGAAAGCACATCAATTGATGCCTGATGGTAGTTATCAGCCGGAGTGACCATTCAACATATGGCCCTTCGGGCATATCGCGAAAAATGCATCTACGGGGAATACGCGAAGGCGTCGGACGTCATTCTGTGGCCGGGTCTAAATGCTTCGTGACGCGAACTAGCGACCAGTCATAGCCAAGTTCCTTTACTCGGCTTTCCAACAGTGCCCTGGTTGATGAGTTTGGCCTGGCATCGCGTGCGAGAAGCCAGAGATAACGCCCGGATGGTCCGCCCACGATGGCCCAGCTGTAGTCATCCGCACGTTCGAGGACCCA
>JAQWKP010000315.1 GCA_029247785.1 Novosphingobium sp.
GGCCCGCTCCCCCTGCCCAACCACCCCAAGTGTATCCTGTCGGGTGGTTGGGCAGGGGACCGAGCCGGCGCCGCAAGCTGGCCACGGATGTGATCACCGCACCAAACCAATGACTCCGGCGCACCCAACAATTACTCCCGAATAGACGCCACCTGACTTTCCCCCTAAAGCGCGCGCCATGAGCGAACAGGTGTCATTCGGCTACGAGGATGTCAGTCCCGACGAGAAGACTGCCCGCGTCGGGGCGGTGTTTTCGAGCGTGGCGAAGAAATACGACGTGATGAACGATGCCATGTCCGGCGGGCTGCACCGCTTGTGGAAGGATCGCTTCGTGCGCCGAGCCAAACCCCGCGAAGACGAGGTGATTCTTGATATGGCGGGCGGAACCGGCGACATCGCCTTTCGCCTTGCCGCAGCGGGTGCCGAGATTACTGTTGCTGATATCAACCAGGAGATGCTCGACGCGGGGATCGAGCGGGCGATGGATCGGGGCATCGAAGGCCTTGTATGGTCGCGCCAGAACGCGGAAGAGCTTTCCTTTCCCGACCGGACCTTCGATGCCTATACGATTGCTTTCGGCATCCGCAACGTTACCCATATCGACAAGGCGCTGGCCGAAGCGCATCGCGTGCTGAAATTCGGCGGGCGTTTTTTCTGTCTGGAATTTTCGACCACCGATTGGCCGGGCTTCAGGGATATTTACGAGCTCTATTCAGACAAACTCGTGCTCAGGATCGGCAAGACCATCGCTGGTGACGAGGAATCCTATCGCTATCTTGTCGAATCGATCCGCCGTTTCCCGCCGATGCCGGAATTCGAGGCGATGATCCGCTCCGCTGGCTTCGCACAAACCCGTGTCGAGCCGGTCATGGGCGGGCTTGTGGCGATTCATTCCGGGTGGAAGATCTGACTCGTCCCGCAACTCATATCTGGCGGCTCTTTAAGTGGGGCCGCGTGCTTGCTCGCCATGGCGCGTTGCGCATCATCGAGGAGGAGCGCAATACGCCGGCCTCGGTCAGGCGATTGTGCCGGCTCGCAAGACTGGGCACGCGTCAGCCGAAGGTGCCTGACTATGCCGCTGCGTTCCAGGCGATCGGTCCCGCAGCGATCAAGCTTGGCCAAGCGCTGGCAACGCGGCCTGACCTTGTCGGAGAGGAGCCCGCGCGGAACCTGCTCATGCTGCAGGACCAACTGCCGCCCGAGCCATTTGGGCTGGTGCAGGCTGACATCGAGGCCTCATTTGAAGCGCCGCTGGACGAGTTGTTCGCCCGCTTCGATCCAGAGCCGGTTGGCTCGGCCTCGATTGCCCAGGTCTATCGCGCCACCACCTCGGAGGGCAGAGAGGTCGCTGTCAAGGTGCTGCGCCCTGGTATCGGCGCCCGATTCGCGCGCGACCTTGAAACCTATGAATGGGCTGCTGCGCATCTTGAGGCGCTGGGCGGTGAGGTCGCGCGGCTTCGGCCACGCGCGGTGATCGACAATCTCAAACGCTGGTCGAACCGAGAACTTGATCTGAGGCGCGAGGCTGCCTCGGCGTCCGAATTGGCTGAAGCGATGCAGGCCCATGAGGGTTATCGCATTCCTGCGATCGAATGGGAACGAACCAACGGTAGCGTCCTGACTCTCGAATGGGTCGACGGCATCAAGATAAGCAACCTCGACGCATTGCGGGGTGCCGGCCATGATCTGCCTGAGCTTGCCCGGCGGCTGGTGCTGGCATTTCTTACGCAGGCGATTGCTGCCGGCCATTTTCATGCCGATATGCACCAGGGCAATCTTTTCGTCGAAGCCGATGGTACCTTGGTGGCGATCGACTTCGGCATTATGGGCCGTATCGACCGGCGAGCCCGGCAATGGCTGGCCGAGATTCTTTATGGCCTGACCACGGGCAATTATAGGCGCGTCGCCGAAATTCACTTCGAGGCGCAATATGTCCCGGCCTATCACTCGGTCGACGAATTCGCGACAGCGTTGCGGGCTGTGGGTGAGCCGATGCGCGGGCGTCCGGTGAGCGAATTATCTGTCGGCCAGATGCTTGATGGGCTGTTTGCAATCACCCGGGATTTCGACATGCAGACCCAGCCGCACTTACTCCTGCTGCAAAAGACCATGGTGATGGTTGAGGGGTTGGCAACTACACTCGATCCCGAAATAAACATGTGGGACGTGTCCGCACCCTATGTGAAATCCTGGATCCGGGACGAGCTGGGGCCGGAAGCAGCGATTGCCGATCGCTTGCGTGAGGATACACAAACGCTTCTCAGGCTTCCTGGTCTGATCCGCCGTATCGAGGAAAATTTCCCGGCGAAGGGTGGTGCGCCAGAGCAGCCGCCGCTGCCAGAGGTCGAGCTAATCTTCCGGCGTAAACCCCGTAGTAACCATTGGGTCGGCTATATTGCTGCCTTATTGGTCGGGGGAACTATGGCATGGGCAGCAGTGCAGATGGGATTGCTGGGATAGACGCGAGCGGGACGGTACAAGCCGTGTCTGCGCCTCTGTCCCGCGCGCCTGGACCCGTGTGGGACCGCTTTGCCGATTGGCCGCAAGTCCCTGCTCGCAATGTACTATTTGCGTTCTTACTAATGATTTTCCTAGCGGCCATAGTGCCGATCAATGCTGGAAAATCGACCATTTCGACGCAGAGTTTTGCGGACAATCTTGTCGGCGAGCAGGGCGTCGAACGTCCGCGAGACGATGATCTGGCGCTTTATGATCGTGCAATCGAACGCATCCAGAACGGCGAAAACTACTATGATTTCATCGTCGAGGAGCAGCGCCGGTCCGATTACCCGGTTACGCCGGGCATTGCCGTGCGCCTGCCGACCTTGGCCTATATCGATGCTGCTCTTGGTATGACCGGACAGACCATCGCAGCGGTCTTGCTCCTGCTTGCGGTGCTTGCCGTTTGGTGGCGTAGGCTTGGCGAGGAACCGGGCAGCCGCGACAAGCGAGCCCTGATCCTAGCGCTGCTGTTCATGGGCGCTTCACTCGGGGTGAATCGCTATTATTTCACGCTGCATGAGCTTTGGGCCGGAATGCTACTGGCGCTGGCCTTCGGATTGCATCGGCCCGGCAAATGGGGAGCGGCTCTCGCTGTAGCCGCATTGGCCGTCTTCATTCGCGAGCTCGCCTTGCCGTTCATAGCCCTGATGGCGGCGATGGCATTGTGGCGGCGCGACTGGAAGGAATGCGTGGCCTGGAGCGCGCTGGCAGTGGTGTTCCTTGCAGTTCTTGCGTTCCATCTTTCGATTATTGCAGAGCAGGTTGTGACCAGCGACCAGGATGGACCGGACTGGCTGGTGCTGCGTGGGCTGTCGGGCTGGCTTTCCAATGTCGTGCTTTCGAGCAATTTGCGATTTCTGCCGCACTGGCTGGCAGGTCCGGCGGTTATCCTCACGATCCTAGGCTGGCTTGGCTGGCGTTCGGATGCCGGCCTGTTCGGCACGCTGCTCTATGCGGGTTACGGCCTTTCCTTCACCATCGTCGGGCGTGGCGACAACTTTTATTGGGGTGCGATGATCGCTCCGGCGATGTTCATCGGATTTGCCTTTGCGCCAATGGCTTTGCGGTCGCTATTCGTCGCCGCAACCGCAAAGTAATTGCGTGAACACCGTGGGTGTTGCACAAACCTTTGAGATGACAGGTCAGCGCATCCTTTTGATCGTGGGCGGCGGAATTGCTGCCTACAAGGCTTGTGAACTGGTCCGCACCATCCGCAAGGAGGGCGGCGAGGTCACTTGCGTGCTCACAGAGTCGGGTGCCCAATTTGTCACGCCGATGTCTCTGGCAGCCCTGTCGGAGAACCCCGTTTACACCACCTTGTGGGACCTCAAGAACGAAGCTGAAATGGGGCATATCCAGCTTTCGCGTGAAGCTGACCTGATCGTCGTATGTCCTGCGACTGCAAATCTGCTGGCCAAGATGGCCTCGGGCATAGCCGATGACCTGGCGACCACCCTCCTGCTCGCCACTGATAAGCCGGTGATGGTCATCCCAGCGATGAATGTGCGGATGTGGCAGCACGATGCGACGATGCGCAATATCGAAGCGCTGCGCTCGGCTGGCGTCGATGTTATGCAGCCTGACGAGGGCCAGATGGCATGCGGCGAATTCGGCCCTGGCCGCTTGCCCGATCCGGTGATGATCTGGCAGCGCGTTGCCTGGGCGCTGGGTATGGACCCGGTCGAAGTCGCGCCGCTTCCGGGCGGAGAGCCGCTGCCAGAACTGCCCTATATTCCGCAAGAGGGTGACGGTGCCGAAGCCGATGGCGAGAGCGAAGGCAATGGAGACGTTGACGGCGATAGCGACGCCCATAGCGAAGGTGCCGACAAGAGTTTCGGCGGCTTGTCAGGATCGATGATCTCTCGCGGCATTGAAAAAGCCAAGCAGGCCATCGGCCTGGCCGACGAGGCACCAGCCGAGCAAGTCCAGACCGAAGAAGTTGTCGCGCCGACCCCAACCGGGTTGCTGATGCCGAAGAAGGGTGAAGCCCGCTCCGCCCCGCCAACGGATGCGGAGGCGATCAATCACCTCGTCTCGGACAACAAGGATGCGCCCGAACCCTTTGCCGAGGAAATGTCGGAAACGACCGGCGATACCTATGAGCCGATCCCCGAGGATAAGTCCGGACTGCCGCTCTATGGCAAGCACGTCCTCGTCACTGCCGGGCCGACCTGGGAGCCGATCGACCCGGTGCGCTATATTGCCAACCGCAGCTCGGGCAAGCAGGGCTTTGCCATCGCTGCGGCGGCGGCAAGGGCCGGGGCTCAAGTGACTCTGGTGTCAGGGCCGGTCAACCTGCCGACGCCGCCTGGCGTTGACCGCGTCGATATCGAAAGCGCGGAACAGATGGCCGAAGCGGTTCACAAGGCGCTGCCTGCCGATATCGGCGTGATGGTCGCGGCCGTGGCCGACTGGCGCACGCTGACCATCGCCAAGGACAAGATCAAGAAGCGCGGCTCGGCGCCGCCGGCACTGTTGCTTACGGAAAACCCGGATATTCTTGCCAATCTCTCGGGGATGAAAGAGCGGCCCAAGCTGCTGATCGGATTTGCTGCGGAAACGCAAGATGTCGTCAAGAACGCCAAGGAAAAGCGCAAACGCAAGGGTGCAGACTGGATCATCGCCAACGACGTTTCGGGCGATGTCATGGGCGGTGAGGCCAATACTGTGCACATCGTCACGGGCAAGGAGGTTGAAAGCCTGGAGGAAATGCCCAAGGACGAAGTCGCCAATATCCTGGTCGAAAGATTTATCGATGCAGTTACCAAGTCAGCCGGCAAATAGCGTTTCGGTTCCGGTCAAGCGGCTGGAGCATTTTGCCGGGTTGGAGCTTCCCGTCTACGCGAGCGAGGGAGCAGCGGGCATGGACGTGCTTGCCGCCGAGGACGTCACTCTGAAACCCGGTGCGCGCCATCCGGTGGCGACGGGGCTGGCCGTTGCCATACCCCCCGGTTTCGAGATCCAGGTGCGTCCGCGCTCCGGCCTTGCGCTTAAGCACGGCATTTCCATTCCGAACACGCCTGGCACCATAGATTCCGACTATCGCGGCGAAGTGAAGGTCATCCTGATCAATCACGGCGATAGTGCGTTCGAAGTGAAGCGTGGCGACCGCATAGCCCAGCTGGTGCTCGCACCGGTGACGCAGGCGAACTGGCTCCCGGTTGACGATCTTGACGAGACGGCGCGGGGCGAAGGCGGCTTCGGTTCAACCGGCGGTGTTGCTGCACTGGGCAATTAGCGGTCTCGCCGCTACACCGGCCCGCATGACAGGAATTAGCGAAGCAACTCCGGCGCAAGAATGGCGCGGTAATTGGCCCGTAGTTCTTGCCGGTGCGGCGGGAGGCTGCCTGGCTTCGGTGCATCTCTATTCGATCGGTGTAATGATCGATCCGCTTGAGCGCGAGTTCGGCTGGAGCCGGGCGCAAGTCTCTTCGGGTCTGTCGGTTGTCGCCGTGGTTGCAGTGCTGCTCTCGCCGCTGATCGGCATGGTGATTGACAGAATAGGCGCGCGCCGCGTCGGGCTGCTCGGCATTTGCCTGTTCTGCTTCTTCCTGGCCTTACTGTCGCAAGCGACAGACAGTATCGCCCTGTGGTGGGCTATGTGGCTGGGTATCGCCCTTGCTGCGGCCTGCATCGCGCCCACCGTGTGGGCGGCGGGCGTTACCAGCCTGTTTTCGGCGTCGCGCGGCATGGCGCTTGCGGTGACCTTGTGCGGTACGTCAATCGGCGCGCTGATCGTGCCGTTAGTGACGCATTTGCTGGTCGATTCGCTTGGCTGGCGCGGGGCCTATCTTGGCCTTGCCGGCATCTGGGGACTGGTGGTGCTTCCGCTGGTCTGGTTCGGCTTTTCCAGCTCGATTGATCGCAGCCGCAAGCAGCAGGGACAGGGGAAGGCCGCTGCGCCGCCGTTGAAAGACGGTCCGCCGGCTTTGCGTTCGATCCTGTCCTGGCGCTTCATCAGGCTGACGCTGGGTGCCATCACCATTGTTACGGTCGCCAGTTCACTGATTGCCAATTTCGTGCCGATCTTGGTCGCCGAAGGACATACGGCGGGCCGGGCGGCGGCGATGGCCGGGCTGGTCGGGGCTGGATCGATGATCGGTCGGCTTATTGGCGGCTATCTGCTTGATCGTATCGACGGGAGGCTTGTCTGCGGCATCAGCGTTCTCACCCCGGTTGGCACGTGCCTTGCGCTATTGTTCATGCCGGGATCGGTCGTGCTGGTTTCTGCGGGCATCTTCGTTCTTGGTCTGGCCGTCGGGGTCGAGTGGGACGGCGTTGCCTATCTTGCCTCGCGCCATTTCGGAGTGGCCAGCTTCGGCACCATCTTCGGCACGATTGGCGGCATGTCGCTGCTGCTCAACGGGATGGGGCCGGTCATCACCAACTACAGCTTTGACGTTACCGGAACCTATGTCGCGGCGCTGTGGGCGTTCATTCCGCTGTGCTTGGTGTCCTCGGCGATGTTCTTCCTGCTTGGGCCGATTGCGCCCGAGTCGCGGGGGAGTTAGTTGATGAAACACATGCGCGGCGTATCGGCTTTCGGGATAGAAAACCGTGTCAGGCCGCGAGGTCCGGTGGATTGACGATGGAAAGAGCCCGCGCGAATGTAGCGTGATTGCGGAATGTAGGAAAACCGGCCGCATGCGGAAGGACATACAATGGCAAGTGTGACGCCTCTCCAGCTCTCGCAGCCCGACGAGCTTGTCGCGGGGTTGATGTTTGTCGATCCTGCAGGTGGAGCGCCGATGCTTCACCTTGCCAAACCCTCCGAGCCCGATCCCGAGCGTACGCAGGGGCGCTTTGCGCCGGTCGACGTGAGGCTTCGCAACGCGCGCAAGCTGAAGCACGACATGTCGCTGGATGTGGAGGGCGTGATCGTCGCTCAGCAGGACAGCGCAGTCACCGATTTCTATGACGATGCGCAAATCCGCGCGATCTATTACCCTGAGATTGAGGCGCTGGTGAAGGGTCTCACCAATGCCCACCGCGTCATCGTGTTCGACCACACCGTGCGCGGCACCGCTGCGGGCCCGCGCGGTTCGGTTGAGGTCGAGCTACCCTCGGAGATGATGCATTGTGACCTGACGCGGCGCGCTGCGCTGGAAGCCCTGGAGCAGCTGATGCCGCCAGAGGAACAGGAATCGCTGCCGCCAGGGCGCGTTCTCCAGCTCAACTTGTGGCGGCCGATCTCCGGCCCGCTCGCTACCTTGCCGCTTGCCGTGTGCGACGCCAGCAGCATCCGCGCAGAGAATTGCGTTGAGACTCCATTGGTGAGGCCAGATTTCACTAGTGAATTCATAACACTAACTCATGATAGCGACCAGCGCTGGTTCTACCTGCCCGCGATGGAAGTGGAGGAGGTCTTCATCTTCAAGAATTACGATTCCGACCCCTCCATGCCTCCTTTTGCATGCCATGGTGCTTTCGATGATCCGACCACGCCAGCAGGCGCACGCCCGCGTGAGAGTATCGAAGTGAGAGTGATCGCCGAATTTTGAGGTGCGAACGTTCGACCAATCGGGCGCGTTGGCAGGCAAGGTCGGGACGCCTGAGATCAGAGGAGAATATGAGCAATGACCAAGACCGCACAATATGGCATCGGCACGCCTGCCGTCACGCTCACGGGGGGCTATGGTGGGCATAGTAACTGGGAGGCAGATGCAACGCCCGAGGATTTCGCCGCCATCGCCGCGGCGGCTGACAGGCTCGGCTATGCCTATCTGGCCTGTTCGGAACATGTCGGCATTCCACCAGAGGTCGAGGCGGTGCGGGGCGGGCGCTATTACGATCCGCTGCCGTTCTTTGGCTATCTCGCGGGCATGACAACGCAGATCCGTTTTCTCACCTATGTGCTGGTGCTCGCCTATAACCACCCGCTGGAGATCGCGAAACGCTATGGAACGCTCGATCGGCTGAGCAAGGGCCGGGTGATGCTCGGCGTCGGGGTCGGCTCGCTGAAGCCGGAATTCGATCTGCTTGGCCTGGGCGGCGTGGAATTCACCGAGCGCGGCGTGCGCGGGGACGATGCGATCCGGGCGATCCGTGCCTCAATGGGCCAGCGTCTGCCGAAATATTCCGGACCTTTTTACGAGTTTTCAGACTTCATTATCGATCCCTGCGCGGTACAGCAGCATATGCCGATCTGGATTGGTGGGCGCAGCGCGCGCTCGCTACGCCGCGCGGTTGAGCTGGGCGATGGCTGGGCGCCCTTTGGCCTTGCTGTCCCCGAAATGCAGGCGATGATTGAGCGGGCCAAGGACAAGCCGAGCTGGGATGCGCGCGACAAGCCGATCGAACTGGCGCTGCGCCATGATGGCCTGCTCGATCCTGTCGGTGAGCCGGGCCTTGCTGCCGATCGCGTTGCGGCGGTGTTCGAAGCGGGAGCGACAACGATGCATATCGGCTTCGCCAGCAACTCGCCCGCGCATTACATAGAGCAGGTCGAGGCGCTGGCGGTGCTGAAAATCTGAAGCGGGGTTAGCCGCGCAGCCAGGCCGTGACCTGCTTGCGGGGAATGATCGATTTGGCGAGCGCTATTGTGCCGTAGAACGCACTGAGCGCGGCCACGGTAAGGCGGTTCGACAGGCTTGGACGAAGCAGCAGCAGGTCGACACAATCGATCGAACCGGTGGCGAACTGGCGTTTGTGCTGGCCGTCGCCCTCGGTGAAGTCGAACTGGCGAAATGCGCCTTCCTCCATCACCGCGCGCAGCGCTTCGATCTGGAGCACCGCGCCCGGTGAATGGGAGGCAAAAGCAGGATCGTAGCCGAGATAGGCATAGACCAGCGTATCGCCCTGTGCCGGAGCATAGAGGTAGCTTACAGGCTCATCATGGACGAACAGGATCCAGGCGCGGAGCTGATCTTCATTCGCAAGCCGGGCCACTTCGACCTCGAATTCGCTGCCCTCGGGTAGGCCGGCGTCGAGCAGGCGCTCCTGGTAGGTTTTGCGAGAGATTGCGCGGGCCAGGCGGTGAAATTCGGCCAATTCGTCGGGGCTGCGATAGAGGCGGATGTCGAGACTGCCGCCAGACAGCTCGGTAAATTTCCTGAGCTTGCGGCGCAAAGTCGAACGGCTCTTGGATGAGAATCCTTGCATATAGGCGTCGAAACCCAGCGTGAGATCGACATAGCGGCGAGAATAATCCTGGTATATGAATGGTTTGAGATTCTCGTGCCGAAGAGTGATGCGATTCATTCCGGCTAGCGGAACCGAGCTTATGAAATAGCCGTGATCGTCATTGTCGAGCGGGGGCAGGCTTACTTCGCCGCCCACCAGCGCTTCATCCAGCGCCAGCGGTACGCGGCGCAGCCGGCGTCGCACCGAAAATGGCGTTCGCGCGCCAAGCTGGAAGCGCAGGCTGTGAAGCGGGGCGGCCGTCATGCCCCTCTCCTACGCCAAGCCTCGAAAATTTTCGTAAACGGCCTGCCTTAAGGCAAACCTGACCTTAACCAGCCGGGTTTAGTATCACCGGACGATTGTGGACGGCGAACTGGCGGATTGATGAAGATCGAGAGAATTTCGAAACCGGCGAATGCGGCCGTGGAGGTTGCGCAGGGAGACGACGCGCTGCTCGATGCCGTTGCCTCGGCCGCAGATCCTGCACACGCATTCCTGCGCTCTCAGTGGCTTCGTGCTGGCGGCGGCGACATCGATATTATTGCGGCAAGCCGGCAAGATGGCACACCGCTTGCTGCAATCGCGCTGACCCGCAGGCGCTTTGGCCCGATCGCGCTGGGCGAAGTTGCCGGACCCTATTGGCCCTTTCGCAGCTTTGCGCTTGCGGCGGACATACGCGACGAGGAACTGCTCGCGTTTCTTTCCGATCCGGCGGCGCGCAAGTTTTTCGGCCGGGCCTGGCGGCTCGGTCCAGCCTATAGCGGCGACCCCACAGCGGATCGTCTCGTCCTCCTTGCCGAGGCTGCCGGATGGAAAGTGCTGGAGCGAGATCTGGGATCGGTATTCGAACTCGATCTGGCAGCTTTGCGCGCGCAGGGCGAATGGCCCAGGGCGAAGACTTTGCGCAAGAACCGCTGGCGCGAACGCCGCCTCGGCGAAATTGGCGAGATTGAGTATTGTTCCTTCACCGGCTCGGACTGGGCTAGCAGGCATCGCGACGCGATGGCCGAAGTGGAACAGGCTAGCTGGCTGGCCGATCTGGAAGATGGTTCGGACACCAAATTTGCAGACCCAGCATGCCGGGCTATCTGGGAAAGCGCCGCCCAGGATCCGGTGCTTGCACCGATGCTGTTCGGCAGCGTGATGTCCATCGGCGGGGAAGCGGCAGCCTTTACCTTCGGGCTCGAATCCGGTGCTACGCGCTACTATATTGCGAATAATTACAATGAGAAATTCGGGCGGTTCGGCCCCGGCAAGATCCTGCTTTACCGAGACTTTGCGGATTGTGCTGACAGGGGCATCACTCGCATCAGTTGGGGTGCTGGCGACGCTGGCTACAAGTCCGAAATGGGCGCGACGGCCGGACCTGCGATCCGCGATTTGCTGTTCGTGCGCGGTGCAGGCACCGCAGCCGTGCTGCGCCCACTGTTCGAACGGGCAGGTTAGAAGGCGATCCTCTCGGCCTTTGGTTGTCCGCTACTTCTTTTCAGGCGCGATGGTGATGCGCACGGTCTCGCCAGAGTTTCCGGGGAAGTTGGTGAACATCGCTTCGACCAGGTTTGGTACCAGGTTCTGCAACTGGTTTGAGCGCGATACCGCCTCGGCCTTGCCTTCGAATAGCCGCTCGCCATCGGCACGGCGGTCGATCTTAACGTCGACGCCGCTGGTGTAGACCGTGTAGCTGTCGATGCTTGAGCCCATGTCGAAGAATGGGTCATGCCAACCGTAGTGCCACGGGCCGCCGCGATAGCCGACTCGGCCATAACCGTACCATGGGCTCCAGTGCGAGCCGTAGCCGCCGCGGGTTGACCGAACGCGCTCACGGCCCTTGTCGACGCCATAATCGAGGCGAACCAGCATGTCCGCACTTTCCGGACCTGAGGCGGGTCGATAGCCCAGGGCAGCCATGCGTTGCGTGACCAGCTCGGCATATTGGCCGAACTCGATACCGCCAGCCATGTGCGGATCGTCGGCGACGACCGCGAAGGTCTGGCCAGAAGGCGCGGGGAGCTGCGACTGGAATCGCGAGACATCAGCGCGGAAGGGCGCAGCGCAAGCGGCGAGGCCAAGCAGCAATGCCGCCGCGACAGCCAGCCTGGCGCGAGTGAAACGGGGTTTTGAACTTACCTGCATTGTTCTATCTCCACGGGGTAGCCCCCTCAGGCCCGTCCCCAGCCCTTCATGGCCTAAATGAATGTGACTGAATAGCACTTGAATACGGTATTGTCGGCCTGTGCCCCGCAATGGGGCGCTTGCCGATCAAGCTACCGCGCCCTGCCGCGCGCCTGCCAACCCCTCTTCCACGAAAGTCTCGCAATTGACGATCCAGCAGCGCGACTGATCGAACCACTTGGCCTCGTCTTCCTTGATCATCTCGATATTTTCCATCGAAATGCGGTTCATCTCCTCGAGCGCGGCCTCGTCAGGCAGGATGAATTCGGAGATGGCATCGAAGCCGATCACGTCCGCATTGCCTTCATCATTGGTGAAGTTGTAGCCAGTTTGCAGGTAGTTGCGGCGATATTCGAGCCAGAGATGGCCAAACAGCCGCACGGCAATGCGCGAATGGCTGTTCTCGTAGCCGTCGCGGAATTGTTCCGGGGTCAGGCCGGGTTTGCGCTTGACCATGACGAGCTTCTTGATGGGCATGACGGTCCTCTCCTTGATTGCGGGCGTGTGTCCGCGATTATGGCCCCGAGTATAGGCGCAAGACCGCAGGGCCCCAAGCATCTTGTCGTCCCCAGATTTGTGGCCCGGCATGCAGGCACAAGGTGACAAAGGAGACACCGTGTCTCTTTTTTCCAACATCGGTAAGCGATTGATATATCAAAGCCATCTGCGGCCTCCCGACAAAAGACGACACCGCAAGCAGGGCCTTTTCCGCCGCAATCGGAGCCCGCGCCCAATGCGGGCAGGGGTCAGGCGAGCAGGAACGGGAGGAATCGCGCATCGCTACCACTCTCGCCCGGCAGGGTAGGTGTAGGAAAGCGTTTTCGTACCTGCCGCCGCCGTGCTCCTCTCCTCTGGGGAGAGGATATGAAGGCTTGCGAAGCCTGTTCGATCGGGGACATGCTATTGCGAGTCCCCGAATTCCGCCTTTCAAGTCTAAGCAAGAGGCAGGGGGCGATTAGGGGTTAGGTAAAGTGTTACCTAAATTCCCAGCGCTTTCAGCACCTTTCGTGATTTCTGTCACTTGGCCGCCCTGTCGGACGCGGCCCGCGCGGTTTTCCGGTGGGTCAAGGGTCTCGATCAGATACTCTTCTAGCGAGGGTGCTTGGTGCGCGTCGTGTACCGGGATGGTAAAGAGATAGAACGGCCTGGAGTCCCAGTGGTCCGAACCCGTCTGCTTGAGGCAGTTGTCGCTTTTGTCCCATTGCAGGTAGGTTCCGGCGCGTGCGCCGATGGAGCTATTGCATGAGGCCTTGCCGACATAGAGCAGGTCCATGCCTTCGTCGAAGAACGCATAGCAGCCCTTTTCCTCGGTATGCGGGAAATAATCCGTCTGCCATTGGCTGTGCAGGTCGTAGGCCTCGCTGACCTCGAATTGCAGTATGTGATAGCGTGAGCAGTAATGGCACACCGCCCGTTTCAATCGATCTAAATCGGCCATTCCACGCTTCCTGTTTTACGCGACCCGGAACTACGAATTACTGTGGCAGTTGGAATTACCTGGCCTCTCGCCCTCACCCCCGCAAATTCTCCCTGAACGTCGCCCCAGCATATTCCCTCCGGTAAAGCCCGCGCTCCTGCAGCTCCGGCACCACTAACTCGACGAAATTGCGTAGCCCCATCGGGCTGGACGATGTGCCGATAACGAAGCCGTCGCAAGCATCGGCCTCGAAGATTTCCTGCATGTGGTCGGCGATTTGCGAAGGCGTTCCGACCACGCGCGGTGCCATCCAGGTGGTGGCGTAGAGGCGGGCTGCTTCCTCTAGTGTCAGGGCGCGGCCGTCCTTTCTGACCTTGCAGACATTCTCATAGAGCCCGACCGAGACGATCCGTTCTGGCTCGACCGCAATGTCGGCAAAGATCGTATCGGCGGGTAGCGCGCGCAGGTCTTCGCCGGTGAGGTCGCACAAGGTCTGCATGCCAAGGTCGACACTGGCGAGGCTGTCGACATAGTTGGCCTGCTGCTGTGCCTCCTCCTCCGTTTCGGCGACGATCACGTCCAGCGCGGGCAATACGGCGCAGTGTCCGGGCTCGCGCCCATGCCCGGTAACCCGGCGCTTCATGTCCGCGTAGAATTCCTGCATTGGCGCGAGGTCCTGCTGGACGGTGAAGATCACTTCGGACCAGCGCGCGGCGAATTCTCGCCCGCGTTCGGAGGACCCGGCCTGCATCAGCACCGGGTGGCCCTGGGGCGGCTGGGGGGTAGTCAGGCCTCCTGTCGCGCGCACGGATTCGCCCTCATAACGCACGAAACGCAGCTTGTCGGGATCGGCGAATATGCCTGACTCTTTGTCGAGCTTCAGCGCGTCGGCTTCCCACGTGTTCCACAGCGCCATGCAGGCTTCGACCACCTCGTCGGCATGATCGTAGCGGTTAATGCGCTGATCGAGCGCATCCAGCCCGAAATTGGCTGCTTCTGCCGGATTGCCGGAAGTGACGATGTTCCAGCCCGCGCGGCCATGGCTGATATGGTCAAGCGAGGCGAAGGCGCGGGCGATGTGATAGGCGTGATAGAAGCTGGTGCTGAGCGTTGCTGCCAGTCCGATATGGCTGGTGACGCGCGCCATGGCGGCGAGCAGTTGCAACGGATCGAGCATGACCATCTGCCCGCCATAGCGAGCGACGAGGTTGGGCTTGCCTTCGCTTTGGCCCTGAATGAACTGGTAATCGACCAGGAACAGCCCGTCGAACAGGCCAGCCTCGCTAATCCGGGCAATTTCCTCATAACGCGCCGGATCGAGAACGAGATGCCCGTCGCCCTCGGGATGTCGCCAGCCGCCATTGTGATGGTTGGTCGGCCCGGCGCATATCAGCGTGACGAAATGCATCTGGCGTTCGGCCACCGATCGGCTCTCCTGGCGAGATGTGTTGCCCGGTGCCTGCTAACTGCTCGCAAGCACTGGCGCAACGTGCAACCGGGCAGAGAATGGCTCAGACGATGAAAGCGTAGACTGTCATCCCGGCCAGCACCGTGTTGGTCAGCCAGCCGCCGACATAGCTCATCGTGCGCGGGCCGCCGGCGACTTTGCCTATGCCGGCAAAATAGACCACCCAGAACAGCAGCCGGAAGCCAACATGCAGGCCAGCGAGCCAATTGACCCATGTCGGATCGACACCAACGATGATGGCGAGGAACAGGGTGGCTATGAACGCCGGAAAATTCTCGACCGAGTTTGCATAGGTGCGAATGACCCGGAAGCTGAATTTTGCGTGATCGCCCTTGAGTGGCATTCCCGGTTCTTCGTCGCCGCGTGCAAATGCCAGCGGGGCGGTCAGCACCCCCTGGATCAGCACCGCAAGGCTCAGTAGCGCCAGCGCCAGCAATGCCGGGTGATAAGAGGCCAGAGACGGCAGCGCCTCGAAAAGATTGTCCATCGGATTCTCCCGTGTTGCGTCCTACATTTCCATGTCCATCGCCGGAGCTATCTCGATCGAGCCGCCTGCGCTGATGTGCGGCGATGGTTTCACCAGTTCGATGGCCGCCTCAATGGTCTCGGCTTCGATCAGGGTGATGCCCGAGAGCGGGTTTGATCCCCCGTCATCGGCAACGCCGCTCTGGCTCACGGTCTTGGACTTGCCGACCGGCATGCCCCGTTCGATCACCGCATCGCCCATGCCGTCCATCCAGGCTTTCCATGCCTGCATATGGGCCTGGCCCTGTTCTGGTGTCATCGAACCGGGGCCGCCGTGATAGGCGAGAACGAATTTGGTCATGCTGCATCTCCTCAATTCCGAATCGCTGAGGCGGACACTGTGCCATCCGCCTGCGAATGTTAAAGAACATAAATGGAGTTCGGGGGAGAATCCGCGCGCCAGCTCTGGCACAGCTTTGGCCACTGGGGAGTGATCTGGACAAAGCTGGCAGGCTGCGCCAACTCTGTGCTCTTCAATTTTGGGAGAGATTGCCATGTCATTGCAGTTCGATGGATTGTTCAACCGAAGGCAAACCTTGACGACGCTTGGCTCTGGTGCGGTCGTCGCCTTGCTTGGCGGTGGCTGCTCGGATCAGCCCGGCGATGACATGGCGAAATCAATGGAGGGAAAGAATATGGATTTATCGGGCGGGCTCCCGGTTGAGCGCGAGTATTTCTTCGATGAGAAGCCAGGACCGGAAGTGCGCGATGCCGCCAATGTCTGGTTCGAGGAGGAAAACGGCGAAGTCGCCATGCGCATCGGCATTGAGCATGTGGCGGAAGAGTGGGATTCGCCTGAATTGTGGCTGGACATCGCATTTCCCGACGGGCGGGTGATCAGCGGCAGGGAGCATGGCGCGAGTGGCCCCGATGGCCAGCCAAGGCAAAAGCGCTGCGGCCCGTTGCAATACACCTGCGTCGAACCGTTCAAGCATTGGAAGATCACCTTCGATCCCCACGAGGTACGCGAACTGACCGCGCAGCAGTTGATCGACGAGAATCTGCCAGCCGCTCCGCCGATGCCCGAAGTGGCATTCGAGCTCGACTATTATCCGGCGGTGCCGCCGCTGATTTCCGGCACGCTCACCGCTGCTTCAAGGGAGATGATGTCGGGCGAGCAGGGCACATTCATCAGCCCGCGCTATGAACAGCTGTGCCGCGCCAAGGGCTGGCTGTCAGTGGGCGGAGAGCGGCGTGAGATGTCAGGCCAGCTCTTGCGGATCAAGCGCCAGGGCGTACGCAAGTTCGATGGCTTCTTCGGCCATTGCTGGATGTCGGCGCTGTTCCCCAGCGGCAAGGGCTTCGGCGTCAACACCTTTCCGCCGCGCGACGGCAAGGAGAGTTTCAACGAGGGCTTTATCTTCGACGGTTCGGGCGAGCTGATCCCGGCGCGCGCGGTCGAAATTCCATGGATGCGCGAATTGCTGGTCAGCGGTGAGCCGGTCAAGTTGGTTCTCGAAACCGACGCTGGACGGCGCGAAACGATCGAGGGCACGACCTACATCAACTGCCGCTCGGTAGGTGGAGGCGACTACCTTCCAGACAAGTGGCC
>JAQWKP010000316.1 GCA_029247785.1 Novosphingobium sp.
AAATCGACGGCAAATCCTTCATCCAGCTGATCGCAGGGCCTGCATGGGAAACGGGGCAATTTCCATCCAGCCTTCACGATCTTGCCGAGCGGCTGAAACGGCGCGAGAGCTTTTCCAACCTGCTGGTCAGGGTTACCATCAATGAGGAACCGCGCTGGTGGGAATTGTCGGGAACACCTAAGATCAACGAGAACGGCATCTTCGACGGCTTCCGCGGCGTAGGATCAGATGTCACTGAAGCGCGTGAGAGTTCTGACAAGATCGCACACATGGCGCGCTACGACACGCTTACCGGCCTGCCGAATCGGATGATGCTCAACGAATCGATGGGTGAAGCGCTTGCCTATGCCGACCAGTGGCGGACGCGCTGTGCCTTCCTGATGATCGATCTCGACCGATTCAAGTCCGTCAACGATTCGCTCGGCCACCTCGTTGGTGACCAGCTGCTGGCCCGGGTTTCGGACCGACTGAAGCGCCACATGGGCGAAAGCGAAATGTGTGGCCGGCTGGGCGGAGACGAATTCGCCATCGTTATTCGCGATGTCTCCGACATGGAGCATGTCCAGCGGATCGCAGCCAATGTAATCCAAAGCCTCTCACAGCCCTACGAGATCGACCACCACACGCTTTATGTCGGCGCCAGTGTCGGTTCGGCGATTGGACCGCGCGATGGGGCGACCGTCGAAACGCTGATGCGCAACGCCGATCTCGCGCTCTATCGCAGCAAGGACGAGGGCGGCGGCGCTCACTTCACCTATGAACCCGCCCTGCACGCCCATGCCGAAGAACGCCGCAAGTTGGAGTTCTCGATGCGCCGGGCGCTCGAACGCAATGAATTCATCTTGCACTATCAGCCTGTGGTAGGTGCCCAATCCGAGACGATTTCCAGCTTCGAGGCTCTGCTTCGCTGGAACAGCGAAGAGCACGGCTTGGTCAGCCCAGGGAAATTCATCCCGCTGGCAGAAGATACACGCCTGATCATTCCGATCGGCGAGTGGGTGCTGCGCGAGGCATGCCAGGAGGCGATGAAGTGGCCGGATCACATTCGCGTAGCGGTCAATGTTTCGGGCGAACAGCTGCTCGATCCCAACTTCATAGCAAGCGTCATCGGTGCTCTGTCTGATAGTGGTCTACCGGCCCAGAGACTGGAACTGGAAGTAACCGAGAGCATCTTCGTGCGCGATTCGAACCAGGCTCGCGCAGCGTTGGAGCAGGCCATGTCACTGGGCTGCGAAGTCGCTCTCGACGATTTCGGGACCGGCTACTCCTCGCTCGGATATCTGCGTGAAATGCGTTTCTCGACGATCAAGGTCGACAGGACCTTCGTCCAGGGTGCCGCCACAGGAAATCCTGAGAGCCTGGCCATCATCCGCGCCGTTGTGGCGATGGCCGACAGCCTTGAAATGTCGACAACTGCAGAGGGTGTCGAGACCGAAAGGGAACTTGAGACCGTCCGGGAACTGGGATGCAAGAAGATCCAGGGCTTCTTCTTTGGCCGGCCAATGGAAGCAAGTGATGCTCTCGACTTGTTCCGCCAGCGCCATACGCGCAATGACGCAGTCGCCTGATTAGGCCTCAACCAGGCCCTTCACAGCACTTTCGAACAGCATCCGGCCGTCGTTGGTGCCATGCACCAGTTCGATGGCCCGCTCGGGGTGCGGCATCATGCCAAGGACATTGCCGGAGCGGTTAAGCACACCGGCGATGCCGCGCGCCGATCCGTTGATATCCTCGAGATAGCGGAACGCGACCTGGCCCTCGCCTTCAAGCCGGTCGAGCGTTGCGTCATCGGCGAAATAATTGCCATCATGATGGGCGACCGGGATGACGACGCGCTGGCCCTGGCTGTAGCCACGAGTAAATAGCGAACTGTCATTCACCACCCCCAGCGGCGCGTTGCGACAGACGAAGCGAATTCCCGCATTGCGCATCAGCGCTCCAGGTAGCAGCCCGCTTTCGGTCAACACCTGGAAGCCATTGCAAACGCCCAGAACAGGCACGCCTCTTTCAGCGGCTGCGACCACCGATTGCATGATCGGTGATCGTGCGGCCATGGCGCCAGAACGCAAGTAGTCGCCATATGAAAAGCCGCCGGGCAGCGCAATAAAGTCAAGCCTGTCGGGAAGCTCGCTGTCGCCGTGCCACACCCGGAATGGCGCAGCGCCGGAGACAGTCTCGATTGCCACCGCCATGTCGCGGTCGCAATTGGAGCCAGGAAAGGTGACGACCGCTGAACGCAAGCCGCTCATCAACCAACCTTCTCGATCTGGTAGTTCTCGATCACCATATTAGCGAGCAGCTTGCGGCACATTTCATCGAGCGCCCCGTCGCTGACACTGTCATCCACGTCGAGTTCGATTAGCCTGCCCGCGCGCACATCGTTGACCCCGTCGAATCCCAGGCTTTCCAGCGAATGATGGATGGCACGCCCCTGCGGATCGAGCACTCCAGGCTTGAGGCTGACATTGACGCGGACTTTCATCGCGGCGGGCCTTTCAAAGAAACGTGATCGGGATTCGCTTGCCTGCCTATGCAGACAGCATGCAGCGCGGGCA
>JAQWKP010000318.1 GCA_029247785.1 Novosphingobium sp.
GAAAGATGGACGGCTGACAGCCACCACGGGTCCAGGCTGATCTCCGAGGATGCCTTGAAGCCTTCAAAGGCTTCGGCGTCGCCCCATTTGTTGGTGCCGAGGAACGGGCCGAGCCCGCCGATGTGGAAGTGCAGCGCCACGCCGGCTTCGGCCATCATCGCATAGAGCGGATCGAGATCGCTATGCGCCGGGGAAACGCCTCCGGGCAGCAGCCCGCTGGTGATCCAGATGCCGGCCATGCCCTTGTCGATCGCATCACGCGCGCGGGTGATCAGCTCGGCGGGGGTCTCGCCGTGAATCATGGCGATCGCCTTGATCCGCTTCGATTGCCGGGCAATGCCTTCGAGCCATTCATTATGCGCATCGAGCAGTTTCAACGCATGGCGGTAGCCACCTTGCGCATCGCCGCCAAGCGAGAGCAGCATCTTGTTGTCTGGTGCCGAATTGATCAGCACCATGCCGAACAAGCCGACGCTGGTGGCGAACAGCAGCTGGCTGTCGATCCCCATCAAATCCATCACATCGTGACGGCGCTCCATGTCGACTGCAGCGGGTGCAGCGGAACCCTTGGTGGTCCAGAGCGCCTGCGGATCGAGCTCAGCCGTGTCCCCCGTATATCCCGGGACATTGGCGCTGTTCGCATAGCGCGGGGTCTGCGCCATGATCAGATCGGCGATCGGTCGTGCTTCTTCGCCAAAGGCTTCAACCCAGACCTGCGCGGGCATCATCTCATGGGCGTCGACATCGACGATCCGGCCTGCGTAGGGCGCTATGCGCG
The DNA here is from genome assembly GCA_029247785.1 of Novosphingobium sp. GTDB lineage: Bacteria > Pseudomonadota > Alphaproteobacteria > Sphingomonadales > Sphingomonadaceae > Novosphingobium. Next base: position 779 of record JAQWKP010000318.1, read on the forward strand.
GAGGCAGGGGCGGTGCCAGACTTATTGCGTTCATGCGTGGTTCTCTCCCTTTATGATTTCGCGATACCAGAATTTCGGGCAACCATCCATATTCATGCCATATTGACAGCAGGTCGGTGCGGTTCGAACCTGTCCGAAACCAGCGGAGCAAGAAGAATGGGCCATACCGGTGAAGTCGAACGGCTACGTCCGGCGGCGATGCAGTCGCGGCCTGTACGGATCGAAAAGGCTTTCAACGATCCCGATGCCATCTTGCGCCTGGTCGAGAGCCGTGCGCCCTACAAGACCATCGCCGCCTATCACCAGATGGAAGACATGCTGGGCGGTGCGAATACGCAGCCCTTCTTCCGGGGCATGTTCGAAGATGAGGTGCTGCTCCACAATCCGCTTATGATCGAGGCCGCCAAGCGCTCATTCAACGCTGGAATAGTCCGGCCATTCAAATGCCTGGCGCAGCTCAACGCCCCGATGACGGGAACTGGCGTGCATTATGACTTGCCGTTGTTTCGCGGTTTTGGCCAGCAGGATAATCCCGTCTGGCTGCTGATGAACATGAGCTATTCGGGCTTGTTTCAGGACTGGATGGTGCCGGTCGCCTCAGGCCTTGCGTGGTTCTGGCGGGGTGAGGGCGGTGCATTCGCCTGCTGGCCAGATGGCGTGGACGCGCCGCCGATGATGGAACGGTCGCCCTTGTGGAACTGCGGTGTCGTCAGCGACAATGAATATATGTTCCATGGCGTCAGCCCGATTGGCGCGGCGGCGGACCGCGAGGCGATACGCGGGACGCTTGGGGCCTCGAACCTGTTGCATTGCGTCGGCGAATGCAGCTGGGAAATCCGCGATGGCGAGCGGGTGGTGCATCGCCTGTCAGGAGAACAGGTGAGAATCTCGCTGCTGTGGAAGGCCCATGTCTTCCGCGACGACCGCCATCTCGCCTCCTTCGAGGATAGGGCGATGGACCTTTCGCTGGACCAGGTGGTCGAGATCTATTGCGAAGATCTCGCGGCGAGGGGCGTTGTTGTAAGCAGGCCCGCCGGACCGCTGGACGATGAGAAGTGGAAAGCGACACTGGAAACCACCTATCCCCAGCCGCTCAGCCCGAATGCGGCGGACGCACTCTAACCCATCGGCTCGGCAACGATCCGCCCGACCACGCCGCCGCGTTGCAAGCGATCGAGGCCTTCGGGAATGTCCTCGAAGCTGATTGCCGAAGCCTCGATGGTGAGATCGCCATTCGCCATATGGGCGAGCACTGCTGATGTGTCTTGCGCGGTGCCTCCGGCGGAGCCACGCAGGGTGACAGCTTTGGCGACCAGTTGCATGGTCGGGATGGTCGCTTCGGTTCTGCCGAGGCCGACCTGCACGACAAGCCCGCCTGGCCGCACAGCTGTGATGGCACCTGCTGTGGTGTCGCCGAAGCCAGCAAAGTCGACGATGAGATCGAGCTCATATTGCGCCAGTTCGGTGACGCCGCGCACCACTTCGCGCACGCCCTGCGCTCTGGCGGCGTCCCAGGCTTCCTCGCGCGGTTCGGCGCCATAGACTTCTGCGCCCGCCAGCACCGCGATCCGCGCGCCGGTCATGCCGAGCCCGCCAAGCCCGACAATGCCAACGCGCTGGCCTGCGGCCAGTTCGCCCGCGACCATCACCGCATGGTGTGAAGTCTGCCCGGCATCGGTCGCCGCCGCGCCCTGGACGAAGCTCACACTGTCGGGAAGTTGCAGCAGGCTCCTGACCGGCAGCAGGCAGCGGGTGGCATAGCCGCCATCGGAATTGCGTCCAGGACAGTATTCCTGTGTGCCCGAAGCAACGACGCGGTCGCCGACGGCAAAACCGGCAACACCCGGTCCCGCTTCGATAACGACGCCAGCCACTTCATGGCCGAGGATGATCGGTGGCTTTTTCGGCATATAGGGAGTGAGCGTCCCGTCCATCCGGCCGACATCGGAGTGGCACAGGCCCGAACCATGCACCGCGATGACTACTTCGCCGGGACCGGCGCGCGGATCCTCACGCTCGATCTCTTCGAGCGGCTGATGTGCTCCGGTGAACAGCCAGGCCTTCATGCGATGCTCTCCCAATTCTGTCCGCCCATCCGGCACATTACCCGGTCGCGCGCGCAATGGCAGCCCGCAAGCCCCACGAATTGACTTTCCTTCACGGTGTTTTGATGGTCCTTGGCATTGAGGGCTGGGGGAGAGCGTTTGATATGGCCGGATCGGCGACGAGCGAAGGCGGTGCGGGAAGCGCTCCGCAATACCAGTTCACCGGCGGAATGTTCATGGCGCTGCTGATTTTCACGCAGCTGCCGGGCGTGCTGTCATACACCATTCCCCTGCCGATGCTTGCGGCCATGGCCAGCGACCTTGCTCATGACGCGACCAGCGAATTTCTGATCAAGCTGGTGGCCGGTGCGATCGGGCCGGCCATGGCGGTTGGCTCGCTCGCGGGCGGATTGCTCGCTGATCGGATCGACCGGCGGTGGCTGTTGATGTCGCTCGGAGCGATCTACATCGTGGCTGCACTCGCGCCGTATTCCATCGCCAGTCTCGAGGTGATTGTCGCCACGCGGATCATTGTCGGCATTGCTGCCGGCGCGCTGATGGCGATCGGCTTTACCATGGTCGGCGACTATTTGCCCGAAAACAAGCGCGCCGGGACCATCGGCATGATGAGCGCGCTCAACATGATCACAGCGCTTATGAGCCTGCCGGCAGCGGGATTTGTTGCCGAATCCGGGTGGCGCCCGGCCTTCCTGCTATACTTCGCCATGGTGCCGCTCGTTGTGCTGGCGGGCCGGCGGGCGCTTCCTGTGCCGCGTAAGCAGGTCGATTTGCAGGCCGGACAGTCTGAGGCGAATGGGGGGAAATTGGAGTTACCCTGGGGATTGATCATGCTCGGGGTGGCCGTCGGCATCATCCTGACGGTTCCCGGCATATATTTCTCGTTCCACCTCGCTTCCGTCGGGCTTGACGGCACATCGACGGTCGCGATGGTGATGATGGGCAATTCGCTGATCGCCGCGATCTTTTCCGCCAGCTTCGGCAAGGCGACCTCGCGCCTTTCTTGGAAGATGATTTTCGTGATTTCCTTTGCGACGCTGGGCTTTGGGCTTGTCCTGCTTGCCCTGGCCGCGAATCTCTGGCTCGTCGTTGTCGCCATGCTGGTGATGGGCATTGGCATGGGCTGGTTGGCGCCCGGCATCCCGGCCAAGGCGGTGGAATCAGTCGGTGAGGGGCGGCGCGGGACTGTCGTCGGTATCGTTCAGGGGGCCGCTGCTGCTGCTCCGCTAGTAGGCCTGACGCTGCTAGAGCCTCTCGTGCCGGTGATCGGCACGCTTGGAGTCTTGCTAATTGTTGCAAGTCTCTCGCTGCTGCTTTTCCTGGGCTATGCGGTCAGCCGAAGCGATCGGCGGGCCGAGGTTTAGAGGCTCATTCCCCCAGCTCCATCCCCGCCATGCCGCCCTCGTCGCGCCATTCTCGGATGAGGTCGTCGAAGGCGTCGTAGCCCGGACCATAGGGTTCGCCGAAGATGGTGTAGCGTTCGACTTCCAGGCCTTCATTGTTGTTGTAGCCCGGCGTGCAGCCTTCCCAGAACTGCTTGTCGATCAGCAGGTTTTCCTTGATCGTCTTGACCCAGTCCGCTTCGCCCTCGGCGCTGGGCTCAACCGTGCGGGCCTCGCGCGCCATGGCCTCGCTGACGAGATAGGCGATGTGGCGACCCTGCTGGTCATACATCAGGGTGGTGGAGCCTGAAACGCCGCCTTGCAGCCAGCCGGTGAACAGCAGGTTGGGGAAATTATGCACGCTCATTCCGTGCAGCGTGCGGAAGCCTTCCGACCAGTGATCGTAAAGCGAAAGCCCGTCGCGGCCCTCGATTGTGTCGATGCCATAGCGCCGGCGCAGATCGGTCGTGCTCTCGAAGCCGCTGGCATAGATGATGCAGTCGAGCTCGTGCTCCACGCCATTGGCAACGATACCGATCTCGGTGATGCGCTCGATACCCCTGGCGTCGGATACATCCACAAGATCGACATTGGGGAGGTTGAAGGTTGGAAGATAGTCGTCGTTGAAGCAGGGTCGCTTGCATAGAAAGCGGTACCAGGGTTTGAGCATTTCGGCGGTCTCAGGGTCCTTGACCGTGTCATCGGCGCGCTTGCGGATACGCTCCATCGCCTTGGCGTCTTCCTCTTCGCGCAGCTCCATGAATTGCTCCATGGTCAGCTCGGGCCAGCCGTCCTGTTCACGCCGGGCCTGGATGTTGCGATTGACCTCGCTCCAGCCGTCGCAGATCAGATCGACCGTATCGCGCTCATAGACATCGTTGATGCCAAGGTGGAAATTGTGCATCCGCTCGTTCTGCCAACCCGGCTGCAGACTTCTCGCCCATTCCGGATCGGTCGGCTGGTTGCCGCGATTGTCGATATAGGACGGTGTGCGCTGGAACACGGTGAGATGCTTGGCATATTTGCCGAGGGGCGGGACGCACTGGATCGCAGTGGCACCGGTTCCGATGATACCGATGCGCTTGTCGCCAAGCCTGTCCAGCACCGGGTTGAGCCAGTCGCCGCCGGTATAGTCATAATCCCAGCGCATGGTATGGAAGCTGTGGCCCTTATAGTCCTGAATTCCGGGAACGCCGGGCAGTTTCGGGCGGTTGAGCGGACCGGGTGCCATGACCACGAAGCGGGCGCGAATATCGTCGCCCTGATTGGTACCGACACGCCAGCGCTTGATGTCGTCGTCCCAACGCAGCGAGGTGATCAGCGTGCCGAACAGCGCATGTTCGTAAAGGCCGAAATGCCGGCCGATCTTCTGGCAATATTCGAAGATTTCGGGGCCGTAGGAATAACGGTCCTTCGGCATATATTCCATTTCCTCCAGCAGCGGCAGGTAGGAATAGGATTCAACGTCGCATTGCACGCCGGGATAGCGGTTCCAGTACCAGGTGCCGCCAAAATCGCCGCCTCGATCGATGATGCGGATATTGTCGACACCGGCTTCCTTGAGACGTCCAGCGACATTGAGCCCGGCAAAGCCGCCGCCCAACATAACCACGTCGATCTCATCGGAGACCGGCTCTCGGGGAGGCGGCGGCGAATAGGGGTCGAATTCGAAATATTCCTGATACTCGCCCTTCATCTCGATATATTGCGCAAAGCCTTCCTTGCGATGGCGTTTTTCGGCTTCCTGCCGGTATTTCTCGCGCAAATATTCCAGGTCGATGTCGGGCGTGTCGGTAGGGCCGCATTGCATGATTGGTCATCCTCTGTCCGGTCAGGCCGGGGTGTTGCTGGGTGTCTGCCAGAAACCCTCCGGGCAATGCAACGCTGGCGCATGGCTTGATATCAGCCATGGGTGCGGATTGACCTTTGCAGGCTTATCGTCTGAGATTGTCAGACGACGCATCGGGAGGGAGAGCCCATGGGAGAAGCGGTCAAAAGGTTGCTGGCCTATGCCGAGGCTGACGATTGCTACACTGTTCCGTTTGAGGCGCTGCGGGATTTGCAGATCGCGGCAATGAATGAGCGGCTGCAAGAAAAGATCGACGCGATCAAGCTGGTCGGATTCCGCGCCAGGGAAGCGGGGATCACCGAAATTCGCGACTTTGCCGATGTCGTCCCGCTGCTGCTGCCGCACACCGCCTACAAGAGCTATCCCGAGAGCTATCTGATTGATGAGAAGTGGGACAAGCTGACCAAATGGCTCGGCACGGTTTCGGCCTATCCCACCAGCAATACCGACCTTCAGGGCGTCGGCGATGTCGACGACTGGGTCTTGCGGCTGGAGCAAGCCGGTCATTTCGTCTCCTGCTCCAGTGGTACGACCGGCAAGTCGGCGATGCTGATAGCTTCCTATGAAGACCTTGCTTGGACAGCCCTTGATTCGGTTATCGCCTGCGCCTGGGGTACCGGCATCGCGCCCGAGCAAGATCGCCACGTGCTGAGCCTTGCGCCAGTCGCCGCGGTGCCGCGCAATCGCATGATCATGGAAAAGCTTGCCGAGGGGTTTGGCCGACCCGACGCCGAGCTGTTTCGCTATCCCGCGCCGCCGATCACGGTCGGTTCGATCACGATGATGGTGGCGCTCAGAAAAGCGATTGCCGATGGCACCGCTATGCCTGACCAGATCGCCGAATTCGAACGCGTCGGGGCCGAGCGCGAGAAGGCGCTGGATGATGCGGTCGACCTCACCGTCGAGACGCTCATCAAGTTGGCCGGTGAGAAGCTGTTCCTGATCGGCCTGTGGGGCAATATGCACAAGGTCGCAGTTGCGGTGCGCGAGCGGGGCCTTTCTGGAAAGGACTTCCACCCGGAGAACATGATGTATGTTGGCGGCGGGTTGAAGCGTGAGCAATTGCCGCCCGATTTCCGCGAATATGTCTGCGAGACATTCAGTGTCCGGCCCGACCGCAATTTTCAGCTCTATGGCATGCAGGAGATCGGCTCGGTGACGGTGCGCTGCGACAAGGGCGGGCGTTATCACGCTCCGCCCTGGCTGGTCTGCCTGCCGCTCGACAAGAATGGCGACAAGCTGCTGCCGATGGACCAGGGCGAGGTGCAGGGCCGCGCAGCGTTTTTCGACGTGTCGATGCAGGGACGCTGGGGCGGTGTGATCTCCGGCGATCGGGTCGAGATTGACTACGGGCCCTGCCCATGCGGCGCGGCAACACCCTCCTTCCGCGATAATATCGTGCGCTATGCCGATCTCGATGGCGACGACAAGATCGGCTGTGCGGGCACGATCGACGCCTATGTCCGGGGTGTGGCATGAGGCGTGAGCCGCATCCGCTGACCGGCACGATCTATGAGGAGGCGGGCGAGGGGCGCGTGCGCGTTTCCAAGCAGGACTCCGAGAGCTACGGCATCTTCACCTGGCAGGGCGAGTGGCTCGAAGGTGAGGTTACTCAGGCCGATCCGCATATGCTGGTCTATATCGGTGGTCCAGACCTGCCCCTGGACCACGAGGTGTTCTGGATGGCAGCGGGATCGGACGTCTATGATGGCTCGATCCCGGTCGACGCACCGCCCGGCACGCATATGTCGGAGATGGGACGGCTGATCAGCGGTTTCACGCCGGACAAGGGCAAGGACACGGCGCGCGGGCCGCGTTCATCCGAATTCTACGAGGCCGAGTTTTTCCTTGAGCACGAGCGCTTTCCCGAGCGCTTGCCCGATGCCTTCCGTCAGGTCAGCCCGATGGAAGGCGGGCCACAGCGCATCCACACCGACCGCTTTTACAAGCGCGAATATCACGATCTCGAAGTTGAGCGAATCTGGAAGCGGACCTGGCAGATGGCCTGCCGCGAGGATGATATTCCCGATGTTGGCGACTATCACGTCTATGAGATCGCACATCTCTCCTTTCTGGTGGTGCGCACCGGCGAAGATGAAATCCGGGCCTATCAGAATGTCTGCCTGCATCGCGGGCGTCTGCTCAAAGAGTGTAGCGGGCGCGGGGCGAGCGAATTCATGTGCCCCTACCACGGTTGGTCGTGGAAGATTGACGGCTCGTTGAAATCGATCACCACAGAATGGGACTTTCCTGGCGTGCGCGAGGATGCGGCGCAGCTACCCGAAGCGAATGTGGGGAGATGGGGCGGCTTTGTTTTCATCAATCCCGATCCGGATGCGGAGCCGCTCGAGGATTTCCTTGGGCCAGTGATGATCGACTATTACTCCAAATACCGGCTGGAAGACCGCTACAAGCAGGCCCATGTCCAGAAGCTGGTCCGCGCCAATTGGAAAGTGGTGATGGAAGCCTTCATGGAGAGCTACCACGTCATTGCCACTCATCCCCATCAGATGCTGCTCGGCGGCGATCTGGCCAACACCGATTACGACGTGTTCGGCAATTGGGGGCGGGCCGGGATATTCCCGAGCCCCGGCAGTCCGCAGCGCGGCATTTCGACAACGCCCGAAGAAGCGCTGGCGAGCTGGCGGGCGGCTGTCGATGGTCAGCGGGCCATGCTCAAGGGGATGTATGGCATCGATACCGACCAATTTGCCGATAACGAATTGCAGGGCGGCTTCCACGACCTGTTCCCGAACCTGCACCCCTGGGGCGGCTGGTCGCGGATATGCTTCCGCTTCCGCCCGCATGGCGACGATCCGGACGCCTGCGTGATGGACGCGCTGCTGCTTGCGCCATGGCCCGACGGCAAGGACAAGCCGCCGCCGGCCAAGATCCGCAAGCTCGGCTTCGATGATGCCTGGACTGCGGCGCCGGAGCTGCTGTCTCTCAGCAAGATCATGGACCAGGACGTCGGCAATCTTGCGTCGCTCCAGAAGGGCCTGAAAGCAAAGCAGCCGCCCTATGTGTGGTACTCGGCCTATCAGGAAGGCAAGATCCGCAACTTTCACCGCAATTACAACAAGGCATTGGGGCTAGACGATGAATAGCGATCTTACGGGAAGCGACGCGCAGCGCCTGATCGGTTCATGGCGGCTGGTTGCACTGGACACGGGCGGGCGTTCGGCACAGACTTCGGGCGGACAGGCAGCTGAGGGACTGATCATTTATGCGCAGGATGGCTGGATGTCAGCGCAGATCATCTCGCCGGGCCAGCGTGACGACGGGACAGTGGACCATCACGCCTATTTCGGTCCCTATAGTGTCGACGAGACGGCTGCGACTGTGACCCATCATCGCCTGTTCAACACCCATGAAGGCCCAGCGGACGTCCCGCGCCGCTATGACCTTTCGTCCGAGGACATGTTGGTCATCACCCCGCTGAACCACGAGGGTGTGCGGCTGACTTTTCGTCGGGCAGGTACCTAAAGCTCGCGCACCAAGCGGAAGCCGAAGCTCGATATCCGCAGCCCTGGCATCGAGCCGAACCGCCCGGCAGAGCGCAGCCGACCCGGCGCTCGCGGATCGTCAGGGCGGGGTTTGTCGAGGTTGAACCACGAGCCGGTGCGTCTCCCGCGCAGCGAACAATTGCCCGATAGCCAGGCCGACCCATCGGTCGGCGCGCCGGCATAAGTTGGGTTCCAGCAGTCTTCGAGCCATTTCCAGACATTGCCGACCATGTCGTATAGCCCGAAGGCATTGGGCGGAAACTTGCCGCCTGCCGTGGGTTTCATTTCATGAGGACCCTCGTCGCAGCCATCGCAATTGGCGTTGCCCGTGCCGAGCTCGTTGCCCCAGTAATATGCCGTGGTCGTGCCCGCGCGCACGGCATATTCCCATTCGGCTTCGCTGGGCAAGCGATAGCGGTGGCCGGTCTTGCGGCTTAGCCAGTCGGCATAGGCTTTCGCATCATGCCAGGTGATGCAGGCGACTGCATCCTCGTCCGATTGCTCGAAACCGGGTCTGCTCCAGTCGCCTTCGGGGTCCCATTTGAACGTATCATCAGCCCATATGTCGCAGCCTTTTTCGTCATAACCAGTATCGGCGACGAAAGCCGCGAATTCGCCGCGCGTGACATTGTATTTGCTGACCGCCAGCGGAGTGCCAATGGTGACGCGGCGCTGGGTCTCCCACGGCTGGAAGTACTGCTCGTTGGCAGGCGCGCCCATGGTGTATTCGCCGGCCGGAATTATCACCATGACCGGGGCCTCGGGCGCATCCCAGACCTCCTCCGGCTTGTCGGAAACCCGGAAGATGACCGGCGGATCGCTGACGGTTGTATCTTTCGGCGGCGGGAGCGATTGCAGCGCCATCATCGCGCGAAGCTTGGCCTGCCGTGAAGCTACATCGTCCGCAGGGCTGTTGATGGCGCGGGTGAGAAACGTGCCAGCTCGTCCGGGATTGTCCGCGGAACCTAGGCACTTGCCCATCCCAAGATTGGCCGCGACGCTGGCCGGATCGATGGCGAGCGCTTGCCCGTAGCGATTGATGGCGTCTCCGCAATTGTCCTCATCGGCGAGGCTCGTAGCCTGTTCGACCAGCGCTGCCACCCGGCCCTTC
>JAQWKP010000319.1 GCA_029247785.1 Novosphingobium sp.
TCACCGTTGCGCCCCTGCGCGAAGACCTGCCATTCGGGGCACGCATCTCCTGTGTCACTTTCGAAACGCTTGAAGACGAGGGTAACCGCGCGCTGATCCGCGAGACATTCGAGCAACGCGGCGTGATATGTTTTGAGGATATCGAGCAGAGCGGCGAAATGCAGATTGCCGTCAGCAAGGTATTCGGCCCGCTCAAGGACCATCCCGTTGCCACGGTTGAGCGCACCGATGAGGATATCGTGCCCGGCGTGATCGTGATCCGCTCGGATGGAGATGGTATGCTGGTTGAGGTCGAGGGCAAGCAGCTTGTCACATGGCAGCCATGGCATTTCGATCACTGCTACCAGAACGAGCTGAACTATGCCGGCGTGTTGCGGGCGGTCCAATTGCCTGGCGAGGACGGATTGACCGGCTTTGCCGATGGCATCCAGATCTGGAATGATCTGCCCGAGGCGCTGCGCGCGCGGATCGATGGCAAGGACATCATCTACACCCTGTTCCTGCTCTACAACGACATGAAATATGACACCGAGGGGCTCAAGGTGCTCGATGACGCCGACGAGGCGATCTACGAATTCGCCGCCACGCTGCCGCGCGCTTTGCACCCGGCGGTGTGGCAACGCGAAAGCGGTGAGAAGGTCTTCCACCTGTCGCCGTGGATGTCATTCGGAGTGGTCGGCGACGAGACGCCTGAGGGTGACCAGCTGTTCGAGGAGGTCTGGGATGCTGCGAAACGGGTGATGAAGCCCTATTTCCACCAGTGGCAGGGCACGGAGATGGTCGTGTGGGACAACCACCGCATGTTGCACCGGGGCACCGGCTCCTCGCCGGATGAACTGCGGGTGATGCACCGCACCACGATCAAGGGTGACTACGGCTTCGGCCGTTGGGAGGATGGCGGCCAGTTAGCCACGCGCTGGATCGCCGAAGCGGCGCAATAGGGGCCGGTTCCTCAGCCCTTCTTCGCGGTCTCCGGCACATTGGCGACCTTGGGCAGGTTGCTCGTATCCATGCCATAACCGAACACGCGGAAGTTCTGCGTGTGACATAGGTGGTGAAGCGAAAAGGCTGCGTCGATCGAGTTGGCCTGGCCTTGCAGGTCAAGCGTCTTGTTGATCGCTTCCTTGGTCAGCTTGAGCGCGAAGGCCGGCTTGGCGGCGATCTTCTTGGCCATATCGAGCGCGAAATCCTGCAATTCATCGCGCGGCACGACATGGTTGACCATGCCGAGGCGATGGGCCTCCTCGGCGCTCCAAACATCAGAAGTGAACAGGAATTCCTTGGCCTTGCGTGCGCCCAGCTCCCAGGGATGTCCGAGCCATTCGACGCCTGAGACGCCGAAAGTCACCACCGGGTCGGAGAACTTCGCGTCTTCCGAGGCGATGATCAGATCGCAGACCCAGGCAAATACCAGCGCGCCGGCGATGCACTTGCCCTGGACCGCGCAGATCGTCGGCTTGGCTAGGTTGCGCCAGCGTTTAGCCGATTCAAGATAACCTTCCTTCTCGGACGCATACCAGCCATGTGTCGCATCTTCCTGGAACCCGCTCCAGCCGCTGACGCCGGGACTGCGTTCCTGCATGTCGGCGGCATAGTTCTCGACCGTGTCGGCAATATCGTGGCCGGCGGAAAAGTTCTTGCCGTCGGCCGCAAGGATGATGACCTTGACCGCATCGTCCTTCAGCGCGCGGTTGAACGCCGCATCGGTATCGAAGATCATCTGCGGGTTAATCGCATTGTGCTTGTCGGCGCGCGCCAGGACGATGCGCGCGATGCCGGGGGCGGGGTTCTCGTAACGGACGGTCGCTTCGGACATGGCTACTGCTCCTGCAAGATTGCGGTTACCGATACGCAGGATCGGCGTTCGACGGGTGTATTATTTCTGCTGCCTGGGTGGCAGCGTCAGATGATCAGGCGTTTACTTTCGGCGGAGTCGCCGTCTTCCAGCCCTCGCGATGCTTTTTGGCTTCGTCGGCGGCTTTGTCCCAAAACGCTGCACCCTTTGCGTGGTTGACGAAATTGAAGCTGGTCGCATGACGGAATTCGAGCAGCTCGACGCCTTCGGGGCCGATCTTGTAAGTATAGGGCACGTCGGTCGGTACGAAGAAGCTATCGCGCGGGCCCAATTCCTCGGTGCCGAGCCGGATGTTGCCGGCAACGATGTAATAGAGACAATCGGCATCGTGGCTGTGTAGGGGCAGCGCATATCCCGGCTTGAACCACACCCGTGTCAGGCTGAAACCGGGCATGTTGACCATCACGCGGACATCGTCGCCGTCGAGATATCCCGCATCAATGACCTTATCCATGCCGGCGCGCTGCACGTCGGAGAAGGGCTCAACTGTCATGCAGGCGGCTTCCATCAGGGCCTTGCTGTCGTCAGCCCGGAAAATCTGGAACTTGGTGTTGTCGTTTTCGTCGCTCATCGTCTGTTCTCCTGAAATCGTTAGAAGCCGATATCGACGATCGGCGAATTGTAGCCGCAATTGGTCGCTTGCTGACCCTTGCACAAGGTCTCGTCGTCGAGCTCGGCAAGATAGCCGTCGATCAGTCGCTGGTAGTTGCTGATCATGCCCTCCTGGGAGCTCGACAGCCGCATATGCGTAAAATTCCCCCCATGCAGGCCGAGCTGCTGACGTGGCAGGTTGGAATAATCCTGACGCGGGATCTCCGGGTAGTCGGGAGAATCATAGGGCAGGAAGGTCGGCTCTGTCGGGGTCTCGTAATCCTCGTCTTCGGGCCGCAGCACCAGCGACCAGATTTCAAAATAGCAGGTTTCCGGGGTCAGCGGGCGGCAGCGATAGGACGACATCGCTGCGAGCGAGGGCAGCAGGAAGAAGTGCGGGAACATGAATTCCACGTCATTGAACGGGTGTTCCGCATTGGTGCTGGGGATATCGAACATCGGGGCACCGCGATCGAAACCGTCCTTGGTGACATCCACCTGAGTGCGCGCGAAGAATTCACCCAGCGCGGTCATCGGATCCTCCGGGGCATCGGCGTCGCGCAGCTTCTCGATCACCGCAAGTTCTGTCTCATGGACCATCCCGGCCATGCCGGCGCTGAGGCTCGCCATGAAGTCGACCCCCCTGCCGAACACTTCTTTGCCGTCCTTGCCCGGTAGCGGCATGAATCCGTCAGCACTGGGGCCATAGGCGCTACCCGGTGACAGATCATGGAGCTGAGGATGTGTCTGCATCACATGGTATCCTTCCATGAAGGCCTCCATGGCAAGCTTCCAGTTGGTCGGCAGGATCGTGGCATACCACCAATCCATCTTGAGCTTGTCGGCATTGCGAACATTCATCCGGGTCGTTACCGGGCCAAGGCATTCGAGCAGCGGCTTGGCATTGTCGTCCAGATTGATGAAGGCGCAGCCAGCCCATGTTTCGACCCGACACGGTGCAAGATCGATCTCGGCCCGATCGAGCAGCTCTTCGCTGAAAATTTCCTTGCCGAAGACGAATGTGTTTTCGCCATCGGCATTCCAGCGCCAGCCATGGAAGGGGCAGACGAAGCCCTGTTTGGAGCAATTGCCGGGACCGTTAGCCAGCCGCACGCCGCGGTGCCGGCAGACATTGTGGAACGCCTTGATGCCATCTTTGGTACGCACGACGATCACCGATTTTTCGAAGATCGAATATTCGACATAGTCGCCGACATTGGGAATTTCTTCCAGCCGGCAGGCCATCTGCCAGACCTTTGGCCAGAGGTGCTTCTTCTCCAGCTCGAAGAATTCGGGGTCGAAATAGCGTTCGACCGGGATCAGTTCCGGGTTGGAGACTCTGTGCGGAACCTTGTCCAGCGCGCTTGCAGTCGTATCTGCCATTCCAAATCTCCCTAGCCTACGCCTCATGTGGGTGCAGGACTCATCGGGAGCGCTTCTAGCAAAATGAATCAGCGGATGTGAATTTCCTTTTTGCCAAATTTGGCATGAATTTCACTCAGAAGCCGATATCGAGGATTTCAGCGTTGAACCCGGAATTGACGATCTGTGAGGCCTTGGCCAGTCGCTTCGGATCGAGCCTGGCGAGATAACCATCTATCAGTCGATGGTAGTTGCTGATCAGCCCTTCTTCATCCTTCGAGAGTCGCATGTAATCGAAATTGTGCAGTCCAAGCTGCTGGAGCGGGAGGTTGGAATAATCCTGGCGCGGGATTTCAGGGAAATCCGGTGAGTTGTAGGGCAGCACGGTTGGCTCGGTCGGCGTTTCGAATTCCTCCTCGTCGCCCGGGATTCCCAGAGACCAGATTTCGAACCAGCAGGTCTCCGGCGTCAGCGGACGAATCCGGTAGGATGCCATGGCCGAGAACATCGGCAGCAGGAAGAAATGCGGGAACATGAATTCCACCGCGTGGAAATCCACTTCCTTGCAGACCTTCTCGACATCGAAGAGATCGGCACCACGCTCGCGGGCTTCTGCCTGGACGTCGGAATAGACCCGGTCGTAGAACAGCTGGGTCGCGGCCATCGGGTCATCTGGCGCTTCCAGGGTGCGCAGCTTTTCGATCGCCGTCATTTCGTTGGGATGGACGATGCCGCCGCCCATGCCCTCGCTGACACAACCGACGAAGTCGACCAGCGTGTCGACCAATTCGGGCACAGGCAGGTTGTGATTGTGTAGGACGCCGTCGAAGTCAGTTCCGTATTGGGAGTCGGCTTCTGGTGTTACGTGGTAGAGCTGCGGGTGGGTCTTCATCACATGGTAGCCTTCCTGGAAGGCCTCCATCGCAAGCTTCCAGTTGGTTGGCAGCTCGGTCGCGAACCACCAGTCCATCTTCAGCTTGTCGGCGTGGCGTTCGTCCATGCGCTGGACCACGGGGCCCATACATTCGCGCAAGGCTGGAGCATCGTCGTCGAAATTGATGAAGGCGCAGCCGGCCCATGTATCAAGCTGCACCGGGGCAAGATCGATCTCGGCCCGGTCGAGCAGATCCTCACTGAAGATTTCCCTGCCGAAGACGAAGGTGCTCTCGCCCTTGGCATTCCAGCGCCAGCCGTGGAACGGGCAGACGAAACCCTCGTCGCCACAGTTTCCCGGACCGTTGGCGAGGCGTAGACCGCGATGGCGGCAAGCATTGTGAAAACCCTTGTATCCCTCGCCGGTGTTGATGACGATAACCGACTTGTCGAGATTGGTATATTCGACATAGTCGCCCTTCTCGGGAATCTCCTCAAGTCGGCAGGCCATCTGCCAGACATGGGGCCACAGGTGCTTTTTTTCCTGTTCGAAGAATTCGGCGTCGTAATAGCGCTCTGCCGAGACGAGTTCCGGATTGGTGACGCGCAAGGGAACCTTATCCAGTGCGTTTTCCATGGCCTTTGACATCGCTCCCACCCCACTGTGATTGTTGTTGTCGTCTCCGCCCAGCGACGGGCTCGGCAGTATGTCGCCGTGCCGGTGGACAAACACATTGACTCGCGTCAATTTCAATTGGGTGCAGTTGCAGAGGGAAATATGACACAGACACACTGGCGGCTGGCCTTCATGTTCGATGCATTGTCGGGTGATCTTGACAGGCTGGCAGAGCAACTCGGCGTTGCCTGCGAGAGTATCGAGGCGGCGGCGCAGGGCAATCGCGTGCGCATGGGCGTTGCAATCCGCGAGGCCAGCGATCTCGACGCTGAAACAGCACATGCCATGGCAGACTGGCGAACTGTGGATGGTGCGGTCGAAGTCAGTATTGCCAATGGCGGCGAGGGCGCGGTGCCTGATATCTGCAAGGCGATGCGCCCGATTCTCGATGGCATAGCCAAGCAGGGATCAGTGGAAGTCATGACGGGCGCGATGCATTACATGGTTCCGGTGCGCGAGGGTGATGTGTTCCTCTCGCTGTCGTTCCGACGCGGCGAGGGGACCATAGTCGATGAGTTCCGCAAGTGGTGGTACGGCCAGCACGCGCCGCTGTGCATTCCGATACTCGGACCCGGCCTCCTCGCTTATGATCAGGTCCATGTCGACGAGCAGGCGAGCCGGGAGGCGGCCGAAGCGCTCGGCGTCGCCTATGTCGACAATGATGCTTATGACAATCTGACCTGGGGCGATCAGGACGCCTATGTCCAATCGACCACAGGCGATCCCGAAGGCATGGGGCGTATCGCCGAGGACGAGGTCGGTCGTATCGACAACAATACGCGTAGACATGCGCTGATGCGCGAAATTCGCTGAACTTCTCCCCGCGCAGCATTCGAGAGGCAGACAATGGCATCAACTACCGACCAGCCCCAATCCGATCGCTGGCCACAATCCGATCGCTGGAATGTCAGACCCGATGGCTCGAACTGGGGCGATTTCGGGCCGGACGACCAGGTTGGCAGGCTCAATTTGATTACGCCAGAGCGCCGCCGTGCGGCTGCGGCAGAAGTGCGCGAGGGGCTGGCCTTCTGCCTGTCGTTGCCGCTTGATTGTCCTGCGATTCCGGTCAATCCGCGCCGTTTTCCGCCAGAAATGTCCTATTCGATGCGCGGTGATGATCCGGCGTTCAACTATCCCTATGCCAAGATGTTTCCGGGCGTAAAGGATGTGGTCTGCGACGACCGTGTACTGCTTACCCTGCAATATTCAACTCAATGGGACAGCTTGTGTCACATGGGTTTTCTGTATGACGGGCAGGGCAGTGGCGAGGAACAGGTCACCTATTACAACGGCTTTCGCGCGCATGATCATGTTGTCGGCCCATTCGATTACCTGCAGGACCGCGCGCCCAAGGACGGCCCCTACGGTGCTCACAAGCTGGGTATTCAGTCCTATGCCGAGACCGGGCTGCAGGGGCGCGGCGTGATGGTGGATTTCCATGCTCATGTCGGGCTGGAAGCCGAGCCGATCGGCTATGACCGGCTGATGCGCATCTTCGAGGCGGACAAGGTCGAGATTGAGCCGGGCGATATCATGTGCATGCGCACCGGCTTTGATCGCGCGCTGCTACGCCAATATGCCGATCACGCAGTGGAATTCGATCCCCACCGTGTCTCGGGTCTCGACGGGTTTGATGACAAGCTGCTGCAGTGGATCGAGGATTCGGGCGTCGCCGCGCTGGTTTCGGACAATGAGGCGGTGGAAATGATGCCCGATTTTAAACGCACCAGCGAGCATGGTTCTGCGGTGCCATTGCACAATAAATGCCTGTTCAGACTGGGCATTCCGCTGGGTGAGATGTTCCTGCTGAGCGATCTGGCCGACTGGCTGCGCGATGCTGGCCGCAACCGCTTCCTGTTCACCGCTCCGCCACTGCGCCTGCCGGGTGCTGCCGGCTCGCCGGTGACGGGAGTGGGGACGGTTTGAGCTAGCCTTCGGGTTCCACGTCATATTCGCTGAGATAGCGCTCGAACAGCGGCTCCAGCTTTGCCTTGCTCAGCCCATATTGCGCCAGTTTGTACTCGTGTTTGCCGAACTTGCCTTGCGGATTGTCGTCCAGCCAGGCCTGCATCGCGGCTTCCGCTTCGAGGGTAAAATCATCGCCCAGCCGCGCGTAGAGGTCGCGCATATATTCCAGCGGATCGCGCATCAGCGCGGCATAGTGAGAATCGACGATGCGGTCATGACCGATCCGGCCCCGCACATCCATGATCCGATCGACATGCTCGCGCGCTTGCCAGGGCATGTTCTCGCCAATCCATTCGAGATCGACCTGCCCGGTGAAATTGCTGTGGCCCGAAGTGATGATCGAGCAAAATGAGCCGGTCGCGGTGTAAGGATCGCGATGCGCCCATATCAGCCGGGCGTCAGGATAGAATTTGAGCAGCGTCTCCAACTTGAGCGCATGGCTCGGCATCTTGAGGTTCCAGATGCCTGGCGCATCGGCCTGGTGCAGCTGCAGGAACTTGCGGTGGTAATCATAGGCCGGGCCCCAGTCTGACTCGAATACGAAATCCCGGTAATTCGGCAGCTTTCCTGCGGATTCGAGCATCAGCGTACGAAAGTCATGCGCCATGATCGAGACGCACTCATAGGGATAGATCGCGGACATGCGGTAGATCTTGTTGATCCCAGGATTGGCCTTGAGCATCTCGCGTTCAGCTTCCAACGCAGCAAGTGCGCGCGGATCGGTGTAGAGCGTATCGGTGGTGGGCGGCGGTACCGGGTCGTTCAGCTCCCAGGTCAGTGGCGAGCGCCGTGCCGGGTCTGCGGCGAGCAGGTTCGACAGCAGCGTGGTGCCTGTGCGCGGGATGCCGAACACGAACAGCGGCCGAGGTGTGGGTGCGTCGAGCACCTCTGGTCTCTGCTTTATCGCCTCGGTGACATTGAGTCGGTCGATCAGGATCTTGGTGTACATCCCGATGTTCATCTCGAGCTTTTCGTCGGGCCGCCCGCTATCGGCATTGGTGTCGGTGATCAGTATCTCCAGCCCTTCGCGGAAGGAATCGCCGCCGAAGTCCGACAGTCCGGTTGCCGCCATTGCCGAATCGATTATTTGAGCTGCGCTCAGCTGCAGGCCCATTGCACCATCTCCCTTGTCGTTGCGCCGAATGTCACTTTGCCGTTGCATTCTGGCGGCGAGTCCTCTTGTTGTGCCGGATGATTGGGGAGAAGATCAATGGCCGATAGCGTCCCGGCCGCATCACCGAGCGGGCCTGACAACCCTCGCTCCAATATCCGCGATCCGATGGTCGCGCGGCTGGTCGGGCCGGGTAAGGAATTTGAGCTGGAAGATGCGATTGTCGCCGGTAGGCCGCATCAGGTCTTCAAAGGCGCACCGCGCAATCTTGCCGGACTGTTTCGCCAGGGCATGGCGTTCGGCGAGCGGCTGATGATCGTCGAGGGCGATGTAAAGATCACCTATAATGAAGGTTTTGCCCGCGCCGCCGCGCTCGGGCAGGCGCTACAACAGCGCTTTGGTGCAGGCAAAGGCACGATGATCGCGGTCGTCACAAGCAACCGGGCTGAATGGATCATAGCCATGTTGGCAGTGACTTCGTTTGGCGGAATCGCGGCACTGGTCAACAGCAGGGGGGTTGCCGAGGAGATGCTGCGAGCGATCGACCAGGTCGGTTGCGAGCTGGCGATCCTCGATGCCGAACGCGATGATATCATCACTGCAGAGCGCCCCGATCCGGAATGGCCGCGCATTGTTATCGGCACGCCCCAAGTGGTGCTGCGCCAGGGACGCGACGCCGATTTCGCGCAGCTTTCGCAGGCTGACCCCGGTATCGCGTTTGAACCTGAAGAGATGGACCCGGAATCCGGCGCCATCGTGCTGTTCACTTCAGGAACCACGGGCTTTCCCAAGGGCGCGCTGTTGAGCAACGGAGCACTGGCGCATTCAGTGTCGATCGCCTGCTTCATCGGAACGATGCAGGACATTCGCTACGAGGAGGAGAGCGGAGAGACGCTGCCGGAAAATCGCCGCGCCATGGCGACGCCAGCGGTCATCCTCGGGCCAATGTTTCATCTCGGCGGGATCATGCCGACGCTGAGGGCATTGAGCGTGGGCACTACCATCCATTTCGTCGGTAAATGGAATGCCGATGTCGCTTTCGAAATGATCGAGAATGTCGGCATGACCCGGCTGTCTTTTGTGCCGGCGATGCTGTTCGACATGTTTCGGTCCCCGCGTGCCACACCTGAGCTGCTCGGCCAGATTCGCTATATGGTGAACGGCGCGGCTCCGCTCAATCTTGAACTGGTCGAGCAGATCCGTGCGCGGCTGCCCAATTGCCAGCTTTCCAACGGTTATGGCCAGACCGAAGCGACGGCCTGGACCTGCGGCATCAGCGGCGACATCTATCTCGAACATCCGGCCGCCTGCGGTTGGCCGCCACCAAGCGTCTCCGTCCAGCTGAGGCGCGAGGACGGCAGTGAGGCCGATATTGGTGAGCCCGGTGAACTATGGGTGCGCAGCCCGATGCTGATGAATGAATATGTCGGCGATCCCAAAGCCACGGCAGAAACCTTGCAGGATGGCTGGCTCGATTCCGGCGACATCGCCACGGTCAATGAACTTGGCATATTCTCGATCGTGGATCGTAAAAAGAACATGGTCATTTCGGGCGGCGAGAACATCTATTGCGCCGAGGTTGAACGGGTGCTGATGGGCCACGATGCGGTTCGCGAGGTTATCGCCTTTGGCAAACCGGACTCGCGGCTTGGCGAGCGGCTGGTTGCGACGGTGGTGCCGGAGAGCGGAGCTGAACAGAGCGAGGACGACCTCAAGGCCTACTGCAAGCTGCATCTTGCTATCTACAAGGTCCCCCGCGAGGTAAGCATGCGTAGCGATCTGCTGCCTCGCACCGCGACGGGCAAAATCGACCGCGGCAAATTCCTGAAGAGCGTGAAGGGTGAAGAAGCATGAGCGACCTCCAATTCGACGAGACATTCGATTTCGTTGCGGTTGGCAGCGGCGGTGGCGGGCTGAGTTCGTCGCTGTTCATGCGCACCATCGGCAAGAGCGTCGCCGTTCTCGAAAAGTCCCACCTGATCGGCGGCACGACCTCGCGCTCGGGCGGTGTGATGTGGATACCGAACAACCGTTTCATGAAAGAAGACGGGGTTGAGGACAGCTACGAACAGTCGATGGATTATATGGAGGCGACGGCAGGCCAGTCGCTCGATGCGCCGGGCACGACGCGCGAGAAACGCAGCGCCTATGTCACCGAAGGCGGCAAGATGGTGGATTTCCTGGTCGATCAGGGCATCAAGCTGCGCCGCGTGCCGCTTTGGCCGGACTATTACGATGACCGCCCCGGCGGTTCGGTCGCCGGTCGCACGGTGATCGCCGATCTGTTTGATACCAGAGAGCTGGGAGAGTGGCAGGATCAGCTTGAACCCAACTTCATGGTAATTCCAGCATATCACTACGAAGGCTTTGAAATTGCACTGATGAAGTCGTCCTGGAAGGGCAAGCTGGCGATGTTGAAAGTCGGCATGCGGATTGCCCTGGCCAAGATTACCGGCGCTCGCTGGACTGGCTCGGGCGGAGCGCTGCAGGGCCGGATGATGCAGACCTGCCTCAAGGCCGGGGTCGATCTGCGTCCAAGCAGCGCGGTCACTTCGTTCATTGTCGAGGACGGTGCGGTCAAAGGTGTCGTCACCGAAAAGGATGGCAAGCCGTGGCGCATCGGCGCGCGTAATGGCGTGCTCGTCAATGCCGGTGGCTTCAGCCACAATCAGGAAATGCGCGACAAGTACCAGCCTGGCACCTCGGTCAAGTGGACGGCAACACCGCCCGGCAATACTGGCGAGATGATCCTGGAAATGATGAAGATCGGTGCTGCGATCGGCCAGATGGAGGAAATGGTCGGCAACCAGATGTCGATCCCGCCCGGTGCCGAGAACCAGGGCAATGGCGTCGAGCTGAGTTCGGTCGGCGGGCAGATGAATATCACCAAGCCGCATAGCTTCGTCGTTGATCAGTCAGGCGTGCGCTACATGAACGAGGCGGGCT
>JAQWKP010000331.1 GCA_029247785.1 Novosphingobium sp.
ACTATTGGGAGTGTTCGACCTCAGGGGTGAGGATTTCCTGCTGCTCTATGCAGGCCTGTCCGTGCTCGCGATCATTGCCGGGGTGGTCATTCCGCGCTGGTTGCGCCCGGAAGGGCGGATGATGCCTCTCAGCGATCCCGAACAAATCGCTTTTCTCGCTGGCGGCATGGACCGCTTCGCCGAGACGGTGGTCGCCAAGCTGATGGCGAACAAGGCCGTGGAGGCGGGCAAGGCGAGATTTTCCATTCTCGACAGTTCGGTTGGCACAACCTCGGCGGAGCGCGCCGTGCTAGGTCTCGGGGTTGCACCAAGCTGGCGCGAGATCCGCAAGGGCCTTGCCCAAGAAGCGAGCCAAATCGACGAAAGGCTGAGCGGATACGGATTGCTGATGAGCAAGGCGACCGCATTGCAAATGCGCTTCTGGCAGACCAGCCCGTATATCGTCCTGATGATCTTTGGCGCGATCAAGTGGCAGGTGGGCGTGGCGCGGGACAAACCGGTCGAGTTTCTCACCATTGCCCTGCTGGTCACGCTGATCGCAATGCTGATCCGTTTTTTCAGCCTGAACCGACGCACGCGGGCGGGCGTCGAAGCTCTCACCGAGGCCACCGCGAATGCCGACCGCCTGAGCCGCGCGCCGCTCTCCGCTGAGACCGGCATGGCGGTGGCCCTGTTCGGCACCTCGGTGCTGGCCGGCTCGCAATTCGCCAATTTCCACCAGCTGCGCAGCGCGAGCAGTTCCAGCGATTCTTCGTCGGGTTGCACCAGCGACAGCGGCGGCGGGGGAGACAGCGGCGGTTGCGGCGGCTGCGGAGGGGATTGATTGGGGCCGTTCTGGCGTTCAGCCTGACGTTGGTGGCCATCGGCGACGACGATTTTATCGATTTGTGCGGCTGAAAGTCAAAGATTGGGTAGCGTGATGTCCGCCACTTTCGAACGCGTGATTGAAATCGTGTCCTGGCAAAGTGGTATTCCAGCCGCGAAGCTCTCCGCCACCTCGGCTATCGATCAGGATGTACGGATTTCGGGTGATGATGTTGCGGAATTTGTCGACGCGTTGGCCGATGAGTTCGGCGATCATGTTTTGCACTGGCCGTGGGAGAGATTTGCGTGCCTTGTGGAAGGGCTGTCGCCGCTTTTCCCTTTCGAGTTGATCTGGCTCCTGCTGACATGGCCGTTCCGCGGGCGGTTCTTTGAACCCTCGGGCTGCGACCGGCTTGAGCTGGGCCATATTGCAGCAGTGATCGAAAAGGGTCACTGGTTCGAACCATGAGTTTCGCTGCCACTATCCTCACGCTCTATCCCGAGATGTTTCCGGGGCCGCTTGGCAGGTCCCTTGCCGGACGTGCGCTGGAGGAGGGCATCTGGTCGCTCGATACGGTTCAGATTCGCGATTTCGCTGCCGACAAACACCGCACGGTTGACGATACGCCAGCGGGCGGCGGTGCAGGGATGGTGCTCAAGGTCGATGTGCTGGCGGCGGCAGTCGATCATGCGGTGGCTCGGAACGCGTTAGAAAAGCTCCCGGTCCTCGCGATGACGCCGCGCGGCAAGCCGCTTTCGCAGGCGCGAGTAAGGGAGCTTGCAGGCGGTCCGGGCGTCATCATCCTGTGCGGCCGTTTCGAAGGATTTGACGAGCGAATCTTTGATGGTCGCGAAATTGAGGAGGTCAGCCTTGGCGATATCGTGCTTTCGGGCGGAGAACCGGCTGCAATCATGCTTCTCGACGCTTGCATTCGCCTGCTTCCCGGCGTAATGGGCGCGCCTTCAAGCGGGTCCGAAGAATCTTTCGAAGAAGGGCTTCTCGAATATCCGCATTACACCCGACCGGTTGAATGGGAGGGGCGCACGATCCCTGAAGTGCTGCGATCGGGGGATCATGCGAGGATCGCCGCCTGGCGCAAACACCAGGCGGAGTCTGACACACGGTCACGCAGGCCGGACCTTTGGGAGCATCACAATGATGCTCGGGACCAGCCTGCCTCTGGCGCGCGGCGCGAAACGAAGGAACCGGACCAGTGAACCTGATCCAGCAGATCGAAGCCGAGGAAATCGACAAGGTTGAGAAGGAGATTCCCACCTTCCGCCCCGGCGATACGCTCAAGGTTGGCGTGCGCGTTGTCGAAGGCACGCGCGAACGTATTCAGAATTTCGAAGGCGTGTGCATCGCCCGCACCAGTCGCGGCATGGGCTCGAACTTCACCGTGCGCAAGATGAGCTTCGGCGAAGGCGTCGAACGTGTCTTCCCGCTCTATTCGCCAAGCATCGATTCGATCGCGGTTGTCCGCCGCGGCGTCGTGCGCCGGGCCAAGCTTTATTACCTGCGTGGCCGCACCGGCAAGCGCGCTCGCATTGCCGAGCGCCGTGATGCCAGGGCAGGCGAAACCGGCCAGGAATGAGCCGAAACCGACGAATAGTCGATCGGATCGAAGCGGCCGGCTCCCCATAGGAGACCGGCCGTTTTGTTTGTAATGGGTATTGCAAGATGGCCTGTTTGGCAGTCAGCATAGGTGCGATGGACGGAAATGGCTGAGATCGCGCGCCTTGACCGGAGGAACCTGCTGGCCGGAGGGCTTGCGCTGTTCGCTGCGGGCGGCGGCATATCCTGCAAGGCCCAGAGCCTCGACACTGAGCGATCTGCCAGCACCGCCGCTGCAAAGCTGATTGCCTCGGCGAGGCAGCAGATCGGCGTCACGCTGGACTATGATCCGTCTTACAGCGCGCTGGCCTATCCCGGAGGCGATATCGCCCGCAGCAAAGG
The DNA here is from genome assembly GCA_029247785.1 of Novosphingobium sp. Lineage (GTDB taxonomy): Bacteria > Pseudomonadota > Alphaproteobacteria > Sphingomonadales > Sphingomonadaceae > Novosphingobium. The sequence continues at coordinate 2,762 of JAQWKP010000331.1, forward strand.
CGTGTGCACCGATGTGATCGTCCGCGCCTATCGCGATGCGCTGGAGTTTGATTTGCAGCAGCTGGTGCATCGCGACATGAAAGCCAACTTCACCGCCTATCCCGCGAACTGGGGATTGCGGCGGCCAGACAGAAATATCGATCATCGGCGCGTGCCCAACCTTCGGCGTTTCTGGAAAAGGGCGGGAGCCAGGCTGGCGATACCGGCGATCCCGGACGGCTGGCAGCCGGGAGACATTTTCACCTCGCGGGTCGGTGGAACATTGCCGCATATGGGTATCGTGTCCGACCGCGTGGCTGCGGATGGCAAGCCGTTCGTCATCCACAACATCGGTGGCGGCGCGCGAGAAGAAGCGGTTCTGTTCGAATATCCGTTGACCGGCCGGTATCGCTGGCGAGTTTAGCTGGCCGCCGGCTAGGCGCACAAAGGAGTAATGCAGTGGGTTATCGGGTGGCCGTGGTTGGTGCGACGGGAAATGTCGGACGCGAAATGCTCGCGGTGTTGACTGAGCGCGAATTTCCCTGCGACGAGGTCGCGGCGGTGGCTTCGTCACGCTCGACCGGCACCGAGATCGAGATGGGCGATACCGGCAAGATGCTCCAGGTGAAGAATGTCGAGCATTTCGACTTCACCGACTGGGACATCGCGCTGTTTTCCGCCGGTTCCGGCCCGACCGAGCTGCATGCGCCCAGGGCAGCCTCGCAGGGCTGCGTGGTGATCGACAATAGCTCGCTTTACCGAATGGACCCGGATGTGCCGCTGATCGTGCCGGAAGTGAATCCGGATGCGATCGATGGCTATGCCAGGAAGAACATCATCGCCAATCCGAACTGCTCGACCGCACAACTGGTGGTGGCCTTAAAGCCGCTCCACGATGCCGCGACGATCAAGCGAGTGGTGGTCTCGACCTATCAATCGACTTCGGGCGCGGGCAAGGCGGGCATGGATGAGCTGTTCACCCAAAGCCGCGCGATATTCGTCGGCGATGCGGTTGAACCCAGCGCATTCACCAAGCAGATAGCCTTCAACGTCATCCCGCATATCGATAGCTTCCTCGACGATGGTTCGACCAAGGAAGAGTGGAAGATGGTGGTCGAGACCAAGAAGATCCTCGACCCGAAGATCAAGGTTGTCGCGACTTGCGTGCGGGTGCCAGTGTTTGTCGGCCATTCCGAAGCGATCAACCTCGAATTCGAGAAGGAAATCTCGGCCGCGCGTGCACAGGAAATCCTGCGCGAGGCACCGGGCTGCATGCTCGTCGACAAGCGCGAGGACGGCGGATACGTTACTCCGGTCGAATGCGTCGGCGATGGCGCAACCTACATCAGCCGCGTGCGCGAAGACCCGACAGTCGATAACGGGCTGGTGCTGTGGTGCGTGTCTGACAACCTTCGCAAAGGCGCAGCGCTCAACGCGGTGCAAATCGCAGAGCTGCTCGGAAGGCGGCATTTGCAGAAGGGGTAGGGCAATCGGCACCCCTATCCCACTCGCGCAACGCGGGATGCTCGGGGCGATAGCACTCGGCGTTCCGCTTAGCATTTGGGGTGCGCTTTACCCCGGGAATACCTGGTTGCAGGTCGGGCCCGTTCTCGTAGTTTTGCTTCTTGCGATTCCGCTGCTTCGGCGCTGGCCTGTTTCTAATCCGGCTGCTAGCTGCATCTGCGCCTTTCTGCTTCTCCACATGGTCGGAGCACGCTGGTCATATAGTTTTGTCCCCTATGACGATTGGTTCAATGGTCTGCTGGGGATAAGTCTTGGCGAGCTGATGGGCTGGCAACGCAATATGTTTGACAGGTTGGTGCACCTGATTTTCGGAGGCCTTGCGATGCCTGTCCTCGTTGAGATCGCTGCTCGTCACGCGCGCCTGCCTAAAGGCACATCGCTGATCTTTGCGCTGCTTCTCGTGCTCGGCTTGAGTTCGCTCTACGAAGTCTTCGAATGGTCGCTCACCATGGCGCTCGCGCCAGAGGACGCGGGGGCCTATAATGGCGAGCAGGGCGATCCGTACGACAGCCAGAAGGACATGGCTTGGGCAGCGCTCGGCGCACTGCTTATGCTTCCCGTTGCATCCCGGCACGCGAAGCGGTTTATCAACGGGAGTGCAGCTGAGCGGACTATCGGAAATGACTGAATTCGTGGCAGGCCACCTTGGCGCCCGTCTCGCTATCCACCGCATGGGCGAAGGTCGACCTGTCGTTCTGCTCCATGGCCTGTTTTCCAGTGCGCAGACCAATTGGATCAGGTTTGGCACTGCCGCCCACCTCGTCGATGCAGGTTTTGAGGCGATTATGCCGGACTTGCGGGCTCATGGCGATAGCGACGCGCCGCATGATCCATCGGCCTATCCTCCCGACGTGCTGGTGCAGGACACGTTGGCGCTGGTCGAAGCGTTGGGTCTGAGTGATTACGATCTATGCGGTTTCTCGCTCGGCGCACGCACGGCGCTGGCGGCGGTGCTGGCGGGCCTTACACCCCGGCGGCTGGTGCTGGGCGGCATGGGCCTTGAAGGGCTGGGCGAGTGGGCCAGGCGCACTGCTTTCTTCACCGAAGCGATCGATCATTACGGCAGCTTCAAGCATGGCGATCCGCAATATGTCGCCCAGCAATTCATGAAGAGCCAGAAGGTTGATCGGGTGGCGATGAAGTTGTTGCTCGCCTCGGTCGAGGATATTGCGCCGGAAGCACTCTCTGCCATTCCCATGCCGACGCTGGTTGTCTGCGGGGACCAGGACCAGGATAATGGCTCAGCCCCGGCGCTGGCAGCGGCGCTTCCGGATGCCAGTCATGCGGAGATTCCTGGCACGCACATGTCCTCGGTGACCCAGCCGGAGTTCGGCGAAACGATCGCGCGTTTCCTGACGGCTTGACCGCCATTCGCTGCGCCGCCAGCATGGGCGGGTCAGCCATTTATCTCGGAGGTCGCCCCCTATGAAATTCTCCATATCCTTTACCGCGTTGGCGGCGGCGATGATTGCCAGTCCGGCGCTCGCCAACAATCACGAAACCAAAGGGTTGGACGTGGAGAAGGCCGAGAAGATTTCTGCCTGGGTGGCGAAGGCAGAAGCCGAACTGCTCGAAGAGGCCGAAAAGGCGGGCCGCGCCGAATGGGTCTACAATAATTTCATTACCGAGGACACGCAGGCGATGGCCGCTGAGGCCAACGCCGGCTTTACCGAAACGCTCGTCAGCAACGCGGTAGAAGCGGCGCTGTACAATGATGCTGAAGGGCTTGATGCCGAGACCGCCCGCAAGCTGGTTATGATGCGCACCGGCATCGTTTCGCCCGCACCAACCACCGATGGCGCTGCCGACAAGGTCGCCGCGCTCACCGCCGGGATGCAGGGCAGCTATGGCAAGGGGCAGGGCACGCTGGAAGGCAAGCCGATCAGCGGATCGGATATCGAGGAGAAGATGGGCACGGTGCGCGATCCGGCGCTGCTCAAGGAGATGTGGGTCAGCTGGCACGACAATATCGGCACGCCGATGAAAGGCGATTACGCCGAATTTGTCGCGCTGATGAATGAGGGCGCGCGGGAGCTGGGATTTGCCGATACCGGGGCGCTGTGGCGATCGAATTACGACATGGACCCGGACGAATTCAAGGCTCTGACCGAAAGGCTGTGGCAGGAGGTCAAGCCGCTCTACGACCAGCTGCACTGTTATACGCGCAGCAAGCTCAGCGAGGAATATGGCACGGACGTCCAGCCTGCCAGCGGCCCGATCCGCGCCGATCTGCTCGGCAATATGTGGGGGCAGCAGTGGGCCAATGTCTATGACCTCGTAGCGCCCGAAGGGGCCGGCGACATCGGCTATGATTTGACCGAACTGCTGGTCAAGAATGACTATGACGCAATCAAGATGGTCAAAACCGGCGAGAACTTTTTCTCTTCTCTCGGTTTCGAGCCTTTGCCAAAAACTTTCTGGAAACGCTCACTTTTTGTAAAGCCCGCTGATCGCGAAGTGGTCTGTCACGCCTCGGCCTGGAACCTCGATAATGTCGACGATTTGCGCATCAAGATGTGTACCAAAGTCAATGCCGATGATTTCCAGACAGTGCATCACGAGCTTGGTCACAACTATTATCAGCGCGCTTATAACAAGCTGTCGCCGCTCTATCTGACCGGTGCCAATGACGGTTTCCACGAGGCAATTGGCGACATGATCGCCCTGTCGATCACGCCTGAATATCTCGTCCAGATCGGCCTGCTGTCGCGTGACATGGTGCCGAGTGCAGACAAGGACACCGGACTGCTGCTCAACCAGGCGCTCGACAAGATCGCGTTCCTGCCTTTCGGCTTGCTGATCGATCGCTGGCGCTGGGGCGTGTTCGATGGCTCGATTGCGCCGGATGACTACACCAGCGCCTGGGTCAACATGAAGCGCGACTATCAGGGCATCGTCCCACCGGTGGAGCGTACATCCGCCAATTTCGACCCGGGCGCGAAATACCACATCCCGGCCAATGTGCCTTACACGCGCTATTTCCTCAGCTTCATCCTGCAGTTCCAGTTCTTCGAGGCGGCCTGCGACATCGCCGGCTGGAAAGGCCCGCTGCATCGCTGCAGCTTCTATGGCAACAAGCAGGTCGGCGATAAGCTGAATGCGATGCTGGAGATGGGCGCTTCCCAGCCGTGGCCAGATGCTCTCGAAGCTTTCACCGGCACACGCGAGATCAGCGGCAAATCGATCCGCCGCTACTTCGCCCCGCTCGATTCATGGCTGAAGCAGCAGAACAAGGGCAAGGCCTGCGGGTGGTGAGCTTTAAAGCCGTTTAGCTTACTGGAACCGCGTTGTAGAACTGGCTGCCGGCTTCGAACGGGCGAACATATTCGAGGTAGTGTCCGAGTTCGGGGGCCTTGATGTAATAGGCGTCGATGAAATTGTGTTCGAGGGTGATCAGCGGGGTTTCCCAGCCGCCTTCCTTCAACTCCCTCTCCAGCTGCTCCCAGCCCTCATCATCGTGGATGATGAAGCCGAGATGGTGGAAGCGGATGGCGAAGTCGTCGCCCTCGGGCAGCATCTCGTTGTAGAAATCATATTCGGGTCCTGTGCCCTGGAGGATTTCGAGGATCTGCCCTCCTGCCCAGGCGAAAGCGACGCGGATATGGCCGCCGGTTGGCGCATCGCCTTCGAGAAACTGAACATCGCGAATGCCGTAGCGGCTCTTGAAGAC
>JAQWKP010000072.1 GCA_029247785.1 Novosphingobium sp.
ATCGGCGAATTCGACTTCGCCAACTAATTTCCAAATCAGTTTCAAGGAGAATAAACATGGCTACCGAAGCAAAAGACAAGGACGTCGGCGCAGCGCCCGCAGAGGGCAAGATCACGCCCGAATCGATCAAGGCCGCCGAAAACATGATCGGCATGCAATTGCGACCCGAAGGCCCCTATCTGCAGGATGCCACCGAGGACACGATCCGTAATTTCTGCAACGGCATCGGCGATCTCAACCCGCTCTATCGCGATCTTGAGGTCGGCCGCCTGACGCGCCACGGCTCGATGCTCGCCCATCCCAACTTCCCGATGGCATTCGGCTGGGTCGGTCGCACCCGCTGGGGCCTGCCGGGCGTGCATGGCTTTTATGCCGGCAATGACTGGGAGCTGTTCCGCCACGTCCGTCCCGGTGACCGGATCACCGCGATCGAGCGCGTCGTCGGCGTCGATGTGAAGGAATCGAAGTTCTCCGGAACGCTGGTCATCCAATATGTCGAAGCGAGCTACGCCAACCAGAACGGCGACCTGATCGCCCGCGTCCTGGGCAGCTGCACCCGCCACGAGCGCAAGGCCGCGCGCGACGCCGGCAAATATGCCGACATCAAGACGCATGAATATACCGCCGAGGAATTCGAGCACATCGACACGGCGATCCTCGACGAGGAAAAGAACATGCGCGGCGGCAATGTGCGCTATTGGGACGAAGTCCAGGAAGGCGAGGAACTGCCCGAGATCGTGCGCGGCCCGCTTTCGCTGATGGACACGATGGGCTTCCTCGTCGCCAGCGGGCGCGGCCACACCCATGGCGTGATCTTCAAGAACGCGGTCAAGCACCCGGGACACTTCTTCCGCAATCCCGAAGCGGGCGGCGGCATCGAATATACCGGCATCGGCCACCATCGTGAATCGACCGCCAAGGAAGTCGGCGTACCGGGCGTCTATGATTACGGCCCGCAGCGCTCTGCCTGGATGGCCAGCCTCGTCACCAACTGGATGGGCGATGCTGCCTTCCTCAAGCGCATCCGGACCCGCATGAGCCGCTTCAACACCATGGGCGATTGCACCTGGGCGCGCGGCACGGTGACCAAGAAATATGTCAAGGACGGCCACGCCCTCGTCGATATCGAGATCAAGGGTGAGAACCAGCGCGGCGAACTGACCACGCCGGGCCTTGCCACCGTGTTGCTGCCCTCGCTGAACCCCGAGCACAAGGTGTTCTTCGACGGCCGGGATTGCGATCTCGAATTGCCGGTGGTTCGCTGATCGGCAGGAGCAACGGGACATGTCCCAATCTCCGTTGAACGGGCTCAGGGTGGTGCTGCGCGCAAGTCACGCAGCTGCCGCCTATGCCGGGCGAATGCTCGCGGCGATGGGTGCCGAGGTAATCCTGATCGAACCGGAAGGCGGCTCACCATTGCGCGGCGAGCCGCCGTTCTTGCCGGGCTCCGGCAAGGCAAGCGCGGTGTTTACCTATCTAGCCGCAGGGATGCGCAGCATGGTTTGCGATCCCGCGAAGGCTGACGGGCGCACGGCGCTGGGGGCGCTGCTCAGCGAGGCCGATGTGCTGATCGACGACACGCCGTTTGCCGAACGCCAGGCTCTGGGGCTCGACGAAGAAGCGGTGGCCGCCCGCCATCCCCAGCTCGTCCATGTTTCAGTGCTGCCCTTCGGCGCAAAGGGACCCAAGGCGGGCTGGAAGGGCGAGGACATCACTATCCAGCACGCGGGCGGAGAGGGCTATCTCCTGCCCAACGGGCTCGCGGTCGAGATGTTCCCCGACCGACCACCCCTCAAGATCTTCGGCCATTTCGGCGAGATGCAGGGCGGGATCGCGGCTGCGCTGGGCGCGCTTTCGGCGCTGTGGGTGCGCGATGAGATCGGCGGGCAGTTCGTGGATATCTCGAGCCAGGATGCAGGGCTAGCAGTCGGTGCCTTCGCTATCCAGCGGCTCGGCGATGGCTCCATTGAGCACCGCGTGGAACGCAGCTTCCGCTACGGCGGAGTGATCCCCTGCGCCGATGGCTATCTTGAAATGTTGACGCTCGAACAGCGGCAATGGGACGGGCTGGTCAAGCTGCTTGGCGAACCGGAATGGGCGCTCGATCCGGCGCTGGAAGATTCGCTGGAACGCAGCAGGCGCGGACCCGAAATCAATCGCCACATTCGCGAATGGGCGCTGACCCGCAATGTCGATGACATCGTCGCGGCAGGCCAGAAGCTCAACGTCCCGCTCGCTCGCTACAACAGTCCGACGGAAATTCTTGGCGGCGCGCAGGAGCGGCACCGGGGACTATTCCAGAGTGTCGAGATCGAAGGCGCGGGCATCCTCGACATGCTGGTTTCGCCGTTCCATTTCGGCGGCGAAGCGCTGGAGCTGCGCGGCGGCCCACCAGCACTGGGCGAAATGAACGCCGCGGCAGTGGAGGCGTAGCGATGACAAAACCGCTCTCCGGTATCCGCATCGCCGATTTCACCGTGCATAATGCCGGCCCGTTCTGCACGCATCTGCTCGGCCAACTCGGTGCCGAGATCATCAAGGTGGAAAGCGCGATGCGCCCAGACGCCTTTCGCAAGCCGCACCCGGTCTATGGCCGCATGGGTCCGGCGACCTTCGACCAGGTCTCCGCGACCAAGCTGTCGGTGCGGATCAATCTCAAGAAACCGGACGGTGCCGCGCTTGCAAGGAAGCTGGTCGCGATTGCCGACATCGCCGCGGAAAGTTTTCGGCCCGGCGTGATGGAGCGGCTAGGACTGGGTTTCGAAGCGCTGAGCGCAGTCAGACCCGATCTGGTGATGCTGTCGGTGTCATCCTCGGGACAGAGCGGGCCGGATTCGCATTTCGCCGGCTATGCACCCCTGTTCGGGGCATGGGGCGGGTTGGGTGAGCTGACCGGCTATGAGGACGGTCCCCCGGTCGAGATCCGCCATGTGATGGACCACACCGTCGGCATGAACGCCGCCGTCGCAGTGATGGCCGCGCTCCACCGCCGCAAGGCAACAGGCAAAGGCACACATGTCGATGTCGCCGCGCGCGAGGTCGCTGCCTCGCTGGTCGGAGAAGCGCTGCTATTGTCCGCAGCCGGAGGAGAGCCGGGCCGCATCGGCAATGCCCATTCGCGCATGGCCCCGCATGGCGTCTATCCCGCGGCGGGCAAGGATCGCTGGCTATCCATCGCCGTCAGCAGCGACGAACAATGGCAGTCCCTCGCCCAACTGATTGGCAAGCCCGAGATCGGCACTGATCCACGCTTCGCCAGCGAGGAAAAACGCCGCGAGAACCGCGCGGAGCTGGACCCGATCATCAGCGCCTGGAGCGCAACTCACGATGCCAATCAAGCCGCCGATCGGCTACAAGCCGCGGGCATCGCCGCGCATACCAGCTGGACCACACCCGAACTGGCCGCCGATCCGCATTTGCGTCAGCGAAATGCGATCGTCGAAGTCGCCGAGCCCGATGGCACCATCCGCGCAGCTGTCGGCGTTCCCATGTGCCTGTCGAAAGGCGAGGAGATCGGCATTGATCGTGGCACGCCAAAACTCGGCGAGCATGAGGATTATGTTTATGGCGAGCTGCTCGGGCTGAGTGCGGCTGAACGGCAGGCGCTGGAAGATAGCGAAGTGATTTACTGATCCCTGCAAGGAACGGCATGAGGAATTGCAATGAGTGAAACACCAACCCTCGGCTTTGTCGGCCTCGGCGTGATGGGCAGCGGCATGTGCGCGAATGTCGCGAAGAAACATAGCGGAGCTGTCCATGCATTCGACATGGTGCCAGCGGCGCTCGCCTG
>JAQWKP010000003.1 GCA_029247785.1 Novosphingobium sp.
CCAGGCGAGTGGAGCGAGACAAGTCATCGCGACCAGGCTTCTGCGGCTAACGGGCATGGAGATTCCTTCGTTCGATGGCACGGATCGCGCACAATTCGCTCCGCGAGGCCGGTTCAAAACTGGCTTGACCAATCGCGTTGCGACTTGCTAAGCACTTGCATAGCATAATATCGCTTTCCGCTGCGGTAAAGGATCAAGCGGCTGCCGGGAAATATCCGGCAAGAAAATGGCAAGAAAATGGCAAGAAGCCAGACCGGGACGGGGAATGCATGTCGGCTGATGGAATATCCGGAACAGGTCGACACGGGCCCTTGGTCCATCGCATATGGGCTGCGCTCGCCGCTGTTCTGTTTGTCCAATGTAGCCCTGCGGCGGCCTATATCGGTCCGAGCCACTTTCGGCTGGGTGACGCCGACCTGACGCCCGAAGGAAGCGGATTCGAAGGCTGGTTCCGCGCGGAATCCCACTATTGGACGCAAGAAGTCGAGCTGCCGGAAATTCGCGGCATCAATGCGGCGAAGGACGATTTGCTATTTACCGTGCCTGCGGCTCCTGCGCAGGGCAGCGGGTTTCTGGCGATATCGATCGACAAATCCCGTCCGGCCTATGATTCAATGATGGATTTGTGCCGTGCCGGTCAGCGTATCGCGCGTGCGACCTTTGCTGAATCCTCGGAGCTTGCGCGACACCCGCAAGAGCATGGCCCGAAGCCCGACAGCGTGCCATCGCACTATTTCTATCGCCTCAAGGATATCCGGCTCGAATGTCCAGAGGCGCAAGGCGCACCGGAGCAAGCCTTCGCCCTGTATTTTGACGACATCGAATGGTTGAATTTTGCGCCGCTCTCGAAGTCAATGCGGATTTCGGCGAGCGCTGCGGAACTTGGGTCGCTGCCAATCACGGGTTTGAGCCGAGTCTTCGCCATTACCTGGTTCGCAGCTTCAATCGATAGCCATCCCGATCAGTGCCCCCGCATGAACCGCAAGGCAGATGATGCCGACTATTTCCGCTTTCTGTCTGAAAAAGAGGTGACGCTTGCGCGATCCCTGTTCGGAGAGTCTGGTGTTGGACCGGAAAGGATGGCGTTTCGCGGACCGGCGGGGCTCAATGTTGCCCTGATGCCAGGCATCGTTCCTGATCCCGGCCACGAGTCGCCATTGGGTGAAGTCATCAACGGGTTCGATCTCGATAAGGAGGATGGTGCCGGTCCACCGCCCCAGGGCGTGCGGCGCCATCGCGATTTCATGTCGCCAGATGGAAGAACCGGAATCGACAACCAGCTCTTCACGGTGGAAGGCTGTGTGGAAGGATTGCGGCGCAGCGGGTTTTTGCCCACGATCTTCAATGAAGGCAGGGCGGTCGGTCGGCCCACGGCACTGGTCGAAATCAGCGGAATCGATGACGAACACGATGACGACGAAGTAATCGTCACATTCTATTTCAGCGAAGATTATTTGCGCAGAAGCCCGATGAAAGTGGCGCTGCCGCACTACACCTATCGTATCTCGCGCAATCCGGAATTCAGCCAGGATTTCGCGCGTTTTCGTGGAAGAATCGTCAATGGCATAGTTCTCACCGAGCCGATCGAGAGTCTCCATGTTCATGAGGTGACGGCGATCGAGACAACGATCTATCGGCCCAGGCTGCGGATCGAGCTGCTGCCGGACGGATCGATGAAGGGTCTGATCGGCGGCTATCTCGATTGGCGCCGCCGTGTGGTGTGGCAGACTTTCCGCGCGGCGGATTACGAAAACACGATCGGCTTCCAGGCACCCGCCATCTACAATGCCATGAAGCGCGCGGCGGATGGTCTCCAGGATCCAGTTACCGGCGAATATAACGGAATTTCCGCAGCGTTTGAAATCGAAGGTGTTGCCGCCTTTGTCACACCCCAGCGCGGAACGGGGCATTTTGCTCAAAGAGCACAAATCATGACGGAGCAAGACTGATGCCAAGATGCAATGGCAATAGCGGATCGCGGATGCGACCATTCAAGCTTCTGGGCGCATTATCGATGGCCGCCTTTGTGGCAGGGGCGCTCATGGCCGCCCCTGCTCAAAATCATGCAACGCCAGCAGTCGAGCCGCTGACCGAGGGCGCGCTACCGGGATTTCGCCGGCTGAACGAAGATCAGTACAAGCGCTCGATAGAACAGATCTTTGGTGCCGACATCGAAGTCCCTGGCCGGTTTGCGCCGCCATTTCGTGACGATGGATTGATGGCGATTGGCAGTAATCGTGTTACGGTAACGCCCTCGGGAATCGAGCAATACGAATTGCGTGCAAGCGAAATCGCTGCGCAGGTCTTGGGCGAAGGTCGGCGCGATCAATCGGTAGGCTGCATACCGAAGTCCGCAGATGAGTTCGATGAAGCATGTGCGGCCCGGTTTTTCGAAGCATATGGGAAGCGGCTCTACCGGCGGCCTGTGTCGTCCCGGGAAATGTCAGTGCTCATGTCGCTTGGCAGGAACGTGACCGCAAGCAGTGGCGATTTTTACAAAGGGCTCGAATTCGGCCTTTCACGACTGCTGCTTTCGCCCAATTTTGTCTTTCGCGTCGAAAAGGTTGCCGACAATTCCGGAAAGGGGTCCATCAGTCGGCTGGACGACTATTCGCTAGGTACCCGGATCAGCTTCCTGTTGTGGGACGCGCCGCCTGACGATGAATTGCTGGACGCGGCTGGGCGGGGCCATCTCGCCGATCCCACGCGGCTTGCTCGGCATGTCGATCGAATGATCGCATCGCCCCGATTCGAACAGGGTGTTCGATCGTTCTTTTCGGACATGCT
>JAQWKP010000006.1 GCA_029247785.1 Novosphingobium sp.
CCAGCAGATTCGTATGCCGGTGCTTTATTATGTCGATCCTGCGATCCTCGATGACCCGGAGGCCCGGGATGTCGAACAGATCACTCTGAGCTACACTTTCCACACCATGGCCGGTGAGGAAGCAAATGGGCTGGACCGCACGGGATCAGGGGGTTAAGGCGCGCTCGGTGGCCCGGAAAAGGGGTGCCGCACGCATTTGACGACAGCGACGAAGCTAGAAGGATTACGGGGCATCATGGCCGGAACCAAGAACCACGATTATCACATCCTTCCGCCGGACATCTGGCCGCTGCTCGGCGCGATTTCCGCGCTGACAATGACCAGCGGCGGCGTGTTTGCAATGCACGGCGACCCGGTCGGCAAATATATCCTGCTGCTCGGCGCTGCCGGCGTTTTGATCACCATGTACTCATGGTGGAGCAATGTCGTGAAGGAAGCGCATGCCGGGGATCACACCCCAGTTGTGCAGCTTCACCTGCGCTACGGAATGATCCTGTTCATCGCGTCCGAGGTGATGTTCTTCGTCGGCTGGTTCTGGGCGTTCTTCGATTTCTCGCTGTTTCCGCCCCCGATCGAACTGGTCGACGGGGCGTGGCAAAACCTGATTGGCCAGGCTGGTGCCGACGCAATCGCGCAGTTCCCTCCAAAGGGCATCGAAGTGCTCGACGCGTTCGACCTGCCGCTTCTCAATACGCTGATCCTGCTGTGTTCGGGTACTACCGTGACATGGGCGCATCACTGCCTGATCCATGGCGATCGCAAGGGCCTCAAGACAGGCCTTTGGCTGACAGTCTTGCTCGGCCTGCTGTTCACCTCGATCCAGGCCTATGAATATGCGGCGGCGCCGTTCAACTTCGGCGAAAACACATATGGCTCGGCCTTCTTCATGGCGACCGGCTTCCACGGCTTCCACGTCATCATCGGCACGATCTTCCTGATCGTCTGCCTGCGCCGCGCTTATGCTGGCCATTTCACCCCGCGCCAGCACTTCGGTTTCGAAGCAGCTGCCTGGTACTGGCACTTCGTCGATGTCGTCTGGCTGTTCCTGTTCATATGCATCTACGTATGGGGCGGCTGGGGTGCGCCGACGCACTGATGGCCCAGGCCAATCCGGACAATACGGGGCAGCCGGGCATCGTCCAGGCTGCCCTTTTCGGTCTGTGTCCACGCTGCGGATCGCGCACGCTATTTGATGGCATGACGAAATTTGCATCGTGCTGCCGCGTCTGCACGCTCGATTTCGACAGCTATAATGTCGGCGACGGGCCCGCGGCGTTCCTCACCCTGATCATCGGCGCGGTTCTGGTTGGGCTGGCATTGTGGCTCGAAGTATCGGTGCATCCGCCTTTCTGGGTCCATGTATTGCTGTGGGTGCCGTTGACCACCGCGGCGGTGATCTGGGGCCTGCGTGCCAGCAAGGCTGCATTGCTCGCCGCCGAACACCAGCGCCGCGCCGGTGAGGCTGGCAGCAAGGATGTCCGAGAGCCATGATCCGTCGCCTGCCAATCTTGCCGACGATCATCGTGTTGATTGCCGTTGGGGTGATGATCCGCCTCGGTTTCTGGCAGATTGACCGGCTGGAGGAAAAGGAAGCGCTGCTGGCAAATTACGCCGCGGCTGCAACCGATACCGGCATGGTCGAGTGGCCTGCCAATCAGGCCGAAGCCGAAGTCAGGCTCTACCGCCGCTCTCGTCTTTCCTGCACAGGCGTGACCAGCAAGTCGGCGATTGCCGGGAGGAACCGAGACGGCATATCAGGCCTCACCCAGGTCGTGACTTGCAACCTGGCGGAGGGCGGAACTGCGCTGGTCGCGCTGGGCTGGTCGCGTGAACCCGCTGCAACCAATTGGCAAGGCGGCGAGGTGGCTGGGATCATCGCGCCGGGTCCCCGCCTTGTCGCCGTGCCTTCGCTTGCCGGCCTTGAGGTTAACGCCGTGCCCGACCCCGGTGACCTGCCCAACAATCACTTCGCCTATGCCATCCAGTGGTTCCTGTTCGCTGGTGTCGCTCTGGTGATCTATGCGCTGGCTGTGCGCAAGCGACTTGCCGGGCGCGGCGCGGACGGCTAACCGCGCGGCCAATGGAATATATCTCCACCAGAGGTAGCGCCCCGGCGCTCGATTTCGCCGGCGCGACGTTGGCCGGCCTTGCTTCGGATGGCGGGCTGTACCTGCCGCGCGAATGGCCGCGCTTTTCCGAGAGCGAGATCGCCGGGTTTGCAGGCCTGCCCTATGCCGAGCTTGCCGCCCGGGTGATGCAGCCTTTCGTTGCCGACAGCCTCTCGCCTGACCGGCTGCTGGAGCTGACCAGCCAGGCCTATGGCCGCTTTGCGCATAAGGCAGTGACGCCGCTTCGCCAGCTCGACCAGCAGAACTGGCTGCTTGAACTGTTCCACGGGCCGACGCTCGCGTTCAAGGACGTCGCGCTGCAATTGCTCGGCCTGTTGTTCGAGGAATTTCTATCGCGCAGTGACGAGAAGCTGACCATCGTCGGGGCGACCAGCGGCGATACCGGCTCTGCTGCGATCGACGCGGTGGCCGGGCGCGACAACATTACCGTCTTCATGCTCCATCCGCGCGGACGGGTGAGCGAGGTTCAGCGCCGCCAGATGACCACGGTTCTGGCACCGAACGTCCACAATATTGCCATCGAAGGCAGCTTTGACGACGCCCAGGCGATGGTGAAGCGCATGTTCAACGATTCAGCGATGACCAACCTCTATGCCATCGGTGCGGTCAATTCGATCAATTGGGCGCGGCTGATGGCGCAAGTGGTCTATTATTTCGCTGCCGGCGTGCAACTCGGCGCGCCGCATCGCGAGGTCGCCTTCTCAGTGCCGACCGGCAATTTTGGCGATGTCTTCGCCGGCTATGTCGCTGCACAGGTGGGGCT
>JAQWKP010000013.1 GCA_029247785.1 Novosphingobium sp.
TAATCTGGTCGCGCCGGCGCTGCTGATGCGAGTGACGGCCGAAGACATGATAGCGCGTGGCACTTCGGGCAGGATCGTCAATGTCTCATCAAGCTCGGCATTCCGGCCGCAATCACCACCTTGCTATGCCTCGACCAAGACCGGAATTCTCGGCCTGACCCGGGCAGGTGCTGCCGAATTCGGCAAGCACGACATCAACGTCAACGCCGTGGTGCCGGGGGTGACGGACACGCCGATGGTCCGCGGCAATGGCGATTTCCCGATTGAGGAACTGATCAAGAGCGGCCCGCTTTCCAATCTGCTTGGGCGATTGTCGATGCCCGAGGACGTAGCCGCGACGATCCTCTTCCTGTGCCGTCCCGAGAGCCGCCAGATCACTGGGCAGGCGATCCATACCAGCGCTGGCGCGGTGGCGTAGGGTCAAGATCTGGGCACCCAATGACTTCTCAAGTTGTGAAAGGTGGCTAGGCTGTTTGCGGAAACCGTCCTATGCGATAGGTGAATGAACTGCGCGGGGCATTATGGAAAGGCGAAGAATTGAGCTTCTCGACGATCACCATCGCGGCGCTTCTTGCCACCACAATTGCTATACCGGGCCCAGAAGCTGATGTCGTTCCCACATCTGGGGCTATCGAGAAAGCGAGCAATGCTGCGCCCACTACCCTGTTGGCGCAGGAGCAGGTGCCACAAACACATGTTATCATGGCTTCATTACAGGAGCCGGAAGAGCAGGCGCTGGATCCAGGTGGGCCGGCCAATGACAAGGCCGTCGCCGATGAGCCTGTTGATCTTGCGGACAAGAAGGAATCCGACCGCAAGGATATCGTGGTCAAGGGAGAATTGGGGGAGACCCCAGGCGATCCACTTGAAAGTGTCAATGTCCAGACCTTCGAGGTAGTCCAGGCCGTTGACAAGGCGTTGGTCGAGCCAGTCGCCCGTGGCTATATGAAGATATCCCCCAAACCGGTGCGCGATGGGATTCACAATGTCGTCACCAATCTTGATGAGCCAATCGTTTTTCTCAGCTTTCTACTGCAGCTGAAGCCGCTCAAGGCGTTGAAGACGCTCGGTCGCTTTGCGGTCAATTCGACGATGGGGGTGGGCGGGCTGTTCGACGTCGCCAAGCGCAAGCCCTTCAACCATCCTCACCAGCCCAACGGCATCGGCCAGACACTGGCCTATTACGGGGTGAAGTCGGGGGCGTTCCTCTATCTGCCGCTGATCGGATCGACGACGGTTCGCGATCTCTTTGGTACCCTCGCTGCGATGCCGATCCTGCCTCTCACGATCGGCAAGCCGTTCAACAGGGCCATTTATGTATTTCCGAAAGCGACCATCAGCGCGATCGACGAGCGCGCTCAGGACGATGAGCGGCTGACCCGGATTCATAACGAGAGTTCAAACCCCTATCCGGTCTATCGCTCTTATTATCTGAGGAAGCGTCAGGCAGAGATCGACATGCTCAAGGGCCTGCGCGACAATGCCGAAGTTCCGGTGTTCGAAGAAGACGTGCCTGACATCGACGAATCTCAGCATATCGACAAGGGCGCCGCGCTCGATAGCGGGGACAATCCGCCGATCGCCCAGGCCCAGCTACAGGTCGAAGACGCGGTGACGCTGGCCGAATAGCTCGCTCGCAACGGATCAGGGGCGAGTGTGGTGACCGATCTTCACTCCACCTTCAATTGCTGCGCCAGCATCGCTTCGTCGATCGGCGGTTGCCCGCGCAGGGTGGCCATGCGGATGCCCAGGCACATCATCTTGAGCCGAGTGAAATCCTCATACCATTCGAGGTTCTCGGTCGATATTCCGCTGACCTCCTGCCACAGCGCGACGGTCTCCTCGCGCGTGCCCATGCCGGCAAGGTGAGGGCGGTCCTGTCTTGCGCCGTGCATCATCTCGGAATTGACGGTCCACCAGGCAAGATCATTGAGCGCACCGCCCAGGGTTGGCTGCTCCCAGTCCATCACCGCAATAACTTCGAAATGCTCGTCGAACATCATGTTGCCGATCCGCGCGTCGCCCCAGACCAGGCCGGGGGGACGATTGTCGGGCCAAAGATCCTTTAGCTGTGCAAGGCTACGCTCGACCATCGGCGAGGGCCGCTCCTGCTGCACCCAGGCGGCGATGCGTGTGTATTTGTCGAACTCCTGCTCAAGACCCTCTCGGGCATGGTCCGACCCTTCGAGGAAACGGAGCTGATCGAGCGGCGCTGATTGGGTGGCGGCGAGGTTGCGAACGCCGCTCTCCCACATGCAGCGGCGCTGGTCCGGCGTAGCCTCGACTACCCAGCCGATTTCGGAATAAGGCGGAATGGAGACCGGGACGCGGCCAACCCTCTTTTCCATCACGAAGAAAGGCGAGCCGAGCAGGCTGGCGTCTTCCTCGATCCACAAGGGGGGCGCCACAGGCACATAGCCGCCTTCATGCATCACCTGCATGATCCGATATTGTTCGATGAACAGATCATCGGGATAGACAGTGAAGCTCGTCGGCTTGATTCGCACCACCATGCCTTGCTCGCGATCCTCGCCTCCCTCGCGCCAATGGGCGTCGAACAGTATGGTTTCGTGTGATTGCCCTGCACCGCGCGGATAAGTGAGATTTTCCAGGCGAATGTCGCTTGCACCGGGCAGGCGCGGGGATAGCCATCCTGCCAGCGCGCGCGCCAGATCATCGAGATCGCGGACATGGGGGGCGACGATGATATCGGACATGGCATTGAGACCTATTGGCTGGGGACGCGGCAACCGGGCTCTGCGGCAGGCTGACGCGAAAGGTCAAGGCCGGGGTTGCCGTCTTGCTGTAGTCAGGACACTGTATGAACCGCCGTCAAACAAACTTTCTGCTTCAGATTGGACGACCCCATGGCCACGCAAGCTGAAACCAATATCCGACCTGCAGTTCCCGTCGCCCCGGACCGCATTGTCGATTACGATGTGTTCGGTGACAAGCGCTTCTATGAGGAAGGCGATCTGCACAAGGGGCTGTTCCGGCTTGGCGAGGAGGATGGGCGCGGCATTTTCTGGACGCCGCACAATGGTGGGCACTGGCTGATCAATGATCACGAGCTGCTGTTTCAGGCCGCGCGTAACACCGAGATTTTCTCAAGCAACAACCGCGAATCGCAAGACGGGGCGATGGTGATGATCCCGCCGATGGCAGATCACGGCGAGCCCCGCTTCGCCCCGCAATCGCTCGATCCGCCTGAGCACGGCACCTATCGCCTGCCGCTGGTGAAGGCCTTCGCGCCCAAGCGGATATTGGAAATGGAAGGCTGGGTGCGCGAACTGGCAGTCAAGCTGATCGACGAACTTGCACCCAAGGGGCGCGGCGAGTTTCTCGCTGCGGTTGGTGAACCGATGCCGGTAACGGTGTTCATGCGGATGATGGGCATGCCGCTCGATCGCCTCGCCGAATTCCGTAGCTGGATGCATGCGATCGCTTCGGACAGCCAGGAGCGGCGTTCCGGGGCCTTCGCCAACATTGCCCAGGCGATGGGAGAACTGATTGAGGCCCGCAAGGCCGATCCCCAGGACGATCTCATCAGCGATCTGCTTGCCAGCGATCTCGATGGCCGCAAGCCGAGCATGGTCGATATGCAATCCTATTGCCTGCTGCTATTCACCGCCGGGCTTGATACGCTGGTCAACACCTTCACTTTCGGCATGTACCACCTCGCGCGCCATCCTGAATTGCAGGAACGCTTGCAGGCCGATCGCTGCCTGATCCCGGAACTGATGGAGGAAATCCTGCGTCGCTACGGGGTGGCGATGCCGCCGCGCGTTGTAACGCGGGACTACGAGTTTGGCGGGGTCAATCTCACCAAGGGTGAGCTGATCATGCTGATGCTGCCGGCGGGCAATCTTGACGGTAAGGCCTTTGCAGATCCGATGACTTTCGACATCGACCGTGAGGACAAGACCCACATCACCTTCAATTCCGGCCCGCACCGCTGTGTCGGCTCACACCTCGCGCGGCTGGAGCTGCGGGTGTTCTTCGAGGAATGGTTCGCGCGCATGCCGGTGGTGCGCCCCGATCCGGATCAACTGCCGACCTATCGGCCCGGGCTGAACCTCACGATCGCCGAATTGCCGCTGCTGTGGGAGCCGGTTGCGGGCTGACGCTCAGCTTGCTCCCGTGTCCCACACGATCGGCACATTGGGCGCCCCCATCAGCCCCGGCACCGCCATGCAGTCAACGCCGGGCTTTATCCGAAAGTCCGGAATGCGGCGCAGGATTTCGCTCAAGGCGAGGCGCAGCTCGAAGCGCGCAAGGTTGATGCCGAGGCACCGGTGCGGACCGGCAACAAAGGTGAAATGATGGTTCTGGCTACGATCCAGCCGGAATGAGCGTGGGTCTTCATATTTGTCCGGATCGAAATTTCCGGCGGCGACCATGCACATCAGCCGGTCTCCCGCCTTGATCTGCTGGCCTTCCAACTCGTGGTCCACCAGGGCAATACGCACCGTGTTGACCGTGGGATGCATGCGCAGGAATTCCTCAACCGCGTTTGCCATCCTGTCCGGATTGTCGCGCAAAAGCTGTTGCAGGTCCGGGTCGAGCGCGAGGCGGCGGAACATCAGCGAGCTGGTCGCCGCGACTGTGTCCATGCCGCCGTCCCACAGGAAGAAGATTGTGCCCAGCACTTCCTTGTCGGTGAGCTTGCTACCCTCGCACTCGCCATGAACTATGCGGCTGGCAACGGTGTCGTCAGGCGGGCGGCTTCGGACCTCATTGATGAAGCCCTGCATAAAAGCGAGCGCGCTTTTGGTGCCCCAGCTATAACGCTCGAAATTGTCGGTTTCGAAATGCATCGGATGCGACCAGCTGAGGAAATCGTCGAAGCGCTCCTCGGGAAAGCCCATCAACTCCATGAACACACGGACCGGATATATACGGCTGTAATCATAGGAAATATCGCATTGGCCCTTGTCGATAAAGCTGTCGATAAGCTTGTCGATATTCGCCCTGATAAGCGGTTCCAGCGCGACCATAGCCCGGGGACTGAATGAGGGTTCAAGGAATTTGCGATATCTGGTGTGCTCGGGCGGATCGACATCGATCGGGATTGCGGTGAGATCGATGTTCATCGCCCGGAAATAGGGATAGACGCCGTGCGAGGAATAGCGTTCGCCATTCTGGAATATCTCGCGGATTGGTTCAAAGCGTGTTGCCACCCACATGCGCGCGCCTTCCATGCCGGGGGCCGCCATTTCGGCGGCGAACAGCGGCGGGTAGCTGTCGATCACGGCTTCGGTTGGGGCGAAGGGATCGAACAATGTGTTGGGCGCAAGGCTTGCGGCCCAGACGGGCGGTGATGCTTGTGTGTCTGAATCCATGGCCTGTCATTCAACCCGCTATATTGCTTGACGGCAAGCGTGATTTGCGGCCAGCGAGACGCAAGAACCAGTCGGGAAAGGATTCTGTAACATGGGCAAGGTCATCGTCATCACGGGAGCAAGTTCCGGGCTGGGCAGGGCGCTCGCGCGGCGTTTCGGCGCTGACGGAGACAGCGTCGTGCTGCTGGGCCGCAGGATCGAGCCGCTGCAGGCGGTGGCGGATGAGATCGGCGACAGCGCGCTGGCTGTCACTTGTGACATTGGCGACCCTGATTCGGTGCGCGCTGCCTTTGCCGCGATTGCCGAGCGCCATTCTCAGATTGACGTGCTGATCAACAATGCCGCGACGATTGATTATGCGCTGCTGGGCGATGCGAGCGACGCGCATATCTATCAGGTCGTCAACACCAACATGCTCGGCAATCTGTTCTGCACTCGCGCCGCGATCAATGCGATGGGCTATGGCGGGCACATCATCAATGTCTCCAGCGAGAGCATGGAGGAATGTTATCCGCACCACACGGTCTACCAGGCGACAAAGGGAGGGATCGAGACCGTCTCCAAGCATCTCGGGATCGAGCTACGACCCAAGGGCATTCGCGTGACCGTTGCGCGAGCCGGTCCGATGATGGACGAAAACCAGAAAATGCAGGCTTCTCCAGATGTTGCGGCGGCTTTCTACCAGGCTTGCATCGAATCGGGCCGGGACCTGGCGAAGCAGCCGGTGTCGCATTTCCAATCGGTAATGTGGGTGTTCCGTTCGCTGGTCGACATGCCTGCCGACATGCATGTCGATACGGTGCGCTTCGTTGCGCGCCACCCAAGTGAGGATGCATTTCAGCCCTATTGAGCCGGAGTTTTCGCCTCCCGAGTGGCGCAACCAATCAGGTGATTGTTCCCCGCGTCCGGTGTGTTAGGCTCGCAGTGTTCGCAGCAACGCTTTGGGAGACATTGGATGGCCAGCACTTCGCCGGAAGCGGCTGCGGCAGTTGCCGATCCGCCTTCGGTCGCATGGGCCAGTGCCTTTGCTGACGACGCGCCGAGGATCGATGTGCCGGTGCCGGGTCCGAAATCGCTTGAAATGTATGAGCGCTGCAAGGCACGCGAGTTCGGCTATTTCCAATGGGTCGATATGGCGCCAGTCGGGTTTGTCTCGGGCGCCGGGGTGACGCTGGACGATTGTGACGGCAATCGCTTCATCGATATCACCCACGGCCATATGGGCGCCTCGCTGGGCCACGCCAATCCCGAGGTCATTACAGCGGTGGAGGGCCAGATCCGCCGGGTCATGCACCTGCGCAACAATCCCAATGACGTCCGCGCCGAGCTGATGGAAAAGTTGGCCGAGATCACGCCAGGCGATCTCAATCGCTTCGCCTTCTATTCAAGCGGCACCGAGGCCGCTGAAGGGGCGATGCGGGTGGCGCGCGCGATCACTGGCGGCCACGAATTCATCTCATTCTACGGCGACTACCATGGACGCACTACCGGCGCGATGTCGACCGCCTGGGGCAATATCATGAGCGGACCCCGGCTAGGCGGATTCCACACGTTCCCCAATGCCTGGTGTCACCGCTGCGAATTCGGGCTGGAGCCGGAAACCTGCGGTCTACATTGTGTCGACTATCTTGAACGCGCGATCCAGTCGAACAGTCATGGCGCGCTTGCCGGGATCATCGCTGAGCCGATCACCAATGGCAGCGGCGCGCGCGTGTTTCCGCCAGGCTATCTGCGGGGCCTGCGCGATATTGCCGACCGCACGGGCGCGCTGCTGATCTTCGACGAGCATGCCACCGGGCTTGGCCGAACCGGTGCGATGTGGGCCGGCGATCATGAGGGTGTGGTTCCCGACGTGATCTTCTTTGGAAAGACCCTGGGCAATGGCTATCCGATCACCGTTGTCGCCTGCCGCGAGGAGTATCATGAGAAGCTCTATACTGACGGGCAGAGCAGTACCCATGGTGGCCAGCCGGTTGCCTGCGCCGCTGCGCTGGCCTCGGTCGATATCATCTTGCGCGACAATCTCACCGCGCATTGCGCCAGCACCGGCGCGGCATGTCTCGCCTTCATGAATGGCATCGTCGAGCGCCACCCTGCTGTCGATGTCGCCCAAGGGCGCGGCATGCAGCTCGCCTTCGAATTCGTCGATCCGGTCACTGGGGAGCCTTCGCCCGATGTCGCCACCGCCGTATTCAAGGCGTGCGTGGCGCGCGGTGTTTGGCCCTCGGTAGTGCACACTACCATCCGCGTTTCGCCGATGATGGTCACATCCGAGCGGATCGCGCTCAAGATCATGGAGTTGGTTGAGGAAGCGATTGCCGATGTCGAACGAAACCTCTGATTCGGTCTCGCGCACGGTCGTCACTCTGGCCGATTCTTCGGAAGGGCGCAGCCTTGAGCAGACCGGGCCAGTGCTGTCCGAATGGCTCGCGAAGCAGATTGCGGATGCCAGCGCAGTCGAAATCGTTTCGCTGGGGCGGCCGACAACCAATGGCGGGTCGAGCGAGAATTATTTCATCACCGCCGATATCCGCAGTGGCGGTGAGACGCGGCGCGAGAAGTATGTGCTGCGGGTCAAGCCGGGCGAATCCTGCATGTTTCTGCGCGAGAATTTCGATGAGCAATGCCGGCTGATCACCCATCTTGGCGCCCATACCGATGTGCCCGTCCCGGAAATTGAATTTTACGAGCCAGATGCTGCCGTGCTGGGCCAACCTTTCTGGCTGATGGCAATGGTGGAAGGCGAAGTTCCGCCCGATAACCCGCCCTATCACACCGCCGGTTATGTCTTTGACGCCTTGCCGGAGCAACGTCGCAGCATCTGGCTGAGCGGTCTGGAAGCGGCGTGCCGGATCCCTAAGGTCGATGTCTCGCAAATGCCACAAATCGTCGAGCTGAGGCCGGGCGAAAGCGGGATGGAAGAGAACTTGCGCCACTGGACCGATGCGATGCACTGGGCCTGCGATGGCGTGGACGATCCGCTGTTGCAGCGGGTCAATGAATGGCTTTGGGCTAACATGCCGTCGCGGCGCGATACGGCCCTGTCCTGGGGCGATTGCCGCATTGGCAACATGATATTCCAGAACTTCCAATGCGCTGCGATCATCGACTGGGACACGATCACCCTGGCGGGTCCGCAGCTCGATCTGGCGCATTGGCTGGTGATGGAGGAATATTTCATCGACGGCTTCGGCTTCGAACCGCTTCCCGGTATCGGCACGCGCGACGAAGTGATCGAAAAGTGGGAGAAATTCACCGGATTTGCAGCAGATCAGCTTGGTTGGCACGAGGTGCTCGCGATGTTCCGGCTCGACATCAATTGCGTGCGCGGTTTTAAATTCCTGCCGCCTGACATGCGCGCCAAACAGTTTTTCGACGATGGCAGCACGGTGATGTCCCGCGTCCTCGAAAGTGTGTTTGCGAGGGAAACGGGGCAGTAATCCCGCTACCCCGCCTGCTGCGCCTCGGCTGCGGCGGACACATCGACCCTTACGGTCAGGATGCGGGCACGGGCCTTGCCGGAGAGGATGTCCTGCGGCTCGTCGATATGGTTCGCGCATAGCAGCAGGGTGCGACCGTCGGGCCCGCCCAGCATCGGGGCGATGCAGGTGAAGCCTTCGATTGGCACATGGCCTGCCGGATTGCCCTCGGCATCGACGCGCTGGAAACGATCGGCGGTGGCGCTGCCGCCAAACCACATGCCTCCCTCGGCATCCAGGCACAGTCCGTCGACCATATAGCCGGGCTCCAGAAATATGCGGTGATTGGCGAGGCTGCCGTCAGGCTGGATATCGTATCGCAAGATGCGGGCGGCGAAGAGTTCGGAGACGGTAAGAGTCTTGCCATCAGGCGAAATGGCGATGCCATTGGGCATCATCAGCTTTTCGGCGACCTTACGGACTTCGCCAGTCTCGTGCTCGACCAACAGGATGCAGTCATCGGTGTGGTCGATGTTGGAACCATCGTCACCCGGTTCGAGAACATAGCCGGAGCAGGTGACATAGCTGCGCGAGCCGGCTGTCACCATATCGTTGGTGCCGAGCGTGCCGTGTTGGGCGGGAGTGGCTAGCGGTTGCGGTTTTCGGTCCGGACCGACGCGCCAGATCGTCGAATCGAACAGTGTGGCGAGTAGCATGTCGCCTTCCCTGGTCCAGCCGAGACCGGATGGGCCAAGCATTCCGAACAGGATGATTTCGAGCTCGCCGTCTATGCTGACCCGACTGACGTGACCGGAGCCAATGTCGGAAAACCAGAACGCGCCGTCATGCCAGCGCGGCGATTCGGTGAACTGCCGGTCGTCGACAAGTATCTCGACGGGTCCATAATTCTTGTCGTCCACCATCCTGCGCTCCCCTCTGACTCAGTATGATACGAAAGACTGCGCGCGGTGCCGGGATATTGCAATTATCAAATTGCATTTTACCCTGCCAATCAGAGGACATGCGCAGGACTGGCGCGAGTCTTGCCTGTTTCGGAGAGAAGCCATGAACGTCGTCAGTGAAGTCAGCACGCAAAGCCAGCCGGTGATCATCCCGGTCGAGCCATACATGTCCGAAGACTATGCCCGCGCCGAGGACGACAAGCTGTGGGGCAAGGTGTGGCAGGCGGCCTGTCGCAGCGAAGACCTCAAGGAGATCGGCGACTATGTCACATACGACATTCTCGACGAATCGATCATCGTCGTGCGCACCGCATCCGATAGGATCCGTGCTTTCTACAATGTCTGCCAGCATCGCGGTCGCCGGCTGACCGAGGGCAGCGGCCACACCAACCAGTTCTTCTGCAACTTTCACGGCTGGAGCTGGAATATCGACGGCGAATGCACGCGCGTGCTCGATGAAGAGGACTGGTCGGGCTGCCTCACCCAGGCGAACGCGGGCCTGCCCGAAGTACGGCTGCGCGAATGGGGTGGTTGGGTGTGGGTCTGCATGGACCCTGAGGCCGAGCCGCTGGAAGACTATCTTGCTCCCGTCATCCGCATGCTTGGGCCCTATGAAATGGAAAAAATGCGCTATCGCTGGAGGCAGTGGCTGGTGTTCCCGTGCAATTGGAAGACCGCGCTGGAAGCCTTTATCGAAAGCTACCACGTCC
This sequence comes from Novosphingobium sp., assembly GCA_029247785.1. GTDB lineage: Bacteria > Pseudomonadota > Alphaproteobacteria > Sphingomonadales > Sphingomonadaceae > Novosphingobium. The sequence continues at coordinate 10,434 of JAQWKP010000013.1, forward strand.
TCGGCACGCATCCTGAACTGATCGAATGGGGCGAGAACCTGTGCTGGTGCCGTTCCGAGGGCAAGCATGCCTGGCACGGTTTCACCGGCCTGCGCGGTGGCCCGAGCTATACCAGCACCGGGCTGAGCGGCGCGGCAGGATCGGAAGACCAGGATCCGCGCGTCGCCACTTTCGAGCAGCTCGATTATTTGATGGAAACGGTCAATGCGACGACCACCGAGACCATCCTGGGCGTGGCGCGCCGCCTCAAGGATGAGCTACCCGACGGCGCTTCGATGGAAGACGTTACCACCCATCTGATGACCACCGCCAAGACGGAAGATGCGGCCCGCGGCGTGATCTGGCCGGAGATTGAGCCTGCTCACCAGATCGAGACCGGGATCGACTGGCACGTCTTTCCCAACACCGTGATCCTGCCGGGTATCACCTTTGCATTGTGCTACCGGGCGCGGCCCAATGGCTATGATCCCAATAGCTGCATTTTCGAGGTCTATGTGATCGAGCGTTTTCCCGAAGGTGAGGAGCCGAAGACCGATTGGGTACATCAGCCCGACTCTACCGAGGAAAAGTGGCGCAAGATCCTTAGCCAGGACTTCCACAACATGCCCAAGGTTCAGCAGGGCATGAAGTCCCGCGGGTTCCAGGGGACGCGCCCGAGCCCGGTTCAGGAACTGGCTGTGATCCAGTTCCACAAGACCCTGGCGGAATATATGGGCACGGCCGGGCCGGAACCGCTGGAGAAGCCCTAAACAGCCACGCCTTCATCCACCAGCGTCTGTAATTCCGCCTCTGACAGGCCGAGCAATTCGCAATATGCATAAGCGTTGTGCTCGCCCAGATCGGGCGCGCCTTGCTCGATCGTGAGGCCGGTACGGGCAAAGCGCCAGGGTGCGCCGACGATCGGCCGACTCTCGCCCCAGGAGGTCTCCACCGTGGTGAAGGCTTCGCGTTGCCACAGCTGTTCGTCGGCGATCAGGTCGAGCGAGCTGAGGCTGTGAACGGCGGCAACTCCGGCCTGCCGCAATTGCGCGGCGAGAGCAGCAGCGCGACGTGAGGACGTCAGCCGCGCCAGCTCGGCGTCGAGCGCTGCGAGATTCTCCTGCCTCGCCGCATGACTTGCAAAGCGCAGATCATTGGCCAGCTCCGTCACGCTGAGCGTGTGGCACAGAGCCTTCCAGCCCGGTTCACTGTCAACCGCGATCGCGATCCATTCGCCATTCTGGCACGGGAAAGTGCCATGCGGAGCCATGTCGGGATTGCGGTTTCCGTCGTTCCTGGGGGTCTCGCCGGTGAGACTATAGGCCAGCAGAGAGTCTCCGATCGCGCTGGATATGGCCTCAACTGCCGAGACATCGACGAACTGTCCTTCTCCGCTGCGTTGGCGGTGCATCAGTGCGGCAAGCGTACCAAGGGCGATGGCAGCGCCCGCCGTGGTATCGCCATAGAACTGGTGCATGCCGAGCGGCGTCTCACCCTCATAGCCAAGCAGCCCGTTCATCCCGGAAAGCGCCGCGAAGCTGGGGGCATAGCCGGTCTGGTGGGCCAGCGGTCCTTCGCCGCCATTCATCTTGAGCGACACCGCGACAATGTCCTCGCGGATCGCGCGAAGGCCTTCGTAGTCCAGGCCCATCCGCGCCATCGCGCCAGGGCGCAGGTTGTCAATCACGACATCGCTCAGGCCGATCAGCGAGTGCAAATGCCTCATGCCGGCTTGCGACTTCATGTCGATCGCCACGCTTTTCATCTGCGGGCTGAGGCTCTGGAAGATCGGCACCCGGTCGATATCGTCCGACAGGAAAGTGCGCATCGAATCGAGCGTCTTGGTGCTCTCCACCTTGATAACTTCGGCGCCGAGGAATGCGAGCAATTTGACCGCGAAAGGACCGGCCCAGACCTTGGTGAGAGCGAGAATTCGGATTCCGGCGAGCGGGCCCTTGGCTTCGGTGGCCTGCAGGTGGCCAAGTGGTGGCGCATTGGTGGCCTGTTCGGGCAGGCCATTGTGCTGGCCCAGCGAGGGCGCGGGCGTGATCAGCCGCGCCGGTGTTGCGCTCAACTTATAGGCAACGGTGGGATAGCTGGCCGGTCCGAGAACTGGGTGTTCCAACTCCTGAAAGAATCCTCTCACCTTGAGCTGAGCTGAATTTGCCAGGTCTTTCGGGCCATTGGCGGCGACAATCGGGATGTCTAGCTGCTGAGCATCCTCGCATAATTTGTCGCGGGCTTTGTCGGCAATCCAGGCTGAAAACCTCTCGCGGAACTCGGTGACCAGCTCCGCCGTCGTGTCGAATAGCCAGCCGGGCGGGAATGTCTTCGCCCATTCCGGATTGCCCAATAGCTCCTGGATACTGTCCCAATGGACTGGAGTTATGTAGAGATGGATATCGCCATCGGCGCAGCGATAGGCGCCGGTCGGTTCGCGCCTTGCATAGACTTCGCGCGACGGGCTTGGTTCCAGTCCTCCGCCCAACAGGCGGCCAACGATGTGGTCTGCCCGGCCAACCAGCGCGGCCTGGCACGATGTATCGAGCCACTCGCCCAGACCAGTCCGCTCGCGTCCTACCAGCGCGGCCATCAAGCCGATCGCCGCATCCAACCCGCCGTCGAAATCGGCGAGGAACCTGCCCGGTCCCTTGAGCGGCGGCCTTGGCGGACCGTCTAGCGGGGCGAGATGATAGCCCCAACCGCTGGCATGCATCGCGCTCAGGCTTGTCGCAGACGCGAAATCAGACGGCGCGCCAAGGCCGAAAGGTGTGACAGAGCAGAACACGGTCTGCGGGAAGGTGGTGAGAAATCCGGCCCGGTCAAAACCATGGCTTTCCAGCCAGCGATCGAGGTGATCGTCGATCACCGCCGCTGCCGAGCCGATCAGCGCGCGCGCCTGCTTGAGCCCTTCGGCGGTGTCGAGATCGAGCGTGATCGACTGCTTGTTGGTGTTGAGAAAGGCGAACAACCCGCTCTCGCGCTGTCCGTCCTTACCCTCCAGGATCGGGGCGAGCGAGCGGGTTGGGCTACCGGTGCTGGGCCGTTCGATCTTGATCAATTCGGCACCGAAATCGGATAGCAGCTTGCCGCAGTATTCGCCCGCGACACTCTCGGCGAGCTCGATGACCCGCAGCCCGGAAAGCACTGCCACGCGCGCTTACTCGCCTCGAGCCATCTTGAAGCTGTAATCGAGATGATTGAAAAAGCCGGTGGGAAAGGGCGGGAAGATCACATCCTTGCTGCGATCCTCGATTTCGGCGAGGCGCCCGGCGACATCCTCGATGGTCCAGTCGTTCTGGAACGCACCGCGGGTCTCGGCGACGTAGGCCTTAGCGACGCGGCCCGCGAGCGGCACGAACATTTCGCCACTGGCAGTGCAGCTTTCGTGGACGAGCCAGCCGACGGTCGGCGCGACCTGTTCGGGCGTCATCACCGGGAAATTCGAGGTATCGATCCCTTCGGACAGGCGAGTCACGGCAGACGGGATGATCGCATTGCTCTTCACGCCGTGTTCTGCGCCTTCGATCGCTACCACGTTGGAAAAGGCCATCAGTCCGGCCTTGCTGACCGAATAGGCGAGGTTGGTCGCGCTGGTGTACAGCCCGGCGATCGATGAGGTCATGACGATCCGCCCATAGCCTGCGTCGCACATATGCGGAAATGCGGCGCGAGTGACATGGAATGCGCCGCCAACATGTACGTCGAAGGTCGTCATGAACTGGTCCCAGTCATAGTCGCGGAACGGCCCGTTCACATTGATGCCGGCATTGTTGATGACGATGTCGATCTGGCCGAAATTGCTGATCGCAGCATCGACGATCCCCTGTCCGCCCTCGGGGGATGCGACCGAATCGAGATTGGCAACCGCATCGCCGCCCGCTGCCTTGATCTCGTTGGCGACATCCTCGGCGGGGATCTCAGTGGTATTGTCACCATGGCGAGTAACGCCGGGATCGTTGACCACGATCTTGGCACCGCGCGATGCGAGAAGCAGCGCATAGGCGCGTCCCAGGCCCCTG
>JAQWKP010000020.1 GCA_029247785.1 Novosphingobium sp.
AGACATGCCCCTCGCGGCCGATGATGACGTGATCGTGGACCGTGATGCCGAGCAGTCGTCCTGCCTCGGCGATGCGGTTGGTAATCTCGATGTCTGCGCGGCTGGGTTCGGGCGAGCCGGAAGGGTGGTTGTGGACCACGATCAGCGCGGTTGCGCCAAGATCAAGGCCGCGGCGGATCACCTCGCGTGGATGGATCGCAGCCTCGTCGATCGACCCGTCGCAGACATGCTCGTCATGGATCAGCATGTTCTGTGCGTTGAGATAAAGTACCCGCACCCGCTCGACAGTGAGATGGGCCATGTCGATGGTGAGATAGTCGATCAGCGCCTGCCAGCTGCCGAGCACCGGCTGCTCACGCGCCTGCTGGCGGGCAAGACGGCGGGTGGCCAGCGCGACAATCTTGAGTGCAGCGGCGCTGGTCTCGCCCATTCCGGGATGGGCGGCGAGTGACTTGGGATCGGCATTGAGGACGCCTGCCAGCGAACCGAAGCGCTTGATCAGAGCGCGGGCGATTGGCTTGGTGTCGCGGCGCGGAATTGCCGTCATCAGCAGATATTCGATCACTTCGTGATCGGCGAGCGCTTCTGCGCCGCCATCGAGCAGCCGCTTCCTCAGCCGCGCGCGGTGGCCGCTGGCATCCTGGCCGGCTTTAGCGCTCTTGTTGTCTGGGGTCTCACTCACGCGATGTGTCTTTGGCCCGCCGCGCTTCCTGGCGGACATAGTGATAAAGCTGCGTCACCTGCTCGTCTGTGAGGAAGTCATAGCGAGGCATGCCTGTTTCGATCAGCGAACCCTGCTTGACGATGTCGCGGAAAACTTCTGGATCGAGCGCGAGAGCGGATTCGCGCAGGTCCGGTCCAGGTGATCCGGCCGATATGACGTCGCGGCCGTGGCACAGCATGCAATAGAGAAACAGCGTTTTGCCGGCTTCGGCCTTGGCGGCATCGATGGTAAAATTTGGCTCGTCCACTGGTTCGATCGTGCCGGAAGGTCCCGGTTCGTCCGGCAGTACGGCCTCGCCGTCCAGCGCAAAGACCAACAGGCGCCGCGTGTTCGCGCCATATTTCCAGCCGACATTCATCACATCGCTACCAACCGATGCAGAGCCGCCCCAGCCCACCAGAATCGCGACATATTGCTTTGTGCCAACGGCATAGCTCATCGGTGCGCCAATGATCCCCAGCCCGGCATCATAGCTCCACACCACTTCACCGCTCAGTGCGTCATGCGCGTTGAATTTGCCATAGGCGGTGCCCTGGAAGACGAGATTGCCGGCTGTCGACATTACCCCGCCATTCCAGATGTTGTCATGCATCACGCGCCACACTTCCTGTTGGGCGACCGGGTCCCAGGCGAGAAGCGAGCCCTTGCCGTCGCGCTCATCGGCCCATTCACTGCCGACCCAGGTATTGTTGACAAAGACCCCGCCCTCGATGCGGTCCTTCGAATAGCGCACGCCATTATGCATCGCCGGGATGTAGATCAGGCCAGTCTTGGGGCTGAAGGACTGGCTGTGCCAGTTATGCCCACCGGTCGGGTTGGGCCAGATGACGACATCGCCTTTCTGGAACCGGATATTGGCCGCCTCGACGGGCCGACCGGTTGAGGGATGGATACGCTCGGCCCAGGTCACCTTGACGATCTTGCCCGCCGAGATGAATTCGCCGTCCTCTCGGTCTATCACATAGAGAAAACCGTTCTTGGGGGCTTGCATCAGCACCTTGCGTGGCGCGTCGCCGATATTCAGCTCGGCCAGGGTGATCTGCGTATTCGATCCGTAGTCCCAGGCATCGCGCGGATTGACCTGGTAGTGCCAGCGATAGGCTCCGCTATCGGCATCGAGCGCGATGATTGACGAGGCAAATAGCTGGTCGCCGTCGTGCTGGCCGATCGTCTGGGTGTCGACCTGACCGGGGTTGGCGCTACCGATATAGACAAGATTGAGTTCGGCATCGAACGCGACCGGCCCCCAGGGGCCGCCGCCGGTCTTGCCTTTCCACCATTCGCCGTACCAGGTCGCCGCGGCTCGCTCCATCAGCAGGTCGCCCGCATTTTCCTCGGGGCTGCCGGGGACGGGATAGAACCGCCAGGCCTGTTCGCCTGTCTTCTGGTCATAGGCTGTGACATAGCCACGCACACCCATATCGGCACCGGATTGGCCGACGATGACCTTGTCGCCGAATGTATAAGGCGCACCAGTTATCCATTGCGTTGAGTCTCGCGTAACGGTCTCGGCGTTCCACAATTGCTTGCCGGTGTCAGCGTCGAGCGCAATCAGCCTGCCGTCGAAAGCAGCGATGAAAATCCTGCCATCTGCAAAAGCAAGGCCGCGACTTGCAGCGAAATTGAGGACCAGCTTGGACGGATTGAACTTCCAGGTCCTGGGGTCATATTTCCATTTTGTGGCACCGGTCTTGCCATCCACGGCATAGACTGTCGCATGGGTACCGGTGAAATAGACCGTCCCGTCGACTGCGATCGGGGTCCCCTCAAGCGTGGTCTCGCCGGGCAGGTCGACGAAGAATTCGAGGCCAAGCCGGGCGATAGTGTCGGCGTCGATCTCGTCGAGGCGGCTAAATGCGGGGGCACTCTCGTCGCCCATGCGGCCGAGCCAGTTGGCTTCGGCACCCTGCTCCTTGCCGTCCGCGACATTTGAAGCGCGGTCAGGGCTGTCGCTGCATCCGGCGAGGGCCAGCCCTGCCAGCATGGCGGCAGCGAGAGCACGCAAACCCATGACCGTTCCCTTCCCGTTCAGCTTTCGCCTGCCATTCTTCCGCTCAAGCCAGCATATTGACGAGCAGCATTGCCTTTATCGGGATGGGAGCGCAAGTGGGTGGCCCGATGCCGCTAGACGAAGACGAACACACGCCTGAAGCGGAAGAAGAAGTCAGCGACGCCATGTCGCTGTCTGGCGCCAGGAAGTGGTGGAAGCTACCCCTGCTCTTTCTCCTCGCGGTGCTGCTCCTTGTGGCCGGTCTGGGTTGGCTGAACCGGGAGCAGGTTGCAGATAACCTCATCGCGAGCCAGCTTGACAGCCTCGGCATTCCGGCGCGCTATAAGATCAAGGAGATCGGCACAGCGCGCCAGGTGTTGGAGCAGGTGGTGATCGGCGATCCCGCGCGGCCCGACCTCACAATCGAGCGGGTCGAAGTAAAGACGGTGATGCGCTTCGGATTGCCGCGATTCGGCCACGTCACCTTGGTGAAGCCACGCCTTTTCGGCAGTTACAGGGAAGGCAAGCTAAGTTTCGGCAGTCTCGATTCCGTGATTTTCAGCGAAAGTGAAGAGCCATTCGTGCTGCCGGATCTCGACCTCGTCATCCAAGACGGAAGGGGCCTCATTGAGTGCGATTTTGGCCCGGTGGGGATCAAGACGGAAGGTTCGGGGCGACTGCAAGACGGGTTTGCCGGGACGCTAGCTGTAACTGCGCCGATCCTCGCAAATGAGGAGTGCAGCGCGAGCGATGTCAGCCTGTATGGCAAGCTCAGCATCAGCGGCGAACGTCCGCGATTTGCAGGGCCTTGTCGATTTGCCGGTTCCGCCCGGTCGCGTGGTCAATCCAACAACCTTAGCTGACGAC